>CP019326.1:635311-952966 GCA_001971685.1 Halomonas sp. 1513
GAGCCTTACCCATCGCGCCCTGTCGGCGTTGGCCGCGAGCCTGGCGCTCTATATGGCCTTGAGCGAGAGCCTCTCGGCGGCGCCCATCGCCGGCGGCCTGGTGCTGCTGGTAGCCGTGGCGCTGTGGCTCAACGAGTTTCGCTGGCCGGCTCGAATGCGCCAGTGCCAGGCGCTGGGCCATGGCCTGCTGCTGGGCCTGCTGGCTATTCAGGTGATGGAGTATTCCGGCCGGTCGCTGCTCATGGAGCTTCATCGGGATGGCTGGGTGCTGACCTGGCTGGCGCCCTGGGTGGGCGATGTGCTGGCCACGCTGGCGCTGTTGCTGCTGCTCCGCCATATCTTCCAGCGCGAGGCGCACGCCATGGCACCGCGCGTGCGGGTGGCGGCCTATGGTGCCGCCATCGTCGTCATGCTGCTCTCGCTGCAGGCCCATGGCCTGAGCCAGGCGGTAGTGGTGATCACGCTGGGGTTTGCCATCGCTCACCGGCTGATCATCGCGCTTGGCGTGCTGTTGCTGCTGCTGGCAACGGCCAACTACTACTACTGGCTGGAGGTCACGCTGCTGACCAAGTCGGCGACGCTGCTGTCGCTGGGCGTGCTGCTGCTGGCGCTGCGCTGGGGGCTGCAGCGCTGGTGGCGACGGGGCAACGGGGAGGTGGCGCGATGATCTCCTCCATCAAGGCGCGCCGGGGCCTGGTGGTGGTTGCCACCTTGGTGGTCCTGGTGCTGGTCAACTGGGCGATCTGGGCCAAGGAGCGCCATCTGGCTGACGGTGAGGTGGTGTATCTCGAGTTGGCGCCGGTGGATCCGCGCTCATTGATGCAGGGCGACTACATGGCGCTGAACTTCGAACTCGCCAACCGCATCAGCGAGGCGCGCGGTGCCCAGCGCTCGGCAGGTGGCGAGCCGCTGGCCGCCGCTGGCCATGTGGTCGTGCAACTGGATGCGCAGCGCGTCGCCGACTTCCAGCGCCTCGATGCCGGCGAACAGGCGCTGGACGACGATGAGATGCGCCTGCGCTATCGGGTGCGTAACGGCCGCGTGCGCTTTACCACCGACGCCTTCTTCTTCCAGGAGGGCCACGCCGAACGCTTTGAGCCCGCCCGCTACGGCCAGTTTCGCGTCAACCAGCGCGGCGAGCCGCTGCTGGTCTCGCTACACGACGCTGAGCTCGAGCGGCTCGGAGAGATGGCGCGCTGAGGGAGAGGAAGAGTGGGATCTCTGCTCGGCGAGCGCGCCGGTCGTGCTGATTTCGGCAGGTGTCGTAATCAAGACAATCACTTATGCCTCGGCGCTTACCATGGCGACAAATTTCAATAACAGGTGGAATTCGTCATGGTTTATACCGTTGCCATCGTGCTCAGTCTCGTCGGCTACTTCATCATCGGTAACCTCGCTGGTCGCCGGGTCAAGAATCTCGACGACTATCTGGTCGCGGGTCGCAATGCCCCCACGCTGATGATCCTCGGCACGCTTGTGGCGAGCTACCTGAGCACCAGTGCCTTTCTCGGCGAGACCGGTTTCGCCTACCAGGGCTACCCGTTTGTGATGCTGATCTTCGCCGCTATCAGCACCGCCGGTTGCCTACTCGGCGCGCTGGTGTTCGGCCGCTACCTGCGCCGCAGCGAGGCAATGACGGTGCCCGAGTTTTTCGGCAAGCGCTTCGCCTCCAGGCGGGTCCAGATGATCGCCGGTCTGACCACTGTCTTCGGGCTGGGTGCCTATCTGCTGGGGGTGATGCAGGGCGCCGGCATCATGTTCGAGGAACTCACCGGGCTCCCCTACTGGACCGGGCTGGTGCTGGTGTGGTTCACCTACACGAGCTTTATTCTCTATTCCGGCTCCCAGGGCGTGGTGCTCACCGACACTATCATGTTCGTGATCTTCTCCATCGCCGCGGTGGGGGGCTCGCTCTATATCATCAGCGACCTCGGCGGCTGGTCAGGAGTGATCGAAGGGCTACTGGCGCAGAGTGACAAGCCCGACATTGCGCTTTGGCACGGGGTAATCGAGGGCGAGGGGGCGGCTTTCTCCTCTCCGGGAGAGGCGCTCATCTGGGGGCTGACGCTGGGGCTGGTGTGGGCGACGGTGCTGGCAGCTAGCCCGTGGCAGTCGAGCCGCTACCTGATGGCGCGCAACGAGCATGTGGTAATGCGCTCGGCGATGCTCACCGCGGTGGTGCTGGCGATCTTCTATGCGCTGATGATGATGACCGGTGCGGCGATCAATCTGTATGACCCGACGCTCGACGGCGAGCGCGCCATGGTGTGGGCAGCGCTCAACGTGCTGCCAGCCTGGCTCGGGGTGGTCATCCTCACCGGGGTGTTCGCCGCCGGTCTCTCCTCTTGCTCGACCTTCTTGTCGATCATCGGCTTCAGCCTGGCCCACGACATACTGCCCGCCTCGCGCGGCGAGCGCAGTGCCATGCGGGCGAGCCGTATCGGCGTGCTGGCGGCTGGGCTGGTGGCGCTTTTGCTGGCGCTCTTCCAGCCGCCGGCGGTGATGGCGGTGGTATGGTTTGCCGCGACACTGTTCGCCTCTTCCTGGGGGCCGGTGGCGCTAATGAGCATCTGGAGTCGCCGGATTACTGCCGCCGGCGCGAGCTGGGGGCTGGGCGTTGGCTTCGTTGGCAACCTGATACTGTCGCTGATGGTGCAGGCTGAGTGGCTGGCATTGCCGGTGTACCTACACCCGGTGGTATTGAGCACCCTGGCGGCTCTGGCGGCGATCGTGATGGCATCCAGGCTGAGTCGCGTCAGCCAGGCGGAGCGCGACTACCTTGCCTTTCTGCACCGCAGCCCGGTGGAAAACGAGCGTAGCTGGGCGACGGTGACCCGTCGGGTGGCAGTCATTACCATGCTGGCCGGCGTGGGAACGGGTCTCTTCCTGTGGTGGCAGTATGCCGATTCGCTGGCGACACTGGCCGCGCGCTTCGGCGTCGCCGAAGGGGCGGTCACCGGCGCCTATTTGCTGGCAGTGGGCTGCGGCACCATGCTGGTCATTGCCGGGGCGGTGGGCTTCTGGCTGGTGAGCGCGCGGCGTACGCAGGCCGGCAGCGCCCAAGCTGTGAAGTAACCCCGCGCAGCCTACTTGACGCGACTCGTTCATCCAACACGTCAGGTGAACGAGTCGCCGAGCTGCTCGGGCTGAGTCGGCGTAACTGAGTCTTGCCACTCAACCCAGCGCATCTTGCCAGTGTAATGACATAACACCGCGGGGCCGGACTATGCTGACGGTGAGCACATACAGGCAAGGAGGTTCACTATGTCTCAGCAAGAGTGTGCATGCCCCAAGTGCAAGTGTGCAGTCGATAGCAGCTCAATTGAGAAGGATGGCAAGCTGTACTGCTCCCAGTCCTGTGCCAGCGGTCATGCCGACGGTTCGAGCGACTGCGGGCATGGCTGCAAGTGCGGGTAAATCCAGGGTTGTTGTGGGTGTTACATCTGGCCTTGCTGCGGCGAGCATGAGAGGCTAACAGCGCATCAGGCCCCGCCGAATGAACTGCACCCCGAAAGTTGGACACCCAATCCAACCTTCGGGGTGTTTCCATGCGCCATCGATACGACGTGAGGTTCAAGCTGCTGGCGGCACGGCAGCGTGTGCACGAAGGCACCCGGATCTCTTGCTGATCGCCGAGCGGCGGGTATCACACCCTTGAATCGGTCCTTATCGCAACATGAGCAGAGAAAGCGTCCATCGCATCCTAATTGCTGTCGAGTTACTGGTGCTGGCGCTGCCTGCGAGCCTGTTCTGTCTCTTCTTCAGCCTGGTCCTGCTAATGACGCTGGGGTTTCCCTGGCGCTTGGAAGAGCTGGCGATCCTGCACTTCCTGCTGCTGGGCTACCTGGGGATCTTCGGCCTGTGGCGGCTGGCGATTACCTACCTCTGGCACTGCGATGAGGGACTGATTGGGGCGCTGTGGTGGTGGCGGGCCGCCTGTTTGGGCGCTGGACTGCTGAGCGTCTCGCTGCTGCTGGTGGGCCTGATCGAGGCAGGCTTGGCGGCGCCGGAGGGTGTGATCATCGTGGCGACGGGCAGCTTTGCCAGCCCGCTGCTGGTGCCGTTTCTGCATCTGGCCTACCTGCGGCGAGCGGCGCTGAACAGGCAGTGAGGCACGGCCGAACTGACCGCTTTCCGACGCCACAACGCATCAGGGCCCGCCGAGGCGGGCCCTGATATCGAACCCGGGGGTTCGAATACTCGTTAACCGTTAGGTTATGCGAGTTGCTTGATATTCGAGGCCTGAAGACCTTTCTGGCCCTGGGTCACGTCAAAAGAGACGGAGCTGCCTTCTTCCAGGGATTTGAAGCCTTCTGCCTGAATGGCGGAGAAGTGGGCAAAGACATCATCGCCACCGTCGCTCGGTGCGATAAAGCCAAAACCTTTTGCGTCGTTAAACCACTTAACTGTGCCAGTTGCCATAATGTCGATCCTTTCGCGCTTAGCGCCTTGCAATATTACTGGTTTTACCCAGATGAACAGCGGGTAGAACGAGATAAAATTACAGACTGCCGAAGAAAATCGTACATTACTGAATTGCTTACCGTTAACTAACCTGCTGCACCCACGGTGTCACGGTTATTGGCTCGGGTCAAAGTCTTTTTGATTATTGGCGTTTAACAGCCCGCCTACGGCTGGACGAAGCGGTCCTCGGTGAGCTGTACTGCTATCAGCCTTGGGGGCGGCGAACCCCGGGCAACGCTGTCTGACGGAAGAGACAGCGGTCGGCTTCAATAAGGATGAATGTCATGACAGGAAACGGCGCACGGCGGCTGTTGGCAGTATGGGGCGCATTGGCATTGGCCCTGCTTCTTGCTGGTCCCGGGGTGGCCCAGATGCCGAAGGAGACGGACGACAATGATGCGGCGAGTGAGAGCGAAGAACGGCAGTGGTTTCTTCTCGATGCTATCAATGCCGGGCTCGATGACGTTCCTGAAGAGCTGCGGCGGGAAACGCCCCGCGAGACAGTCCGCAGCTTTCTGGAGCTTACCGAGGAGGAGGAGTACGCCGCTGCGGCGCACCTGCTCAACCTGAGTGAGCTGGACCAGGCGGAGCAGCGAGAGAGGGGGGCGGAGCTTGCCAGGCAGCTGGCCGAGGTGCTTCAGCGTGGTGAGCAGTTGAATGCCTCTGACCTTTCCGGCCGCCCGGATGCCGCGATCGAGGATCCGTCGGGGCAGCACCCGCAGGTAGGGCAGCCGCGTCGAAACCTCGAGCTGGCATCGCTCGATGCGAAGGGCGATACCTACGATATTCGTCTGGCCCGCTACCGAGTGGAGAACGAGGATCCGGTTTGGCTAATCACTCCCGATAGCGTCGCGTCAATTCCGGTGCTCTACGACGCGTTCGGACCATCGCTGCTGGAGGCGTTCATCCCGGAGCGCTTCAAGGCGACGCTCGGCATGCTGCGGATCTGGGAGTGGATCGCGATCCCGCTATTCCTGCTAGTGATCGGCCTGGTGGGGTGGGGGGTCTACGCTCTGGTTGGCCAGTTGGCGCACTGGTCGCCGAGTGGCGCGCCGAGTATCTTCGCCGGCAGGATCCGCGTCCCCATGGCGCTGCTGGTCATGGCCTTCGTGGCCCAGGCCGTGCTCGACTATGTCGTCTCCTTCACGGCCGTTGCCACCACCTTCATTCGGGTCTTGTTGATCATCCTTATCGCCTGGGGTGTGGGTACGATCGCGCTGCGCCTGGTGGACACCCTTCTGCTCAAAGTGACTAGGCGGATCGTCGGGGAAATCGACGACACCAAGCCCCGCGACGAGCGCAAGCTGCTGACCACGCTCTATGCGCTGCGCCGGGTCATCATCCTGATCACGGTCGTGGCGGTTGCCGTCTATGTGCTGAGCCAGGTCCAGCTCTTCGAGACACTGGGCATGTCGCTATTGGCGTCGGCGAGTGTCGTGACCGTGCTGGTGGGGATCGCGGGCCAGGCGGTGCTGGGTAATATCCTCTCCTCGTTCCAGGTGTCGCTGGCCAAGCCAATACGCATCGGCGATCTGGTGATGTTCGAGGGGCAGTGGTGCTACGTCGAGGGCATTTTCTATACCTTCATACGGCTCAGGGTCTGGGACGAGCGGCGCTTGATCGTGCCGGTGACGTACTTTGTCTCCAGGCCCTTCGAGAATCTATCGATAAAGGGCGCCAAGATGTGCCGCACGCTGGAGTTGGTGCTCCATTTGAGCGCAGACATCCAGGCTATCAGGGATCAGTTTCTGGCGTTCGCCAAGGAGGAGGACAACGTCATCGAACACCACAAACTTTGCTGCTATGTCACCGACCAGAGTGAAAGGACCCAGACAGTCTCCTGCTATCTCATGGCCTCGGATCCCTTCGCCGGCTGGACAGCGGAAATGAATGTCCGCGAAAAGCTGATGGCCTTCATTCGTGACAACCACCCCGAGTGGTGGCCGCGGGAAATAGTCGTGCTCAGTCAGCATGATATCGCCAAGGGCGGGCATGCAGACGCGCGTGAGCCACATTAGCTGCTAGCCACAACGCAGCAGGGCCCGCCGAAGCGGGCCCTGCTGTCGAACCCGGAGGTTCGAAGAACTCGTCAGATCGTTAGATCAGGCAAGTGCTTTGATATTCGACGCCTGAAGGCCTTTCTTGCCCTGGGTCACGTCAAACGAGACGCTTTGACCTTCCTGCAGGGACTTGAAGCCTTCGGACTGAATTTCGGAGAAATGGGCAAAGACGTCATCACCGCCGTCAGACGGAGCGATAAAGCCAAAACCTTTTGAATCGTTAAACCACTTAACTGTGCCAGTTGTCATAATAAAATCCTTTCGCGCTCAGCGCTTTGCAATAGATCCTGGTGTCACCCAGACGATAAGTAGCGGGTAAAACAAGGAATACAATTACAGGCTGCCGAAAGAATTCGAATGCTTCTGGAACTATGCTTGCTTGCTAACCAACTGGCGCCACAGTGTCATGCCTGAGGGTGCGGGTCAAAGGGTTTCGGTTTTATTTTATCGGCCGCCCGGGGCGACATGGTGGCAGCCGCAACGACGTGGAGGCTTCGCGAATGAAACCTTAACAGGCTATCGTTTGTCGCATGACACGATGAGATCATCCGTTGAGGAGTCAGCATGAGCCAGGAAAGCGAGTATGTTCCACCCAGGGTCTGGACCTGGGAAAAAGCCAGCGGCGGCACCTTCGCCAGCATCAATCGCCCGGTCGCCGGCCCCACCCACGACAAGGCGCTGCCGGTGGGCGCGCATCCCCTGCAGCTCTACTCACTTGCCACCCCTAACGGGGTCAAGGTCACGGTACTGCTTGAGGAGCTGTTGGCCCTTGGGCATACGGGCGCCGAATACGACGCCTGGCTGATCGATATTGGCGAGGGAGATCAGTTCGGCAGCGGCTTCGTGGCGATCAACCCCAATTCGAAGATCCCCGCGCTGGTAGATTACAGCACGCCCAAGCCTACCCGGGTGTTCGAGTCGGGTTCGATCCTGCTCTACCTCGCAGAGCGTTTCGGTGACTTCCTGCCCAGGGACCCCGCGACGCGGGTCGAAGCACTGAACTGGTTGTTCTGGCAGATGGGCAGCGCCCCCTACCTGGGCGGCGGCTTCGGCCACTTCTACGCTTATGCGCCGGTGAAGCTCGAGTACCCCATCGATCGCTTCGCGATGGAGGCAAAGCGCCAGCTCGATGTACTCGACCGGCGACTGGCCGAGGTGCCCTATCTTGCCGGGGATGCCTACACCATTGCCGACATGGCCAACTGGGCCTGGTACGGCCAGCTGGCGCTGGGGCGGCTGTATGACGCCGGCGAGTTCCTTCAGGTGCAGGAGTACCAGCACGTGCAGCGCTGGGCCAAGGAGATCGATGCGCGTCCGGCGGTACAGCGCGGGCGGATGGTCAATCGCACCTTCGGCGAGCCTGAGATGCAGCTCCATGAGCGTCATGACGCCAGCGACTTCGAGCGCAAGACCCAGGACAAGCTCTCCTCCGACGCTTGACCCCGCGCACTCAGTCCAACGCAACGCGCCCGCTACCTGGCCAGGTAGCGGGCGCGTTACGTTACTGCGGCGGAAAGCCGCGCGTCAGTTCGGAGTGGCGACCGGAATCACTTCGACTCTCGCCACGCCGCGGTGAAGCATGTCGAGCTTGCGGGCGGCGCGTTTGGAGAGGTCGATGATGCGGCCGTCGACGAAGGGGCCGCGGTCGTTGATCAGGACTTCGACTTCCTTGCCGGTATCCGGGCGGGTGACTACCACGGTGGTGCCCAGCGGCAGCGTGGGGTGGGCGGCGGTCAGCGCCTGTTGGTCGAACGGCTCGCCGCTGGCCGTGGTAGCACCCTGGAAGCGGTCGCTGTAATACGACGCAATGCCCAGCTCGGCATCGGCTGCCTGCTGGTTCTGGGCGTCATCGGCGTACGCGGGGCCAGCGACCAGCAGCGTCGCCAAGCCGCAGGTGAGTAGTAATCGGGATCGGCGTCCCATGATGATACCTCACGGATCTCATGTTGGCCGTGTGTCCATCGGTGCGATGAGGGGGCCAAAGTAACCGGGATAGTAACTGCCCCGGGGTGGCCTGGCAACTAATCGTGAAGATCGGCGATGATGGCTGCAAAATGGCGACAATCAACCTCGTTGGAAAAATGCTGCAGGTGCGAGATAAGCCTTTGATGGTAAGCAAAGAATTGGAGGCGGGGTCCGCGGCCCCGGGCGATGCCGGCCAGGGTCATCCATCGACGCGCTAGCCGCGCACGCGCACCAGAGATGCTGCAATACGCAGCCGCTGGTCGCCTTGCGGTTGCGGCGCGGCGGCACCTGCTCGCCTAGCAGCGGTCGCTGGCACTGCCGGTGTCTGCACGCTTTCGGTTCTGTTGCGGCCATTCTGCTTGGCTGCATAGAGGGCGGTGTCAGCAAGCTGGATCAGGTCATGGCTGTGATCTTGATGCCCCGGTGTCATGCTGGCGACGCCGATGCTGACGGTAACCGCGCAGGCGGCGTCGGCGAAGTGCGCTGCTCGAGATGCAAGACCATCGTGAACGCGTTGCGCCACCTCGAGCCCACCGCTGGGCTGGGTATTGGGCAGCAGGATGGCAAACTCTTCGCCACCGAAGCGGGCCACCACGTCGGTTGGACGGGCAATCGCCTTTTTCAGGGTGCGCGCTACGCGCTTGAGGCAAGCATCCCCCTGCAGATGTCCATAGCTGTCGTTGTAGGACTTGAAATGGTCGACGTCGATTAGTAGCAGTGTCAGTGGCTGGTTGTCTCGGTTTGCACGCTTCCACTCCAGCGCCATTAGGCGCTCGAGTTCACGTCGATTGGTAATCTCCAGCAGCCCGTCGGTGCGCACTTGGTGCTCGAGCAGGCGATTACGCCCCTCGAGCGCCTTGTTGTCGCGCTTCAGAGTGAGCAATCTCTCCTCTAGCGCTTGGTTGGCCTTGTATAGCGGTCTGACGATAGCCATCAGGACAAGCGCGATTCCGCCAAGAAAGGCAATGCTGAGGGTGGTTTCAAGACCGGGCGGGGAGGCCGAGGCCGCGTGCGAGACGTCTCGCAGGGTTAGGACCGAGGCTGCCAATGGCACCATGGCGAGCGCGAAGATAGTCCCCGCAAGCAGGATATTGAGTTGGGTCGACAGTAGGTTTCTATGCGTATGCGCTTTTTTCATGTTGAGCGTCTCGAGGCAAAGTCTGAGCTGTAGGCAGTTACAGCGTTGCTAGTTGACGGACACTGCTGACGGGTCAAGGCGCTGCTGACCTCCCACGCCGTTCATGTAGAACGTTCGCTGGAGCGCAAGAAACGTGGCGATGGGTTGCGGGTAGCGTTGTCATGCGCGAAGAATCCATGCTGCGCTCATCCATACGTCTGTCCATGACGAAATGGCCCTGATGGGCCTGGATCACTTTTCACTGGAGATTAAACGCAAAAAGCATTCCTTTAAAACTTGCGGATAGCAAAAACAAACAGATAGCAGGCAAGGTTGGCGGCGTTAAGCGTGGGTTTCTGTCTGGCGACCGAAATTGCGCTGAAGTCTGTCTCAAGGAGAAGACATATATTGCCAGCAATAGTGGTTTTGCTAATCAAAACGGCGGGTTGCAGTGTTGGTATCTGGCTACAGGAGGGAGGGTAAAAAGCTCACTTTTCAGACATCCCGTGACCGTGGTGAAGGATCAGGTCGTTCGCCAGCGCTCGTGATGCCAAGGCGAACTCGATCCGCGCCGAGGCCAGCGCCGAGTCGTCGCGGGAGTGGGTCTGTTGTTCGAGGCGGTCGAGGTTTGCCTTGGCATTCGCCAGGCGATAGCCGAGGCCGGCATCGATCATCAGCTGCGGCGTGTCCGCCGGCGGGGGATCGACACTCATTGGTTCGGCAGGCAGTTGGCAGGCGACGTCTGAGACACCCATTCTGATCACTCCTCAAGGCAAGGACCTCAAGCCGCATTATAGTGTGTGGCATTCGCTTCCAATAGGGTTGTAAGCGGGCAGATGCGACGTTATTTCTCGGGGTTTTCACACGTTTCGCCGCGTTCATCGCGCCCCTCACCGGCAGGGTGTTTGGTGCGGTACATGGCGCTGTGGGCCTGGCGCAGCAGCTCCTCAAAATCCGGTGTGCCACCGCTGTAGCGGCTGCTGCCGATGCTCACGCCGATGCTGACGCGGCTGCCGTCGGGAAGCACGATGGGCCTGGTAATGGCGTTCATTACACGCTGTCGGATCTGCGCTACGTCGTGGGCAGTCCCGCAGTTTTCGACCAGGATGATGAACTCGTCGCCGCCGAAGCGAGCGCAGTGGTCACCGGCGCGGGCCTGGTCAGCGATGCGCTGCGCCACGCGCTGCAGTACCAGGTCACCGGCGGCGTGACCAAAACGGTCATTGATCGGCTTGAAGTCGTCGAGGTCGAGCATCAGCAGTGCCAAGGGGTACTGAGTGCGGCGGCTACGCTCGAGTGCCGAAGTGGCACAGCGGGCCAGGCCATTGCGATTCAACAGGCCGGTGAGCATGTCGGTCGAGGCCATGGCCTCCAGCTCGGCGGTGCGTGCGGCGACCTTCTGCTCCAGTGCGGCCTCATGGCGCTTGAGCGATTCGAGCATTTCGGCCTGAGCCTGCTCCTTCTGACGCTTCAGCTTGTTGAAGCGTGCCGCTAAGGCGAAGGAGAGCAGCAGCATTTCCAGTGCCGAGCCGATCTGGATGCCGTGAAGGGTGATGAAGTTGGACGGCAGGATGCCGAGGTTGCGCAGCGCGAACACCGAGGCGCCGAGCAGGAAGATCGACCAGGCCAGCACGAACAGCCTCGCCCCGGGAACCTTGCGCAGGCTGCTGCTGACCGCGCAGGCCATCAGCAGCAGGGCGGCGCTGAATCCCGTCACATCCATCACCTGCAGCGCGGCTTGCATGGGCAGCGTCACTGCCATGATCACCGCCAACCAGCACCAGAGTCGGAACAGGCCGAGCACGCGATGCCAGCGCGGGCTATAGGTGGCGGTATCGAGAAAGCTCTGGGCAAACAGGGTCGCCATCGCCGAGGCCAGGGTGAAGCCCAGTGTCACCAGGCGGGCGCTGTGCTCGCCCAGCCCGCTCCAGAAAATCAGCGTACCGGTGCCGTTAAAGGTGAGGATCGCCAGGGTGAAGCTGAACACGAACAATGAGTAGTGCAGGAAGACCCGCTCCCTGAGACCAAAGAACAGCAGCAGGTTGTAGACCCCAAGCGCCAGCAGCATGCCGAAGTAGGTGGCCAGCCAGAAGTTCTGCTGATCGTTGCTGGCGTAGAAATCCTCGGGCTGCATCAGGTTGGCGCTGAGCATCTTGCTGCCGTGGGACTCGATACGCGTCAGCAAGGTAACGCTCTCTCCCGGGGCCAGGTCGAGTGGAAACACCGCCTGGCGATGGGGCAGGGCGCGCTGCGACACGGGGAGCGCGCTGCCGCTGTCTAGCACTTGCGTTGCCGCGTCGCGGACGATGTGAAGCCGCACATGGTCGAGGAAGGGATATTCGTACTGCACGATCCACCGCTGGGGGGTGGCGCTAGCGTTGCGCAGGTCGCTGCGCAGCCAAATCGATGCTTGGGTGTAGCCAAGGTGCAGATCGCTGCGCCGTTGAGCCGCGGTGAAGGCGCCCGGCTGGCTGAGCAGCGATTCGAGTGTCAGCTCGTGATGCGGATCGGCCAGCAAACCGGTGTGCGGGTCGAGAGAGTAGTGCGTCCGTTCGCTGCTGAGGTCGAGTATCGTGCGCTCTGCCTGCGCCACCTGACCGAGCCAACAAAGCGACAGCAGGATGCCGACAAGCATGCATAGTGGCACTCGGTAGCGCGCTGCGGGCTTCAATAGACGATCTCGCAAGATTGGCCATCAGTTTGGTAAGACTAACGGCGATACCAAGGATACCTTTAACACTTTTTTATGATAGGCGCTCCCTCTTGCAGTACCCGCGACATCCAGGCAGAAGGTATGCTGGTGGCATGGATAGCGTAAGTGAGGTGATGATCGCGATGATGAGCCGGGTCGGCAGTACGATGAGCGTGTGGCGCCCGAGACGCTGGAGGTTGCCCTTCGCGCTCGCGCCACTGGTGCTGCTGTTGAGCGGCTGCGCGATGATGGCCCCCTCGCCGCCCCAGGATCAGAGCAATATCTGTGAAATCTTCCGTGAGCAGCCGCGCTGGTACGACTATGCCCGTGAGTCCCAGCAGCAGTGGGGCACGCCGATAGCCACCCAGATGGCCTTTATCCAGCAGGAATCCTCGTTTCGCAGCCACGCGCGTCCCGAGCGCAATCGCATTCTCGGCTTCATTCCCGGCAGCCGTCCCTCCTCGGCGCGCGGCTATGCCCAGGCGCAGGATCCGGTATGGGGGGAGTACCGGGAGCAGGCCGGCAGTACCCTGGCGAGGCGCTCGCACATGAAGCATGCGACGGATTTCATCGGCTGGTACAACGCGCGTACCAATCGACAGGCGGGCGTCTCATTGAGCAACCCCGAGCACCTCTACTTTGCCTATCACGAGGGGGTGGGCGGTTATCAGCGTGGCACACACCGCGGCAAGCCCCAGGTGCTGCGGGCGGCGAGCCAGGTCGAACAGCGTGCCAGCCGCTACCAGGCGCAGCTGGCCAGCTGCGAGGCGGAGTTCCGCTGTCGGCGTTTCTATCAGGTGGGGCCGTTCTGCCGTGCATGACGCCCAATCAAAACACCCCACGCTGCTGAGCAGGGTGGGGTGATGTCACCGCGTTACATCGGATATTGACTGAAGTTAGTGCTGGAAGTCTTCCTCGTACAACTCGGCCTTGGCATCGCGCATGACGTCTTCGCATGCCGCCTGATGGGCGAGTTGCATCAATAGGCCCTGAGTCACTTCGAAGCCCTTGCCGAGGCAGCTATCCACGTCTTGACGGCTCACCCCGGGGGTGACGTCACAGTCAATCTTGATCGTTCTTCCGCTTCCTTCCAGCCTGTCTGCGACATCTCGCATGAACCAGGCGATGCGCTCTTTCCAGCTGGCGGATTGTTCTGCGCTCTCGTTTACGCTAAACGTGCAGTGCCACTCAGGTTTATAGACCTTCATGAGAACCTCCGGTAGGGCTTGGAAAGAATGATCGATCGTGGTGTCTACTCCGTGCTTGACGATGTTGCCCGGTCATCATAACAGGCTTTGCGCCTGTGACGCAGGCCTAAGCCGTAAGCATTATCGTGGTAGCGTCAATCAAGGTGTTCGCTCAAGGCATCGGCGGCGGCGCGCAGGTGCTGAGCCTGGTCGAGCCAGTGGGCGAAGACGTCTTGATCGGCCGGATGGCGGCTAGTCGAGGTAAGGTACATGGCGTTGACCCTCCTGAGGGTTACCATCTCACTCTAGTCGCATTTTTGCTGCATTGCAGCATGAGATTGTATGTCAGACTAAATCGACTCCGATCCGTCACGGGAGAGCGCAGCATGAAACGCAGCATATGGATGGCGTGGCTATCGCCACTCGCAGTGGCATGGCCGATGGCGGCAGTGGCGGGCGACGGCCAAACATCCGTTGGCAGTACCGGCAGCGCAGTGGTCAGCAGCTCGTCGAGCAGCTCATCGAGCAGCGCGACCGCGGCAGGTGGCTCGCGCGCCCAGAGCTCGGTCAGCGGCCAGAATGCCAGCGTCACGGTCAATGGCCACCAGCTGGACGTCAGCGAAGGTCAACTGCGCCTCGACGACGTGGCCTATGGAGAGGTGACGCCGGAACAGACCGTGACCCTGAGCGTCGAGGACGGCGCGGTGACGGTGCTGGTCGATGGTGTCGAGCGGTATCCCGAGGAATAGCCTGGAAAGCGTGCATGAATGCCAAGAAGCCCTCTTTCGTGAGCCTGGTCAAGACCGCGTTGCCGTCCCTGCACCCCTCCGAGCGCCGGCTCGCCGAATTCATTCTCACCTTCCCCGGTGAACTGGCTAGCTATACGGCAACCGAGCTGGCCGGATTGGCCGGTGTGTCCAATGCCACCGTGACCCGCTTCATCAAGAAGCTTGGCTATCGCTCCTTCGAGGAGGCGCGCCAGCATGTGCGTGACAATCGCGAGGAGGGCGCGGCGCTGCTACGGGTGGCGGGGCGCAAGCAAGCCGCGGGCGATGACCTGCTGCACCGCCATATTCATCAGGCGGTCAAGAATCTCGACCATGCCAGCCAGCATCTATCCCAGGCGATGCTCGACGAGGTGGCCAGCGCGATGCTCGCTGCCCGTCGGGTCTGGGTGATGGGCTTTCGCAGCAGCCATGCGTTTGCCGAATACCTCAACTGGCAGATTCTGCAGGTGATGGAGCATACCGCCTTGCTGCCACGCGCCGGCGAGACCCTGGCCGAGAGCCTGGTCAGCATCACGCCCGATGACTGTGTGATCCTGTTCGGTCTCAAGCGACGCACCTCGGACCTCGACGCCGTGCTGGCGCAGCTCGAGCGCGGTGCGGCCAAGGTGTTGTATATCACCGATGAGAGCGCGCCCAGCAACGAGCGGGTGCGGTGGCACGCCGTATGTCGCACCGCGGCGCCGGGGCCGCTATTCAACCATGTCGCGGTGCTGTCGCTGTGCCACTTTCTGGCGACGCGGGTGATCGAGTTGTCCGGTGCCGAGGGGCGCCGCCGCCTCACCGGCATCGAAGCGATCCACGAAGCCCTCGACGAGTTGCAGTGATCGCTTGTGGTGCAGCGTGTGTCGATATTGCTCGCTGAGTGTGCAGATTCTTCCCCGTTTTGATCGACGATGCGCGTCAATCCTGACGCGCTGCGTGCGATAGCTTGCTGAAATCGAGAAAGAAAAAATATTTTCTTGAAATGATGGCATGAAAATTGGATTTCTTTTGGTGCTTGCGTCTTACATCCGACACCACCAAGAGGTCATGCTCATGTCTACCGTTTCGTACCTCCCCCGCTTTACCCTGACGCGGTTGGTCGCCGCCACTTCCCTGGCGGCAATGGCGAGCGCCCCGGCGGCCTTCGCCGATCCCATCGAGATTCAGATCAACAACACCCTGCCCACAGGCTCCTTCGCTCACACCTTTCTGGAGGAGTTCAGCGAGCGCCTCGAAGACGAGGCGCCCGGGCGCTTCAATGTGCGGCTGTTCATGGGCGGCACCCTGGGCACCGAGGAGGACGTGCTGCAGGGGCTTGGCATGGGCACCCATCACGCGTCCCTGGCGGCCTCTGCGGTCACCCAGTTCAACGCCCGCACGTCGGTATTCGACCTGCCTTACCTGTTCGAGAACCGTGACGACGTGGCTCACTTCATCGACAGCGACGCCGGCGACATGCTGCGCGAGGGCTTCGAGGGCACCGGCATGCGGCTGCTGGCGATGTGGGACAACGGTTTCCGGGTCATCACCAACAAGCAGCGGCCGGTCGTCACTCCCGAGGACCTCGATGGGCTGCGTATCCGCACCCCCAACAGCCGCCAGCGGGTGGCAATGTTCAATGCGCTCGGCGCCAACGCTACGCCGCTGGCCTTCGGCGAAGTCTACTCGGCCCTCGACCAAGGGGTGATCGACGGGCAGGAGAACCCGGCGCATGTAGCCATGTCGTCGCGGCTCTATGAGGTGCAGGATTACCTGTCGGTGTCCAACCATGTCTATCTGCCGACCTTCCTGGTCTTCGGCGAGCCGTTCCTCAATCGCCTGGGCGACGAGGACCTCGAGGTGCTCGAGCGGGTGGCCCAGGAGATGACCACCTGGACCTTCGAGTGGGGCGACGAGGCCGATGCGACGGTGCTGGCCGAACTCGAACAGCACCTGGAGATCAACGAGATCGATTTCGAGGCCTTCCAGGAGGCGGCCCTGCCGCTCTATGACGACCCGGTATTCGTCGACGCCATTGGTCAGGACATGATCGATACCACCCTCGACGTCATGAACGCACGCTGAGGGTATCGCCATGACACCGTCCGTCTTTACGCTCGTCGACCGCTGGGTGCTGCGGCTGCTGGATGCGGTAGTGATCCTGCTCGCAGGCCTGCTGCTGGTGCTGCTCAACTACGCGGTGTTCTCGCGCTTCGTGCTCAATTCGTCGGTGTCATGGGGGGAGGAGCTGCCGGCCAACCTGCTGGCAGTCCTCACCTTCATCGGTGCCGCCTACCTGACGAAAATCAACGAACACCTTGGCTTTGACAGCGTGCTGCGGCTGATGCCGATGCTCTGGCAGCGCATCGTACTGAGCGTCAATCACGCCTTCATGCTGACCTTCGCCGTGGTCGTCTTCTATTACGGCTCGCTGGCCAGCATGGGCTTTCATGGCCGCTCGCTGATCTCCATCGACCTGCCGCTGGCGTTGTTCCGCTGGGCCATGCCGGTAGGCTTCGCGCTGATCGCAGTGATCTCCGCCTGGCGGCTGTTCGGCCTGGTAAGCGGCAGAGTCCACCCCACCGACCTCTACCCGGAGACCGACTGATGCCCATGGATCCTGGCTACATGATTTTGACGATGCTGGTGGTCTTCCTGTTCACCGGCATGCCGATCGCCTTCGTGCTGGGGGTGGCCGCGATGGTCATGATCCTGCTCGATCCTAGCGTGATGCCGCAGATCATGGGTATGGTGCCCTTCGGCGGGGCCAACAACTACCTGCTGGTTGCGGCGCTGCTGTTCATGATTGCCGGTGAGGTGATGAACCAGGGGCGGATCGCCGAGCGCCTGATCAATTTTGCCGGCTCGCTGGTAGGGCATATCCGCGGTGGCCTGGCCCACGTCAACATCCTCACCTCGCTGTTCTTCTCGGAGATATCCGGCACCGCCACCTCGGATGCGGCGGCGATCGGCTCGGTGATGATCCCGCAGATGAAGAAGCGCGGCTACGACGTGGCGTTCGCCGCGGCGGTCACCGCCACTTCGGCGACCATGGCGATCATCGTGCCGCCGAGTCTCAACCTGATTCTCTACGCCTACGTCTCGGATACCTCCATCGCCCAGCTGTTTGCGGCGGGGATCGTGCCGGGGTTCGTGGTCTGCTTCGCGCTGATCTTCACCGCCTACGTGATCTCGGTGCGCAAGGGCTATCCCATCGAGGGCAAGTTCAATTTCAAGAACGTGCTCAGCAGCGGTCGCGAGGCGATCATCCCGATCACCCTGCCGATCCTGATCCTGGGCGGCATCTTGGGGGGCATCTTCACACCCACCGAGGCGGGCGCCGTGGCCGCGCTGTGGGCCATCGTGCTGGCCACGCTCTACTACCGTTCGCTGACCTTCCGCTCGCTGCTCGACACCCTGCGGGTGGCCGGCAAGCGCAGCGCCATGCTGATGTTCATCGTCGCCACCTCGACCCTGCTCGGCTGGTACCTGACCAACCAGGGCATCCCCCAGGACATCGCCGAGGGGATCCTCGGTATCTCCGACAACTACTGGGTCGTGCTCCTGGCGATCAACGTCTTCTTCCTGCTGGCCGGGACCATCGTCCACGGCACCCCCGCGATCCTGATGCTGGTGCCGATCTTCCTGCCGCTGGCCGACCAGTTGGGCATCGACCGCGTGCACTTCGGCCTGATCGTGACCATCAATCTGGGCATCGGCCAGCAGACCCCGCCGGTGGCCTCGGTGGTACTGGTGACCTGCTCGATCGCGCGAATCAGCATCGGCGCGATCATTCCGGCGCTGATCTGGTTCCTCGGTGCGATGCTGGTGGTGCTGGCGCTGATCAACGTCTTCCCGGCGCTGTCGCTGTGGTTGCCGTCGGTCATTCTTTAAACGGACAGGGATGTAGCTATGCGACTTCTGGTCATCAACCCCAACTCATCGTCCAGCGTGACGCGGCATATTGCGTCGGCGGCGCGGCAGGTGGCCGCGCCAGGCGTCGAGATAGTGGCCATGGAGGCTACCGGTGCTCCGCCACTCATCGTCGATGCGGCCGATGCGCGGCGAGCCGAACAGGCGGTAGTCGAGAGTGTGCGCGGCCTCGCGGCGCCGGTGGACGGCGTGATCGTGGCGTCGTTCGGCGACACCGGCGCCGATGCGCTGCGCGCTTTTCTGCCGTGCCCGGTGGTGGGCATTGGCCACGCCTCGCTGCTGACCGCCGCGGCGCTGGGTGGGCCCTTTGCCATCGTCTCGTTCGCCCCGGCGGTGGTGCCCTCGATGCGCTGGATGGTCGAGGATTATCGAATGCAGCACCTGTTCAGCGGTATCCATGTGATCGACACGCCGCTACCCGATGATCCTGGTGAGATTCAGGCGGTTGCCGCCGAGGCGCTGCTGGCGCTGTGCCTGCAAGTGGCCGAGCAGGGCGAATGCCGCAGTATCATCCTCGCGGGCGGGCCGCTGGCTGGGTTGGCCCCGCAGTTGGCCCCGGCGCTACCGCTACCGCTAATCGATCCGACCCAGGCGGCCGTGATGCTGCAGCACTCCCTGCAGGCGGCACGCGGCGCGCCCCGCAGTGGCGGCTCGCCGCCTGACTAGCCTGGGGCGGAGAAATATCGCCGCCGGGCGGCACCTGTTGTGCGCTTTCTGGTATCCTCGCCGCCCGCATTCTCGCCTCAGGTACTCCGCCGTGTCCGATATCCCCGCCGACGCTGCTTTCAGCGCGCTGCCGCTGGCCCCCGAACTGCTCGCCAACCTCGAGGCGCTGGGCTATCAGCGCATGACGCCGGTACAGGCGAAGGGGCTGCCGCCGATGCTGGCCGGCCGCGACCTGATCGCCCAGGCCCAGACCGGTTCGGGCAAGACCGCGGCGTTCGGCCTGGGGCTGCTGTCGCGGCTCGAGGTGGCGAGCTTTCGCGTGCAGGCGCTGGTGCTGTGCCCGACCCGCGAGCTGGCCGATCAGGTCGCCGAGGAGCTGCGCCGCCTGGCGCGGCTGCTGGCCAAGGTCAAGGTGCTGACGCTATGCGGCGGCGCGGCGCTGGGCCCGCAGCTCAGCTCGCTGGCCCACGGCGCGCACATCGTGGTGGGCACCCCGGGGCGCGTCGAGGAGCATCTGCGCAAGGGCTCGCTGAACCTGCGCGGCCTGGAAACGCTGGTGCTCGACGAGGCCGACCGCATGCTCGACATGGGCTTTCAGGCGTCGCTCGAGGCGATCGTTGCCGAGACCCCGCCGCGCCGCCAGACCTGGCTGTTCAGCGCCACTTACAGCGAGGCGGTCAAGGCGGTGGCCGAGGCGCTGCTGCGCGAGCCGGCCCGCGTCGAGATCGCCTCGACCCATGACGCCGGCAGCATCGACCAGCGGGTCTACCGCGTCGCCGACGAGGCGGCGCGCTTCGACGCCCTGCGACGCCTGCTGCTGGCGCTGCGGCCCACCTCGAGCGTGGTGTTCTGCAACACCAAGCGTGAGACCGATGAGGTGGCCGCGGCGCTGTGCGACGCAGGGTTCAGCGCCCTGGCGCTGCACGGCGACCTCGAGCAGGCCGACCGCGACCGGCTGCTGGTGCTGTTTGCCAACCGCAGCGCCTCGATCCTGGTGGCCACCGACGTGGCGGCCCGCGGGCTGGACATCGCCGCGCTGGACGCGGTCTTCAACTACCAGATCGCCCGCGACCTGGAGGTGCATGTCCACCGGGTCGGGCGCACCGGGCGCGCGGGAGATTCCGGCGTCGCCTGCACGCTGGTCAGCGAGGCCGAAAGCTACCGCCTCGAGCGCCTCGTCGAGTTTCTCGGCGCGCCCCTCGAGGAAGCGACGCTGCCGCCGCGCAGCGTGCTCGAGCGCGAGCCGGTGGCGCCGCCGATGGCGACCCTGCAGCTCGGCAGCGGCAAGCAGCAGAAACTGCGCCCCGGCGATATACTGGGTGCACTGACCGGCGAGGGCGGTATTTCAGGTGACCAGGTCGGCAAGATCAAGGTGCTGGCGCGCAGCGCCTATGTCGCGGTCAGCCGCGAGGCGGTCGAGCAGGCCCTGGCCAAGCTGAGCGCCGACCCGCTCAAGGGGCGCCGCGTTCGCGTGCGCCGAATTCGCCACTGATATATGCCACACTAAGGCCATGAAAATACCCAAACGTCTACAGCCGCTGATCGAGGATGGGATGATCGATGAGGTCGTCACCCAGCTGATGAGCGGTAAGGAAGCCCAGGTCTACGTGGTGCGCTGCGGCGAGGCGCTGCGCTGCGCCAAGGTCTTCAAGGAAGCCAAGCAGCGCAGTTTCAAGCAGGCGGCGCAGTATCAGGAGGGGCGCCGCGATCGCAACAGCCGCCGCACGCGCGCCATGGCCAAGAAGACCCGCTACGGCCAGAAGGAGCAGGAGCAGGCCTGGCTGAACGCCGAGGTCGATGCGCTCTACCGGCTGGCGGCGGCCGAGGTGCGCGTGCCGCAGCCGTTTGGCTTCGTCGACGGCGTGCTGCTGATGGAGATGATCCAGGACGCAGACGGCTACGCCGCCCCGCGCCTCGACGACGTGAGCCTGAGCGCCGAGCAGGCCATCGACTATCACGCCCAAGTGATGCGCGACGTGGTACGCATGCTGTGTGCCGGCCTGGTGCACGGCGACCTCTCCGAGTTCAACGTGCTGGTCGACGCCCACGGTCCGGTGATCATCGACCTGCCCCAGGCGGTGGACGCCGCAGGTAATAACAGCGCCGCGAGCATGCTCGAGCGTGACGTCGACAACATGCGCCGCTACTTCGGCCGCTTCGCGCCGGCGCTGCTCGACACCGACTACGGCAAGGAGATCTGGGCGCTGTATGCCGCCGGCGAGCTGCTGCCGGACACGCCGCTGACCGGCTGTTTTACCCCCGACACCCGCGCGGTCGACGTCGACCAACTACTCGAGGTCATCGAAGACGCCCGTGAGGCCCACGCCGAGCGCATGGCGGCGCTGGCCGATGAGCAGCAAGACGAGCACTGATCGAGTAAGTCATTTAATAAGCGTCAGTTTTTATAATAGGGAAGCGTAATATAAAAAGTTATTTATGCGGCGGTCGACTATAACGGTTAAGTGTTATGGCGACTTCCGTAAAGCAGTTGTTTACCATCTTTTACACGACTCCTCCGGCGTATGCCTAAAGTCGGCGCGGCGAGTGCCGATAATCGAAGCAAGAACATCACCACTCGATAATATCGTCTCGGCAGCCTGACACGTGCAGGCCTGCCGGCGCCTCGCCGATTCGCAGAGGAGCTACGCCATGAATCAAATGCTGACGCCGTCCCCCGATGATTATCACCATGATCGGGATAATCGGCACGCTGTTAATGAAATAAAATCTAATAAAAATCGTCGTCTAGGTTTCAGCGGCCGCCTGACGCTGATGATCGTGTCACTGGTGCTGGTATCGGTAATCGTGGTCGCCAGCCTCGTGTATCTGCAATATCGCCAGTCCTATACCCAGGCGACCATCAACCAGCTGCAGGGTACCGGCGAGATGATGACCGAGTCGTTCAGCCAGTGGCTCGATGCGCGCCAGGACGACATGCGCTATATCGCCGGCCTCGATCCGGTGCGCCGGGTCGAGGTCGAGCAGATCGACCACCTGCTGGCACAGATCGCCGCCCAGGACGGCTTCTACGACACCATCTTCTTCGTCGGCCCGGACGGCCACGGGGTGTCCGGGGTGAGCTATGACGACGGCGTCGAGGTGATGTCGCCGAGCGCGGCAGCGGAGTTTGCCGTCGCCGACCGCGCCTGGTTCCAGCAGGCGATACAGGGCGAGATGGTGTTCTCGCAGCCGCTGGTGTCGCGGGCCACCGGTAACCAGATCAGTAACGTGGTGGTGCCGGTCTATGATGATCGTGGCGACGTGGTAGGGGTGGTGCGCGCCGCGGTACGCCTCGGCGTGCTCTTCGAGCGCATGGCCGAGATGTCGCTGGGCGGCAGCTCGGACACCTTCCTGCTGGCCAGCGACGGCACCCCGGTGACGCCGGTGGCGTCGCTCGGCGAGGGCGAGAGCACCCTTGCCACCCGCGCCGCCGAGGCGGTGGCCGCGGGCGAGGTGGGCGTTGGCCAGTACCATGACGCCGCCGGCGCGCCGGTGATCGGCAGCTTCAGCTATTTGCCGCGGCTCGACTGGGGGCTGGTAGTCGAGACGCCCGAGCGCGAGGCGCTGGCCGATGTTCACCGGGTGTTCTGGCTGCTGGTGGCGATGACCGCGGTGATCGCGGTCGTAGCGGTGCTGTTCAGCCTTGGCGTGGTGCGCTCGGTGGTCAAGACGCTGGGCGGCGACCCTCAGCAGGCCAGCGACGTGGTGCGCCGGGTGGTCGACGGCGACCTGACCATGCGGGTGCCGGTCAAGCCCGGCGATACCACCAGCCTGCTGGCGCATATCGACGAGATGCAGACCAACCTGCGGCGCATGATGCACGACATCAAGGGCACCGCCGAGTCGGTGAGCACCGCCAGCAGCGAGATCGCTCAGGGCAATGAGGATCTGGCCAGCCGCACCGAGGAGCAGTCCTCATCGCTGGTCGAGACCGCCACCAGCATCGAGCAGATGACCGCCACCGTGCGTCAGACCGCCGATTCCGCCGGCCAGGCCGAGCGCTTGTCGCGGGAACTCGACGACAAGGCGCGCCAGGCCAGCGGTGTGGGCACCGAGGCGGCAGCGGCCATGCAGGCGATCAAGGACGCCAACCAGCGGGTGGTGAGCATCATCGAGGCGATCGACGCGATTGCCTTCCAGACCAACCTGCTGGCACTGAATGCCTCGGTAGAGGCGGCGCGAGCCGGCGAGCACGGCCGCGGCTTCGCGGTGGTGGCCTCCGAGGTGCGCCAGCTGGCCGGACGCTGCGCCGATGAGGCCAACCAGATCCGCGGGGTGGTCAACGCCAGCGTCGAGAAGGTCGACGAGGGCGAGACGCTGGTCGCCGAGGCCAGCCAGCAGCTGCTGGCCATCGCCGACGGCGTCAACCAGGTCACCAGCTTCGTTGGCGAGATCGCCACCGCGGCCACCGAGCAGTCCACCGGGATCGAGCAGATCAATCAGGCGGTCAGTCAGCTCGAGGAGGTCACCCAGCAGAACGCCGCGCTGGTCGAGCAGGCCTCGACTTCGAGCCAGTCGCTCAAGGACCAGGCCCGCGAGCTGGCCCGGCTGATCCAGCGCTTCAAGATCGAAGAGGGGCAGGCGGCGTTGCCCAGCTACTGAGAGAGGGCAGTTTGCTGCTAAGGTGGAATATCACTAAGGGCCATGTCAGCTGCCTCTGAGCGAAGGACGCCGGGGACAGCCCGAAGAGGAGGTTTGCGCCATGGATGGCGCAAGGTAGCGCCCAGGGATGGGTTTACAGCGCCTTCTCGCAGGGCTGTCGACGGATCAGTTCCGAGCGATGCTGCCTATCTGCACTTGTCCTGATATTACTTGCCAACCTTGTCGAGGAGCCGCCATGCGACTGCAGCACGCCACCTGGCAGGAGGTCGAGGCCTACCTGAGCCGTCACACGGGTATCATCGTGCCGATCGGCTCCACCGAGCAGCATGGCCCCAACGGCCTGATCGGCACCGATGCGATCTGCCCCGAGGCGATCGCCTGGGCACTCGGCGAGCGCCACGACGTGCTGGTGGCGCCGACCCAGAATATCGGCATGGCCCAGCACCACCTGGCCTTTCCCGGCTCGCTGAGCCTGGCCCCCAGCACCCTGATCGCGGTGCTGCACGACACCATCGAGTCGCTTTCCCGCCACGGCTTCACCCACGTGTTTTTCCTCAACGGCCACGGTGGCAACATCGCCACCGTCAAGGCAGCCTTCGCTGAGGTCTATACCACGCGCAGCCTGGCCGGCGACGACCGGCCGCTGAACCTGTCGCTGTACAGCTGGTTCAGCGGGCGGCGTGGGCGCGATCTGGCGCAGTCGCTGTACGGCGATGCCGAGGGCAGCCACGCCACCGCCTCGGAGGTGGCGCTCTCGTGGTACGCCGCCGGGGTCGAGAAGTCGGTGGCGATGTCGCCGCGGCTGGCGCCGAAGGGCAGCGCCGATTGCGATGCCGATACCTTTCGCAGGCGCTTCCCCGATGGCCGCATGGGCTCCGATCCTTCGCTGGCCAGGGTCGAGCATGGCAAGGACTTCCTCGACACCGGCGTCGAGGATGCCTGGGATGCCTACCGAGCGTTCCTCGCCGAATGAGCGGAGTTTGCCAGGCGGCACCTTTTCGTCGGACCATGGCGCTTTGCCCGCCTCGAGGAGCCCCGCATGCCGATCGTCACCATCCAGCAGTTTCCCCGCGACCTGGCGCAGAAGCGCGAACTCGCGCGGCGCGTTACCCAAGCCTTCGTCGAGGTCTATGACCTCGAGCCGGAGTCGGTGCAGGTGTTCTTCAACGAGATCGACGGCGAAGGCTGGGCCAAGGCCGGGGTGATGGGCTGCGATCGTGCGCCGAGTTGATCGATTCGGCACCTAATGTGGCCGATGCGGTCACAGCGGTCATGGTTATCTTGCTAACAAACCCATGAACGTGACCCTGACGCTGGTCGCCCTGACGGTGATCGTCTCGGCGCTGGGTTGGACGCTGCCGGCACTCAAGCGGGCGCTGATCTACTGGCCGCCGGGGGTGGCGCAGGGCCAATGGTGGCGCTTGATCAGCCATGGCCTGCTGCACGCCAACGTGACGCACCTGGCCTTCAACATGGTCACTCTCTACGTGTTCGGTACGGTCATGGAGCTGGTGCTGGTGCCGCATATCGGGGTGCTGGGGTTCGTACTGTTCTATGTCGCCGGGCTGCTGGTAGCGATCTTGCCGACCCATCTGCGTCACCGGCGTGATGCCAGCTACCTGAGCCTAGGTGCCTCAGGTGCCGTCGCCGCGGTGCTGTTCGCCTATATCCTGCTGCGGCCCTGGTCGCTGCTGTTCGTGTTCGTGGTGCCGGTGCCGGCGATCGCCTTTGCCACCCTCTACGTGCTTTATTCACTGTGGGCTCAGCGGCATGCCGATGATAACGTCAATCACAGCGCCCACCTTTGGGGTGGCGCCTGGGGCTTGGTATTCATGCTCGGGCTGATGGCCTCGACCTATCCCAATGAGCTGATCTGATGATGCGCATACTGCTCTCGCTGGCGGCGATCTACGTGTTGGTCGTGGTATTGATGTGGGCCTTTCAGGAGCGCCTGCTGTATTTGCCGCATGCCGGCCGCGAGCATGTCGCCACCCCGGCCGACCGCGGCCTGGCGTGGGAAGACGTGACCCTCACCACCGAGGACGAGCTGGCCCTCGATGCCTGGTGGCTACCCGCCCCCGAGCCCCGCGGCAGCCTGCTGTTCTTCCACGGCAACGCCGGCAATATCTCCCACCGGCTGGAGAGCATTGCCCAGTTCCAGCGCCTGGGGCTGTCGGTGCTGATCATCGACTATCGCGGCTACGGGCGCAGCGAGGGGCGGCCGTCGGAAGAGGGCACGGCGCTGGATGCCCGTGCCGCCTGGCAGTGGCTGCAGGATGAGGCGGGGGTGGCGCCCGACGAGACCGTGGTATTCGGCCGCTCGCTGGGCGCGGCGGTGGCCGCGGAGCTCGCGGCGAGCCTGGAGCAGCAGACCGCCCCTGCGGCGGTGATCCTCGAGTCGCCGTTTCGCTCGGTGCCGGAGCTGGCCCAGCGACTCTATCCGTTCCTGCCGGCGCGCTGGCTGGCGCGCATCGACTACCCGGTGGAATCCTACGTGACGCGGATCTCGGCGCCGCTGCTGGTGATTCACAGCCGCGATGACGAGGTGATTCCCTACGACGAGGGCGAGGCGGTCTACCGCGCCGCCAACGCCCCCAAGCAGCTGCTGACGATCAGCGGCGGCCACAACACCGGCTTCGTGGACAGCGAGGCCGACTACCTGGAGGGCATCGACGCCTTCCTGGCCGAAGAGGCCGGCCTGTCGCGCCCCCGCTGAGCTTCTACACTCTAGGTGCGTCTGAGAAGACGGATAACCGGAGTGTGCCATGGATTACACCGCCTATCGCCACACGCTTGCCGCGACCCTGGCGCGCAGCGAACTGCCCTTCAGCGCCGACGAGTACGAGGCGCGGCTAAGCAAGGTGCGCGCCGCGATGCTGCGCCAGGGCCTCGAGGCGCTGCTGCTCACCGACCCCGCCGATATCAACTACCTCACCGGCTACCACACCTTCGAGGTCTCGGTGCACGCCTGCCTGGTGTGCACCGCCCAGCGGCTAGTGCTGCAGGTGGCCTCCATCGAGACCGGGGCGGCGGTGGTCACGGCCCGCGCCGACGAGATCATCGGCTACCGCTGGGAGAACCCCGATGAGGTCATCGACCCGCTCTGCGACCTGCTGGCGCCGTGTGCCCAGGTGGGGATCGATGGCTGGCAGGCGGGCTTGCGGCAGGGCGTGATGGCGGCGCTCACGGCGCGGCTCGGGGCCGAGCGATTCCACGAGGCAGGGGCGCTGCTCGATGGCGTGCGTATCGTCAAGAGCGATGCCGAGCTTGCCTGTCTCAGGGAGAGTGCACGGATCACCTCGGCGGGGCTCGAGGCGGCCATGGCGGTGATTCGTCCCGGCGTGACCGACAACGAGGTGGCCGCCGAGGGCGCCCAGGCGCTGCTCGCCGCGGGCAGCGAGTTCATGAGCCTGCAGCCGATCGTCACCAGCGGTGAGCGCATCAGCGTCATCCACGTCAACCACAAGCGCCGGGTGATCGCGGCGGGGGACCCGGTGTTCCTCGAGTTCGGTGCCGCCTATCAGCGCTACACCGCGCCGATGATGCGCACCGCCATCGCCGGGCAGGCGAGTCATGAGATGCAGGCCGTGGCCGACCTATGCGGTGAGCTGGGCGAGGCACTGTGTCGCCATATGCAGCCGGGAGAGACCTTCGATGCCGCGGCCCAGGCCGCCGAGGCGCTGCTGTCGGGGTGGCAGGAGACGCTCTTCCACTCCGGGGTGTTTGGCTATGCGGTGGGGGCGCAGTTCCCGCCCAGCTGGGTCGAGGGCACCGGCTACATTGCGGCAGGGCAGAGGCGCCGCTTCGAGGCCGGCATGGTCTTTCACCTGCCGCTCTGCCTGCGCCTACCCGGCCGCTGGGGGATCGGGCTCAGCGATACGGTGCTGGTCACCGAGCGCGGCGGGGTCGCCTTGACCGACAACGACTGGCGCCTGCGCGAGCTGCCTGGCTGATGGTCAGGAGCGTCAAAGCGCAGAGAGGAAGCGCGCAAGCCTGGCTTGGTCGGAAAGATCCCCATAGAGCACGCTGCGATTGCCTGCGGCGTCGATGTGCATCAGGGCAGGAGTGGCGAAGATACCAAAGCTGATAGCCTGTTCCGGGTCACGTAGCAGGTCGATCTGGTGGGCCGGTGACTTGTCGAGTCCGGCGGCTTTAAGAGCAGAGCTGAGGTTATAGCGGGCTCGTCGCGAGCGAGGCGCCTCGCCGGTCACGAACAGGATAAGAGGGCTGTGGTGCTGGTCATTTGCGATGGAGCTTAAGCTTTTCACGGTTTGCGCTCTCCCTGGCCGGGTTCGCGGCGACTTAGGATAGTATCTTGGTGACGGTCCGCACCGCGGTCGGTTTCCGTCTGGTCCTGGTGCTCGGCCTCCAGTTCCTCCTGCAGGCGTTGCAATTCGGCCTGGCCTTGCTCGATGAGGCCACGGGTCTTGTCGATCTCCAGTTGCAGTTGCCGCTGCTGGCGTAGGCGTTCCTTGATCTGGCGTTGCCGCAGGGCGGCTTCTTCGCTTTCCTTCTGGACGCGCGCGGTGCCCATCAGGACGTCACTACCGAAGGGGTAGGCATCGGCGAGATCGACGCCCTTGGAGGAAAGGATCATCTCGCGGACCTGGTTGGAGTGGGCCGTTCCCCTCGACTTGACCACCGACAGTGAGCGATTGCGTTCACCGCCGTTGACCTGGTAATGCAGCACGATCCAGGTATCGGCGAGGGTTGAGGCATGGCTGAGCGTCGATTCGTTGAAGGGGTCATCGGCCTCGGATAGTGATGTGAGCATGGTGGTGATGCCCCGGCTGCGGGTCACGGCAAGCAGGCGCTCCAGGGCCAGGAAAGCGCTTTCGGCACCGGATGACTTGAGTAGCGCTGAGGCTGGATCAATGACCAGACAGTCGGGCTGGAACTCGTCGATCAGGCCTATCAGGGCCATGTAGTGCTCCTCGACCAGGGCGCTCCAGCTGGCGCGGGCAATGACTCTCAGCAGGCCGCTGTCGATGGGCGACTGCAGGTCGATGCCAAGCGTGGCAACATTGCGCACGATCTGGCGGGCAAACTCGTCGAAGCTGATCAGCAAGGCACGCTCGCCACGCTTGGCGGCGGCTGCGACGAACGCCGCTCCCAGTGTCGTCTTGGAGGTGCCCGGTTGGCCGGATATCAGCGTGATGGAACCGCGATAGACGCCGCCATCGAGTATTTTGTCGAGGCGCTCGATGCCTGTGCCGAGACGTTCGCCGACGGCAGGCACCGCCTCGGCGTCGAAGGGCTCGGCATAGGGGAGGTGAATGCCGGTATCGTCGATCAGCATGGCAAGCTCATCGGGGTTGTGGCGAGTACCGCGATACTTGGCAATGCGGAAGCGACGATTGAGGCGCTTGTCCACCAGGCTGCTCGACAGAACCAGGATGGTGGACAGCATGAACTCGACGCCGGTGAGGTGATCCGCATGGGGTCGATCGTTGCCTGTATGCTTGCCGGTCAGCAGCAGGGAAACTCCATGCTCGATGCACCAGTCATTGAGCAGGGCGACCTGATCGATGGCCATCTGGCTGTCGGGTTGGCGCCGCAGCAGTTGGTCGATCCCGTCGAGGATGATCCAGTGGCCTTCCACGCGCCTGATGCAGTGATTCAGCACGGCGAGTAGCCCCTCGATATCGAAGGCTCCCGAGAACTCGGCCCCCTGCATTGATTGACCATCGAGGATTTCGCAGCGAGACGACTCGCGCAGTTGCCTCCCCCAGCGGAAACCATCGGCATTGCGCAGGATCTGCTCGGGGGACTCTTCGAAGCTCATGAAGACGCCGCCCCCACCGCGCGCCAGGGCGCTGGCGAGGATCTGCATGCCGAGGATTGTCTTGCCGCACCCCGGCTCGCCGATCACCAGGGTGGCGCCGCCCGCTGGCAGGCCTCCAAGGGTGACGCTATCCAGGTCGTGCATGCCGGTGGCTCGCTTGACAAGTCCCTGAGTCGCTTTCGTATCGGTGTCGTTCATCGAGTCTCCAGGCTCCGGATGGTTAAACGTCAAGGGACGTCCGTCATCACCCGTTGTCGTGTGGTACTCCCGGGGAGGTGACTGGCGTCATGGGGAGACGAGTATGCTTCTCGAGTAACCAGCGAAAGTCCTCCACCTCCAAGGGCATGCTGTAATAGTAGCCTTGGCCGATCCGGCAACCCAACTCGAGCAGCACATCCCGCACGGCAGCATTCTCTATGCCCTCTGCTACGGTATCGGCCCCCAATACCTGGCTGATACCCAGGATCATGGACACGATGTTGCGATTAAGCGGCTCATCGAGGATATTGCGAACGAAGCCCATGTCGATCTTGATTTCGTCGAAGGGGTATTGCTGCAGGTAGAGCAGCGACGAGTAGCCGGTACCGAAGTCGTCTAGCGAGAGCCGCACCCCCAGGGCGTGCAATTCATCGATCTGCTGGCGCAGCATCCCGGACTCTGCGCTGAACACGCTTTCGGTGATCTCCAGGGTGAGTGACGTTGGATCGATGGCATGGGTCTCGAGGGCCTCGCGTACCGTTTGAGTGAAATCGCCCAGGCGGAACTGGTCGACCGAGACATTCACTGAGACCCGTACCAGGTCGAGCTTTGCCTCCTGCCATTCACTGAGATGGCGGCAGGCCTCGAACAGCACCCAGTTGCCGATGGGGGCGATCAATTGGCTTTGTTCGGCCACGCCTATGAACTGGCCGGGCATCTGCATGCCGCGCTCTGGATGCATCCAGCGGATTAAGGCTTCACAGGCGATTACCTCGCCGGTGGTCAAGTCCACCTTGGGCTGGTAGTGCAGCTCGAACTGGTCTTCCGCCAGGGCTGTGCGAAGCTCGCGGGTCAGGATGACGCGTCGCTGAGCGGCAAGGCTCAGCTCCGGTTCGTAGGGATGAAAAGTACTGCCGGGCCGCAGGCGGGTCTCGTGCAGTGCAATTTCCACCTCGTGCAGCAGGGTTTCGGCGCTGCGTTCATGCTCGCCGAGCCGGGTATAGCTGCCGCGGGTCGAGACCTCGATGTCGAATTCCATGATTCTCACCGGCCGATGGAAGATATCGTCGAGCTCTTCGAGGCGGGCATGGGGCCGGGACGCATCGTCATTGGGCAGGAACAAGGTGAACTGGTCACCGCTGAGTCGGCCGATCAGCGTATTGTGACAGAGATATTTCTCGAGGCGACGCGCCAAGGTGATCAGCAGTTGATCGCCTGTTTCATAACCGTGGGCATCATTGATGTTGCGCATTTCCCTGATATCCAGCAGCGCGATGATGCCCTGGGGGCGCCAACCGTGCTGGACGATATAGCGTGAAAATGCATCGATGAAGCCCATTCGATTGGCGAGGCCGGTCAGCGGGTCACGGTAGGCCAGCTGCTTGAGTTCTTGCTCCGCAAGCTTACGTTCGGTGATATCAACATGCATCACCACTGCGCCCAGTCGCTGATCGCTCCCTGCCCCGGTCGCCAGCCGGCTGGCCATCATGCGAAACCAGCATGGCTGGTCCGGAGAGTGGCAGGGATACTCCTGAGTGAAGGACTCCCGCTCGCCTTTCAGTACGGCCTTCAATCCCTCGGCCGTGTCGAAGGCCGTTTCGGCGGATTCTCCGTCGGCCTGTTGGCAGATTGTCAGGTAGTTGCGGCCGACTCCGAAGGCGTTATCGCGGTTGCCGTTGATGGTGCCGTAATGTCGCCATTGATCGTTGACCTCTAGGATGTTGCCGTCACTGTCCAGTAGGGCGATGTGGGCGGGAAGGGAGTCGATCAGCGCACGACGCGTCGCCAGGGCGCTGGAGAGTGTCTCGACCATGCCCTCCTGGCGGCCCAGCATCCGATTGAAGGTACGCGAAAGATCGGCGAACTCATCCGATCCCGATACGGGAACGCGCACATCGTGGTCACCGCTTTCCACTTGTCGGGTCGCTCGAGACAGGGCTCGCAGTGGACCAATGACGCGTTTGTAGATCAGCCCGAAGGCGACGACGCAGAAGAGGCTGAACATGGCCGCCGCTCCGGCAAAACCGGCAGCGACCCGGTTGGCATCGCGGGCGATATTCTCCTGGCGCTGGCTCACGACCTCGGTGAGGGAGGAGTTCAAGGCGATGCCGTAGCCGGCGATCTGGTTCATGACGATCCGGCTTCGCTGATCGAGATGCGGTATTACAGTCTCTGCTGTTGCCGCTGCGTTGATGTGGTAGGCCGTTTCGAGGGCGTCCATCAGGTAGTCGATATGCCGCATGGCACGCCGGGCACCGGGTTGCTCCTCGGCCATGGCCGACAGGTCCTGTTGAATGGACTCGGCTTCGACTTGAAAGGCGTCCCACAGGGTTGGATCAGCGCGATTGTGGAGTAGAGCACCGCTGCCCGAAGTAAACGCGGTGATGCGTGCCTGTGTCGCGATCAGTTGATGAATTTCCCCCTGCTTTGCTTGCATCTGCCCAAGGCTGTGCAGGCCAACGCCAATCAGTAACATCAGGCCGAGAAGACAGCCACAGATGCTGAGCAAGGAGAGGCGCGATAGTTTCATGGCGTCTGGGGGCGGTCTATGGCGGAAGGCAAGGGGATGCCGATAGCGAGTGGCATGATGTCGTGCAGCGGACCGGGCGCGATCCATGACAGCGGATTCGGCGGCTCATCGATACTCACTTCGGTGGTCTCGTTGGCCCATTGGCTGGTTTCCATCAGCGCGGTGAGTAGCGACCAGTTCAGGCTCAAGCCGAAAAGTGGCAGGTCCCGCCCGGTGAGAGTGACTGGCGCCTCTAGTCCGGCGTGGTCGATGTAGGTGGCCATTGCCCGGTCGGGCGAGGCTTCAATCAAGGCGATGGACTCCTTGTAGGCGCTCAGCAGGCGACGCAGAGCGTCTGGACGTTGCTCAACCAGCTTACGTGTCGAGACCAGTACCCAGTTCTCGATATAGATATCACTGCCCGGCAGCAGAGTAAGCTCGCCATTGACTCGGTGCGAGAGTCTCGAGGTCCAAGGCTCCCAGAGCACCGCGGCATCGATATTGCCTGCGACCAGCGCGTCCGGCAGGGCCTCAACGGGGAGGTCGACGACGCTGACTGTGTCGGCGTCGATATGGTGGACACTGGTAAAGAGCCACCACAGGAACTCGGCGTTGGTGCCGGCCATAAGGCCGATACGCCGATTGGTCAGATCCTCCGGCCGCTGTATGCCACCATCGGCGAGAGCCACGACGTGATTGAGGCGGCTGGAATAAACAAGGCTGGCTAAGATCAGTGGATCGGTTGCCTCTCCGGTATGGGGGGCTTCCAGCAGATCCAACACTAGTGGGGTGGTAGCCATCAGGGCAAGATCTGTCTCGCCGTTACGCAGTGCTCTAAGGTTCTGCTTACCTGAAGCGCTATGGTTAACCGTAATATCTAGGCCATGTGCTTGGAAAAGCCCCTCTTTCATGGCGACCAGGGTCGGCAGGTCGCCCAAGTAGTTGACGCCGGACAGGCGCAATGGCCCGTAGTCGTTCGCCATGGTAGACCCGGTGACCCCGGCTAGGGCAAAGCATAATAGGATCGAGATGAGTCGATAACGTCTCGGGGCACATGCCGAAGGGCGAGGGGCGCGTGGTTGCATGTGAGCCAGCATCCTGGTTAGTCATTGTGCTGTACCCACCACCATAGCAGCTAAGTCACATGGCGTATGAATCCCATCGGTAGACAAGATGATCGAGTGCTAAGCAGCCCCGGGCGAGCAGAGGTGGTCAGGCTACCCGCTGAGTGGCAGCGTCTATTCTTCGTCGAGCTCGGCGTTGTGGAAGACGTTCTGCACGTCGTCGAGGTCGTTGAGCATGTCGAGGAATTTCTCGAACAGCGCCACGTCGTCGCCCTCGACGGGGGTGGTGGTCTGGGGCACGAACTGGATCTCGTCGACCTCGAAGTCGAGCTCGCCGAAGGCGTCGAGCAGCGCCTGCTTGGCCTTGGCGTACTCGGTGTGCGGGGCGAACACGGTGATCTGGCCGTCCTCGTTCTCGATGTCGGAGACATCGACATCGGCCTCCATCAGCGCCTCGAGCGCCGCCTCTTCATCGTCGCCGTGATAGGCGAGGATGGCGCAGTGGTCGAACATGTGGCTGACGCTGCCGGGGGTGCCGATCTTGCACTTGGTCTTGGTGAAGCAGGCGCGCACGTCGCCGAAGGTGCGGTTGGGATTGTCGGTCAGGCAGTCGACGATCACCATGCAGTTGCCAGGCCCAAAGCCTTCATAGCGAGCCGGTGAGAAATCCTCGCCGCCGGCGCCGCTGGCCTTGTCGAGGGCCTTTTCAATCACGTGGCTGGGCACCTGGTCCTTCTTGGCGCGCTCGATCAGGCCGCGCAGGCTCAGGTTGCCGGCGGGGTCGGTGCCGCCCTGCTTGGCGACCACGTAGATCTCGCGACCGTACTTGCTGTAGACCTTGGTCTTGGCGGCGGCCGTCTTGGCCATGGATTCCTTGCGGTTCTGAAAGGCCCTGCCCATATCGTTGTCCTGTCTGCTCATCAATACGGCCAGAATGTTACTCAACAAGCCGCAGCGGGAACAGGGTTATTTGCCGCATGGCGGGTCCCGCCGATGAGTGCCATTCTGAACCCGAACACACCTTATGTGGCCTAAGCGGTGATCGAAAAGGCCACCAAGGAGATAGCATGCTGAGGTTGTTACCACGACGCCTGCTGGCGTCGCTGCTGATGGGCGTGATGTTGAGTGCCGCCGCCGGCCTGGCGGTGGCCCGTGAGCTGGCCGCCGACCCCGATGAGATGATCGAGGTGGAGATCGCCACCGTGGGGGTGGCGGGGGCCATGGGGCCGCCGGTAGTGCTGCTGCGCGAGCCGGGCGGCGAGGATGTGATTCCGATCTTCATCGGCCCCAATGAGGCCGAGGCGATCCTGCGCGCGCTGCGCGGTGATCGGCCGCGGCGGCCGCTGACCCATGAGCTGCTCAATGACGTCATCGATGGCCTGCAAGCGAATCTGACGCGGGTCTACGTCGATGCGCTGCAGGACAACACCTTCCTCGGCATGCTCGAACTCGAGGTCGAAGGGCGCGATGCGCCGGTGCGTATCGACAGCCGGCCCAGCGATGCCCTGGCGCTGGCGCTGCAGGCCGGGGCGACCATCCACGTGGCGCCCGAGGTGCGTGAGGCGGCGCGGCAGATCGAGTACGAAGGGCTGGAGGACACGGTGGTGGCGGCACTCGGCATCACCGTGACCCGCGTCAGCGACGACCTGCGCGATGCCCTCGGCCTGCCCGACGATGAAGGCCTGCTGGTCAGCGACGTCAGCGGCGCCGCCGACGAGGCGGGCATGGCGCCGGGGGCGCTGCTGCTGGCGGTCAACGACGAGGTGCCGTCGTCGCCGATGCACTTCCTCGAGCTGGTGCGCGACACGCCCGCCGATGAAGAAGCCCAGCTGCGCTACTGGCAGGAGGGCGAGGTGCACGAGCTGGCGCTCTCCACCGACGTGCCGACACCGCGGCCGCGTGGGCGCGGTGCGCCGCAAGCCGACGAGGAGCCGGGTATTCGCCTCTAGCGCTGTTATGTCCAAGCGTCGGCGTCGCGAAACATAGCGCGCTAATATAAACTGTTGACGCTCAGCGGCCGGCGCATGTCTACGCCGGCCGCTTGTCGTTAACAGGAGTCGCCGTGTCGATGCTGGTCGGAGCGGCCTTCGTGGCCGTGGTGTTTCTTACCTCGATGCTGTCGGGCGTGTTCGGTATGGCCGGCGGCCTGGTGCTGCTGTGGTTTCTGCTGCTGCTGTTCCCGGCCACCACGGCGATCGCCGTGCACGGGGTGATCCAGATGACCGCCAACGGCTCGCGGGCCTGGCTGTCGCGGCAGTTCATCGTCTGGCGGATCGTGGTGCTGATGACCTTGGGCGTGCTGGTCGCGGCGGGTCTGCTGCTGTGGATCGGCTACTCGCCGGATGCGGCGACGGTCTCGATCCTTATTGGCCTGATGCCGATCCTGGTGTGGATGCCCCGCTACTGGTTCCAGTTCGATGCAGCGCGGCCCAGCCACGCCCTGACCTGCGGGGTCGTCTCGGGTGGCTTGACCATCGCCGCCGGGGTCTCCGGGCCGCTGATCGATATCTTCTTCGTGCGCTCGCGCATGGACCGCCGCCAGATCGTCGCCACCAAGGCGATGATCCAGGTGGTCTCGCATGCCATCAAGATCCTCTTCTACCTCGGCTCGGCGCTGGCGCTGAGCGCCGGCGAGTGGGGCATCATCCTGCTCGCCGCGCCCTTTGCGATGCTCGGCACCCATACCGGCAACCGTATCCTGGCGCGGCTTACCGATGCCAACTTCCGCGCCTGGACGCGCTGGATCGTCACCGCCATCGGCGTCTTCTACTTCATCCAGGGGCTGGTGCTGATCATCCGCGGTTGAGAAAGCGCAGACATTTATGCCGTGCTTCCCTAGTCAGTCGCGGATACGAGTCAGCCCCTCTTGGGCGCTGGAGGCGACCAGCTGACCATGCCGGTTGTAGATGCTGCCGCGGGCAAAGCCCCGCGCTCCGCCGGCCCAGGGGCTGTCCATGTCGTAGAATAGCCAGTCGTTGACCCTGACGTCCTGGTGGAACCACAGCGCATGGTCGAGGCTGGCGATCTGCAGCCGCGGGTCGCCGAACTTGACGCCCTGCGGCACCAGGCTGGTGGTCAGCAGGTTGAAGTCCGAGCTGTAGGCGAGCAGGTAGCGATGGAGCGCGGCGTCGTCGGGCAGCTCGCCGGCCAGCCGGAACCACAGCTGCTTGCGCGCCGCCTGGCCGGGCTGATACTGGTCGTCGAGATGCAGGAATTCGATGGGGTGGCCGGCGAAGCTCAACACCTTGGCGCCGTTGGCGATCAGGGTGTCGGGGTCGTCGAGGGCGGGCATGTCGAGCTGGTGAGCGTGGCCCTGCTCCTCGCCGTGGAAGGAGGCGCTGCAGAAGAATATCGGCTTGCCGCGCTGAATGGCGGTGACGCGGCGAGTGGTGAAGCTGCCGCCGTCGCGCACCGCGTCGACCTGGTAGACCACCGGGCGCTTGGGGTCACCGGGGCGCAGGAAGTAGCCGTGCTGGGAGTGCACCCGGCGCGTCGGGTCGAGGGTCTGGCTGGCCGCCGACAGCGCCTGGCCGAGCACCTGGCCGCCGAACAGCTGGGGAAAACCGAGATCCTGGCTGTGGCCTCGGAACAGGTTTTCCTCGATCATTTCCAGGCCTAGCAGGGCAACCAGGTCATCCAGGGCGCGGGACATGTCAGACTCCTCAGGGTGGATCGGGTCGAGTCGAGCGGCCGACGGCGGCGCTCATACAGGTGTTTCATTTTATCAGGATTCGAGTGGTCGATGGCGATGCGCAGCGACGATTTCTATATGCACCGTGCCCTGGACCAGGCGCGCCTGGCGCTGGCGGCGGGGGAGGTGCCGGTGGGGGCGGTGGTGGTGGACCCCGCCGGCGAGATCATCGGCGCCGGCTGCAATGCGCCGATCGCCGAGCATGACCCCAGTGCGCATGCCGAGGTGCAGGCGCTGCGGGCGGCCTGCACCCGGCTCGGCAACTATCGCCTCGACGGCTGCACCCTCTTCGTGACCCTCGAGCCGTGCATGATGTGCAGCGGTGCGCTGATTCACGCGCGCCTGGCGCGGGTGGTGTATGGCGCCGCCGAACCCAAGACCGGCATGGTCGAGTCGCGCGCCAACCTGTTCGCCCAGCCCTGGCACAATCACCGCGTTGCGGTCGAGGGTGGCTTGTTGGCGGTCCAGGCCAGGCGACTGCTGCGCGACTTCTTCGCCGCACGTCGCGACGCCGCGGATGACTAGCGCGGCGACAGCTGGCTCGGAGGCGCATCGGTCACGGTCAGCGGACGCCCGCTGACCACCCGGTTGCGTCCGCTCGCCTTGGCATCATAGAGCGCTTCGTCGGCGACCTGCATCAGTTGGCCGATATCCAGCGCGCCCTGGGTCTGGGTGGCAATGCCGATGCTGACGCTCAGCCGCTGGCCGTCGTGGTGCAGGAGTTCGACCTGATGAACGGCCTGGCGCAGCCGCTCGGCGAGCTGCTCGGCCTGCGCGGCGTCGCTATCCGGCAGGCAGGCGACGAACTCTTCACCGCCGTAGCGGGCGAACAGGCCGTGCTGCTCGGTGATCACTTCGCTGCCGATCTCGGCGATGCGGCGCAGGTAGCGGTCGCCCGCCAGGTGCCCGAGATGATCGTTGATACGCTTGAAGTGATCGACATCGCAGATCAGCACGCTCAGCGGTCGGCGTTCGGCGTTGGCGTCCAGGGTTTCCATGAACAGCCGGCGATTGGGCAGGTCGGTGAGCTCGTCATGGCGTGCCAGCCACTCCACTTCGCGCTGCAGGATACTGCGCGCCTTCACTTCGCGGCGCAGTTCCTGATTGGTGTGATGGGCGGCCCGGTGCTGGCCGGCGAGCCGCTGGTAGGCGAACAGCACCAGATACAGCAGGTAGGCAAAGGTGAGCCCCACCAGCAGCCCGACCTCGGGCAGCCGAGCGCGCTGCATCAGTAGCGCGGTGCGCCCCGGCAGGGCATCGAGCAGCAGCGGCTGGCCGCCAACGTCGATGCTGAAACGGTGCCGCCAGTTGACGCGGTCGTCGAGGGTGCCGACGCTGGCCAGCAGCCGGTCGCCGGCATACAGGCGCAGCGCCAGGGCGTGGGTGTCGATGCTATTGAACAGGGTGTCGAGCAGGGCCGGCAGGCTGACCACCATGCCCGTGGCGCCCAGGATCTCGTTACCGTTGCTGCTGCGAACCGGCAGGTAGTGAATGATGCCCGGCACCCCCTGCAGCAGGTCGATGGCGCCGGTGCTGCCCTCGCGGCCGTGGATCAGCGCCTCGCTCAGGGCTGTGCGGCCGGCCGGCTGGTCGTCGAACAGGCGTGCGCCGAGGGCGTTCTCGTTGCCGGCCAAGGGATGGACGCGAGTGATCTCGCTGGTGGGCATGATGAAGGCGATATTCAGGAAGTAGCGATAGTCCTGGTGGTAGCGTCCGGCCTGGCGCGCCCAGGCCGCCTCGCTGGGCGGCGCATCATAGAGTTCCCAGAAACTGACGAAACGGCGCATGGCGGCGAGATGCTCGGCGTTCTCGCGCTCGAACGCCTCGGCCAGCGCCTGGCTGTTCACGGCGCTGGCATGATACTGCCGGCGGTCCTCGAGGGTGGTCTGCTGGTGCCAGAACAGCAGCGCGGCGACGCTCACCGTCAGGCTTGCCAGCAGCGGACGCCGCAGCCTGGGTAGCTGCTCGCGCCGACGCTTGAGCAGCAGGCTGGCTTGCGCCAACAGCAAGCCGGCGGCGGCACTCAGCAGCAGCGGCGGTGCGGCGTGGTCGAGTATCCAGATGCTGGTCGCCCACTGCTGGTCGAGGGCCTGGGTGAGCAGCGTCAGGCCGGCCAGGGCCAGCAACAGCGGGGCGCCGAGGGCCAGCCGCAGGTTCAGCAGCAGGCTGGCGCCGAGCAGCGCCAGGCATAGCGTCATCAGCGCCGGCGGGCGCCAGCGGTAGGCGCTGGCGGCATTGTCGAGCGCCTCGGGCAGTGGGCTCAGCCAGGCGTTCCAGTGGGCGATGCTCAGCCAGTACTCGGGCAGCAGATAGCTGACCATTATCAGCGTCAGGATCAGTTGCAGAGGCACCAGCAGCCAGGCACGCAGACGTTGACCGTCGTCGCAGCGCCAGTGGGCCGCGGCCAGCACGATGAGTAGCACGGCGGTGCTGTAGTCGGCGGGCTCGGCGTCCTGGCGCAGCAGCGTCAGTAACGACAGCGTCAGCGCCGCCAGCGCCAGCAGGGGGGCGGTTCGCGTCATGCAGCGCCTCGTGACGTGGCGGTATCAGAGCACCGGCGGGATGACGTCGAACAGATGGTTGTCGTCATCGTCGTCCGGCAGGCGCTCGTTGAGCTGATAGAACTGCTGCTGGCTGCGGTCAACGTAGTCGAGAATCTCGTAGTAGCGGCGGATATTGCGCACGTAGATCACCGGCTCGCCGCCGCGGGCATAGCCGTGGCGGGTCTGGCTGTACCACTCGCTGTTCTGCAACAGCGGCAGTGCCTCGCGGACATCGGCCCAGCGGTTGGGGTCACCGCCGCGCTGCTCGGCGATATTACGCGCATCATATAAATGACCTAAGCCGACATTATAGGCCGCCATGGCCATCCAGAGGCGATCGTCACCGTTAATTGAGTCGGGTAGGCGCTCTTTCATTTGACGCAGGTAGCGGGCACCGCCGTCGATGCTCTGCTGGGGGTCGAGGCGGTCGCTGACGCCGAGCTCCTCGGCGGTGGGGTTGGTCAGCATCATCAGGCCGCGCACCCCGGTGGGCGAGGTGGCCTCGGGGTCCCAGTGCGACTCCTGGTAGCCCAGGGCGGCGAGCAGACGCCAGTCGAAGCCGCTGTCGCGGGCCGCCTGGCGGAACAGGTCGGCGTATTCGGGCAGCTTGTTGCGCACGTGGCTGATGAAGATGCGCGCGCCGACGTACTCCAGGTAGTCGTCGTGGCCGAAATAACGGCTGATCAATTCATCGAGAGTGCCGTCGCGCTGCAGGTCGTGAAGAAACGCCTGGGCGCGCTGCTGCAGCGCCGCGCCCTGGCCGGCGGGAAACGCCCAGGCCATCGACAGCGGCTCGCCGAGGGGGAAGCCCAGCTCGACCTCGGGAAAGAACAGCCGGTTGGTCTTGAACTGGTGCTGGTAGACCACCGCCGCGTCGAGGCTGCCGGCCTCGATGCGCTGCAGCAGGTCGGCTACCTCCAGCCCATCGGACTCCTTCCAGCTCAACTCGGGGAGCTCCTGCTGCAGTTCGCGCAGCACCTGCCCGGTGCCCGAACCGCGGATGCTGGCGATGGTCAGGCCGCGCAGGTCGTCGATGTCGCGCACCGAGGGCAGCCCGCGGCGGTAGACCACCAGCGGTTGCAGGGTGAGGATCGGCCGGCTGTAGATCAGTCCAGGCTGGCGCAGATCCAGCGGCAGCGATGCGGCGCCGATGTCGGCGTGGCCCTGGCGCACTGACTCGAGTACCTGCTCGACGTTGGGCTCGGCATCCATCGACAGGCTGAGCCCGAGGTGCTCGGCGAAGCGCCGCGCCAGGGCATACTCGAACCCGGTGGGGCCGTGGCGCCCTTCGTAGTAGGTGGTGGGGGTGTTGCGGGTGTGAACGGCGAGGAAGGCGCGTGCCTGAATGGCCTCCCACTGGGGGCCGTGGGGCGCCGACTGAGGGGGCACGAGCCACATCAGTGCGATACCGACGCACGTCAGCAGATAGCCGCGTGGGTGGCGGCGCAGATGTGGCAGTAAGGCCTTGAGCATGAACGAGACGGTCGGCAACGTGACCTTCCACGATAGCGGGCGCGGCGGCCGCTGTCACCTGCGCGGATTTCGCGCCCCGCGTGCTTTCCAGTATCATGTGCGCTCGTTGCCGCCGGCCGCGGCCCTCATTTCGCTTTCACCAGAGGCTCGATCGACCATGCTTGAACTGCGAGGTGCGCCTGCCCTTTCTGCTTTCCGACATGCCAAGCTGCTGGCCACCCTGCGCGACCGGGTTCCCGAGGTCGACACGCTGCACGCCGAGTACGTCCACTTCGTCGACCACCACGGTGAGCTGGATGACGACCAGCGCCAGCTGCTCGAACGCCTCCTCGATTACGGCAGCCAGGCCGGGGCGGCACAGGAGGGCCATCTGTTCCTGGTGGTGCCGCGTATCGGCACCCAGTCGCCGTGGTCGTCGAAGGCCACCGACATTGCCCACAACTGCGGCCTGGCCAAGGTGCGTCGGGTGGAGCGCGGCGTGGCCTATCGGGTGCGGCTGAACGGCACCCTCTCGGAGGACGCCTTCGAGGCCATCGTCGCCACCCTCCACGACCGCATGACCGAGACGGTGCTGGCCAACTCAAGCGACGCGGCACGGCTATTCGCCCACCACGAGCCGGCGCCGCTGGGCCAGGTCGACATCCTCGACGGCGGCCGCGCGGCGCTGGCCGAGGCCAACGTCCAGCTCGGCCTGGCGCTGGCCGAGGATGAGATCGACTACCTGCTCGAGGCGTTCCAGGGCCTGGGCCGCAATCCCGCCGACGTCGAGCTGATGATGTTCGCCCAGGCCAACTCCGAGCACTGCCGGCACAAGATCTTCAACGCCGACTGGGTGGTCGACGGCGAGGCGCAGCCGCATTCGCTGTTCAAGATGATCAAGAACACCCACGCCTGCTCGCCGGATGACGTGCTCTCCGCCTACAGCGACAACGCCGCGGTGATCGAGGGCAGCCGTGCGCCGCGCTTCTTCGCCACGCCGCTGACCGGCAAGGCCGGCGAGCGCGCCCGCTATGCCGCCGTCGAGGAGCCGATCCAGATCCTGATGAAGGTGGAGACCCACAACCACCCCACGGCGATCGCCCCGCACCCGGGCGCGGCCACCGGTGCCGGCGGCGAGATCCGCGACGAGGGCGCCACCGGCATCGGCGGCAAGCCCAAGGCGGGCCTGACCGGTTTCAGCGTCTCCAACCTGCGTATCCCTGAATTCGTGCAGCCCTGGGAAGCCTTCGACTACGGCAAGCCAGAGCGCATCGTCAGCGCCCTGGAGATCATGCTCGACGGGCCGATCGGCGGCGCCGCCTTCAACAACGAGTTCGGCCGCCCCAACCTGGCCGGCTACTTCCGCACCTACGAGCAGGATGCGCTGGGCAACGACGGCGTCGAGCGGCGCGGCTACCACAAGCCGATCATGCTCGCCGGCGGCTACGGCAATATTCGCGCGGGTCATGTGCAGAAGGGCGAGATCCCCGTCGGCGGCAAGCTGATCGTGATGGGTGGCCCGGCGATGCTGATCGGCCTGGGCGGCGGGGCGGCCTCGTCGATGGCCTCGGGCAGCTCCAGCGCCGACCTCGACTTCGCCTCGGTGCAGCGCGACAACCCCGAGATCGAGCGCCGCGTCCAGGAGGTGATCGACCGCTGCTGGGCGCTGGGTGACGCCAATCCGATCCGCTTCATTCACGACGTGGGCGCCGGCGGGCTGTCCAACGCCCTACCCGAGCTGGTCAAGGACGGCGAGCGCGGCGGCCGCTTCGAACTGCGCGCGATCCCCAACGCCGAGCCGGGCATGAGCCCGCTGGAGATCTGGTGCAACGAGGCGCAGGAGCGCTACGTGCTGGCGGTGGCGCCCGACGACCTCGAGACCTTCGAGGCGCTGTGTGCTCGCGAGCGCTGCCCCTATGCGGTGGTCGGCGAGGCCAGCGAGGCGCATCATCTGACGGTGGCGGATGGCCACTTCGAGACCACGCCGGTCGACCTGCCGATGAGCGTGCTGTTCGGCAAGCCGCCCAAGATGACCCGCGAGTTCCAGCGCCAGTCGCGGGTGCTGTCCGGGGTGATGCTCGACAACCTCGACCTGCGCGAGGCAGTGGACCGGGTGCTGCGGCTGCCGGCAGTGGCTTCCAAGAGCTTTTTGATCACCATCGGCGACCGCTCGATCACCGGCCAGGTGGCCCGCGACCAGATGGTCGGCCCCTGGCAGGTGCCGGTGGCCGACGTGGCGGTGACCACGGCGAGCTTCGACACCCATGCCGGCGAAGCCATGGCGATGGGCGAGCGGCCCCCGGTGGCGCTGATCGACCCCGCCGCCAGCGCGCGGCTGGCGGTGGCCGAGGCGATCACCAACCTGGCCGCCGCGCCGATCGCCAAGCTCGGCGATATCAAGCTCTCCGCCAACTGGATGAGCGCCGCCGACCATCCCGGTGAGAACCAGGCCCTGTACGACGCCGTCCATGCGGTGGGCATGGAACTCTGCCCGGCGCTGGGGATCGCCATCCCGGTGGGCAAGGACTCGATGTCGATGCGCACCGCCTGGCAGGAGGAGAACGCCAGGGGCGAGCTCGAGGAGAAGAGCGTCACCGCGCCGCTGTCGCTGGCGGTCACCGGCTTCGCCCCGGTCAGCGATGCGCTGAAGACGCTCACCCCGCAGATCAACCTCGACCAGGACGAGTCCGACCTGATCCTGATCGATCTGGGCGGCGGCCAGAACCGCCTCGGCGGCTCGGCGCTGGCCCAGGTCTACGGCCAGGTCGGTGACGAGTGCCCCGACGTCGACGACCCGGAGGACCTCAAGGCGTTCTTCGAGGTGATCCAGGGACTCAACCGCGACGGCAAGCTGCTCGCCTACCACGACCGTAGCGACGGCGGCCTGCTGGTGACGCTGCTGGAGATGGCCTTCGCCGCCCATGCCGGCCTCGAGATCAAGCTCGACTGGCTGATCGACGAGCCGGTGGACGCCTTCAACGCGCTGTTCGCCGAGGAGCTCGGCGCGGTGATCCAGGTCAACCGCCAGTACACCGAGGAGGTGCTGGCGCAGTTCGCCGTCGCCGGTATCGAGACCTGCGGGGTGATCGCCCGGCCGCGCTACGACGACCAGGTGCGAGTGACGCTGTTCGAGGAGCCGCTGCTCGAGACCACCCGCCTGCTGACCCAGCGCACCTGGGCCGAGACCAGCTATCGCCTGCAGGCGCTGCGCGACAACCCCGACTGCGCCAAGAGCGAGTTCGACGGCCTGCTCGACGACCGCGACCCGGGCCTCTCGGCGCAGCCCAGCTTCGACGTCGACGAGGATATCGCCGCGCCCTTCGTCAACGTCGCGCGTCCGGCCATGGCGGTGCTGCGCGAGCAGGGCGTCAACGGCCAGGTGGAGATGGCCTGGGCCTTCGACCGTGCCGGCTTCGAGGCGGTCGACGTGCATATGAGCGATATCCTCGCCGGACGCGTGTCGCTGGACGACTTCAAGGGCCTGGTGGCCTGCGGCGGCTTCTCCTACGGCGACGTGCTCGGCGCCGGCGGCGGCTGGGCCAAGTCGGTGCTGTTCAATGAACGCGCCCGCGAGCAGTTCGCCGCCTTCTTCGGCCGCGACGACAGCTTCGCCCTCGGCGTCTGCAACGGCTGCCAGATGCTCTCCCAGCTCAAGGAGCTGATCCCCGGCGCCGACAACTGGCCGCGCTTCGTGCGCAACGAGTCGGAGCAGTTCGAGGCGCGGGTATCGATGGTGCAGGTCGAGGAGAGCCCGTCGATCCTGCTGGCCGGGATGCAGGGCTCACGGCTGCCGATCGCCGTGGCCCACGGCGAAGGGCGCGCCGAGTTCCGCGACAGCGGCCACCTGCGCGCCATGCAGGGCAGCAGCCAGATCGCGCTGCGCTACGTCGACCACTACGGCCAGGTCACCAGCCGCTATCCGGCCAACCCCAACGGCTCGCCGTCGGGCATCACCGGCCTGACCACCCCGGACGGCCGGGTCACCATCATGATGCCGCACCCCGAGCGGGTGGCGCGGGCGGTGACCAACTCCTGGCGCCCGGCAGAGTGGACTCAGGACGGCGCCTGGCTGCGGCTGTTCCGCAACGCCCGGGTGTGGCTCGGCTGACGCGGCAGCCGCCGCTTCAGGGCGGGCAGGCGTCGCTGCGGATCCGGTGTTCCTCCAGGACCTGCAGCTCCGCCTGTTTCTGACGGACGATGGCCTTGAGCATGGGGTAAAGGGCTGCCACGGTGCAGTTGTCACTCAGCGTCGCGTAGAAGTGGCATGAGGCCTTGGCATCGGCGGCGGCCTGGATCAGAGCCTCGCGTGCCGGGGCAAGAGTGTCGATGGTAGCCCGACGTGGCGCGTCTCTTCTGCTGGCCATGTGCTTGTGCAAGCGGTATGGCGACCGATGATTAGGCTCCGCCGAGCGTTCGTCGAGTGTCTCGAGACGGAGTTCGCATTCGATGCCGAGGGCGGCCATCAGGCGGCTGGTAGCAGTGTCGAAGGTGAGAAAGGCGAAGGCGAGCTGGCGATAGCGGTGCAGTTCCTCGAGTTCGTGAGCACTGGCGAGCGCCTGGAGCTCCAGCGGAATCTGCGGGTCGTTGGAGGCGAATGGCGGCTGGCGTGCCGCCCGATACGGCATTGGCATTATTGTCGAGTTCATGGGCACGTGAGGGTCCTCTTGCGGCCGGGGGCGATGCTCCCAGTCGGAATGGTGCGGAAACCTGGGCGCCATTATCGTGACTCATGTCAGTTTTTCTATGGTTTTTCTTTTCTACATCAGTTATTTAAGGATGCCTGTATGAGAGGTTTCAGCCTCTTTGCTGTGCTAAGGGCAGGCGCTTCGCCACCCTTTTGATTGGCTGTCGTCAGCCTTCAGCCATTCACCCCTGCTAGCCAGGCCCCGCCGTTTGAGGGCGACCATCGCGATGACCACGATTTCCTCCCCGCCGCCAGGCTTGCCCAAGCTTCGCCCCTACCAGCAGCAGGCGGTAGGCCGGGTGGTCGAGCATTTCCGTGCCAGCGATGAGCCGGCGGTGGTGGTGCTGCCTACCGGCAGCGGCAAGTCGCTGGTGATCGCCGAGCTGGCGCGCCTGGCCCGCGGCCGGGTGCTGGTACTGGCCCACGTGCGTGAGCTGGTCGAGCAGAACCACGCCAAGTACCTCGCCTACGGCTTGCAAGCGGATATCTTCAGCGCCGGGCTGGGGCGCAAGGAGAGCGCGCGCCAGGTGGTGTTCGGCTCGGTGCAGTCGGTGGTCAGGAACCTCGACGCCTTCGGCGCCCAGACGCCGGGGCAGGGCGCCTTCACGCTGCTGGTGATCGACGAGTGCCACCGGGTCTCGCTGGACGACGACTCGAGCTACCGCCGGGTGATCGATCATCTGCAGCGCCTCAATCCCCGCCTCAAGGTGCTGGGCCTCACCGCCACGCCATTTCGGCTGGGCCAGGGCTTCATCTACCACCGCCACTACCACGGCATGGTGCGAGGCGACGAGACCTGCTTCTTTCGCGACTGCGTGTTCGAGCAGCCGCTGCGGCTGATGGTCAAGCAGGGCTACCTGGCGCCGCCGAGGCGCATCGATGCGGCGGTCGAGCGCTACGACTTCTCGGCGCTGGCGCCGGCGGCCAGCGGCCTCTACCGCGAGGAGGAGCTCAACCGGGTGGTGGCGGGCCATCGCGCCACCCCGGGCATCATCGCCGAGATCGTCGAGCGCGGCGCCGAGCGCCAGGGAGTGATGATCTTCGCCGCCAGTGTGGCCCACGCCGAGGAGATCCTCGGCTACCTGCCCGCCGGCGAGGCGGCGCTGATCACCGGTGCCACCCCGGGGGGCGAGCGCGAGGCGATCATTGCCGCCTTCAAGGCCCGCGAGATCAAGACCCTGGTCAACGTGGCGGTGCTGACCACCGGCTTCGATGCGCCCCACGTCGATCTGATCGCCATCCTGCGCCCCACCGAGTCGGTGGGCCTCTACCAGCAGATCGTCGGCCGCGGCCTGCGCCCGGCGCCGGGCAAGCAGGACTGCCTTATCCTCGACTACGCCGGTAACCCCTGGGATCTCTATGCGCCGGAGGTAGGCGCACCCAAGCCCGCCTCCGACGCCGAGCCGGTGCAGGTCGAGTGCCCCGAGTGCGGCCACGCCAACCTGTTCTGGGGCAAGCGCGACGGCGAGCTGGTGATCGAGCACTACGGCCGCCGCTGCCAGGGGCTCATCACGGACCCCGCTCCCGCTTCTGGCGCAAGCAGAGGCTCGCGAGGCGCGGGCGATAAGGAACGAGGCGCGGCGTCGGGCGCCCGTAGGCAGTGCGATTTCCGCTTTCGCTTCAAGCTGTGCGGCGAGTGCGGCGCCGAGAACGATATCGCCGCGCGGCGCTGCCACGGCTGCCAGACGCTGCTGGTCGACGCCGACGACAAGCTCAAGGCGGCGCTCAGGCTCAAGGATGCCCGGGTGCTGCGGGTGGCCGGCATGCAGCTCGAGGCCACCGTCAACGGCCGCGGCATGCCGCGCCTCAAGGTCACCTACCACGATGAGGACGGCGCCACCCTGGCCGAGTGGTTCGCTCTCGAGACCGCGGCCCAGCGCGGCGCCTTCCATGCCGTGTTCCTGCGCGACCACCTGCGTGCGCCGGGGGGCGCCTGGCGTCCCACCAGTCCGCAAGCGGTGATCGACGAGCAGCGCCGTCTGCGCGCCCCGGACTTCGTGGTGGGTCGCAAGGTCGGCCGCCACTGGCAGGTGCGCGAGAAGCTGTTCGACTACACCGGCCGCTATCGGCGCGCCGACAGTGCGGCGCTGTGAGCGGCGCACGTCTCTTGCTAGACTGCACGATTGATCGATACTCCATGCCGAGAGACGCCTCAGGAGGCCAGGCCGCGCGTGAGCGAGACGCCCACCACCGTCGTCGAAGGGAGCCAAGCGCCGCAGCAGGGCGAGCTGTTCGCGCGGGTGCTCGACGAGCCGGTCTATGCGCCGCCGGAGGACCTGTATATTCCGCCGGAGGCGCTGCGGGTGTTCCTCGAGACCTTCGAGGGGCCGCTCGACCTGCTGCTCTATCTGATCCGGCGCCAGAACCTGGATATCCTGAGCATCGACGTCGCCGCCATCACCCACCAGTACATCGAGTACGTCGAGCTGATGAAGGCGATGGAGATCGAGCTGGCCGGCGAGTACCTGCTGATGGCGGCGATGCTGGCCGAGATCAAGTCGCGCACGCTGCTGCCGCGGCCGCCCAAGGGCGATGAGGATGACGACGAGGGCGATCCGCGAGCCGAGCTGATTCGCCGCCTGCAGGAGTACGAGCGGCTCAAGCACGCCGCCGAGACCCTGGGCGAACTGCCGCGCCTGGGCCGCGACTGGTTTCCCGCCCAGGCCGGCCTGCCGCCGCTGGAATCGCGGGTCATCCACCCCGACGTCGAACTCGACGAGCTATTGGCGGCGCTGTCGGGTATCCTGCGCCGCGCCGAGCTGACGCAGTCGCACCAGATCAGCCGCGAAGTGCTCTCGACCCGCGAGCGCATGCTGGCGATCATGGCGCGGCTCGAGCATCAGCACTACACCCCCTTCGAGGCGCTGTTTACCCTCGAGGAGGGGCGCGCCGGGGTGATCGTGACCTTCATGGCGATCCTCGAGCTGGCCAAGGAGGCGATGATCGAGATCGTGCAGAATGCGCCGCTGTCGCCGATTCATGTGCGCGCGCGCTTGGCCGGCGATGCCGCCGAGACGCCCGAGGACATCGACGACGAGCTGGGCGAGAGCCCGTTCGACCACGAGGAAGCGTTACCGCCATCATGAACACGCGCATCAGCGACCCGGTAAGCCCCCTGGACGAGATTCTCGAGGCGGCGCTGCTGGCCGCCGGCGAGCCGCTCTCGCCGGAGCGGCTCGAGGCGCTGTTCGATGACCATGAGCGGCCGTCGCGGCGCGAGCTGCGCGCGGCACTGGCGCGGCTCGGTGAACGCATGGAGCACGGCGCCCTGGAGCTGATCGAGACCGCCTCCGGCTTTCAGCTGCGGATTCGCTCGCGGCTCTCGCCGTGGGTGTCGCGGCTGTGGGACGAGCGCCCGCAGCGCTACTCGCGGGCGCTGCTCGAGACCCTGGCGCTGATCGCCTATCGTCAGCCGGTGACCCGCGGCGATATCGAGGAGGTGCGCGGGGTGGCGGTGAGCAGTTCGATCATGCGCACCCTGGCCGAGCGCGGCTGGATCCGTGTGGTCGGCCAGCGCGACGTGCCGGGACGGCCGTCGGTGTATGCCACCACGCGCCAGTTCCTCGACGACTTCGGCCTCAAGACGCTCGACGCGCTGCCGCCGATGCACGAACTACAGGATTTCGAAGCGCGCCTGGTCGACTACGAGCAGGGCGAGGCGCGAGACGCCGAAGCGCGCGACAGCAACGCGCGGGACGACAGTCAGCAGCAGGCCACGACCGGGACGGTCGAGGCCGAAACACACGCCGGGACGGCGTCCACGCGGCCCGGGTTGAGCTTCGCCGATCTCGAAGCCCGCCTGGCCGAACGCGCCCCCGAGAGCGTCGATGAAGACGGACGCGGGGGCGTGGAACCCTCTACAGACGAGATGTCAGAAGATCCATGACGACTACCACGGAAAAATTGCAGAAGGTGCTGGCACGCGCCGGCCTGGGCTCGCGCCGCGAGATGGAAACCGCGATCAGCGCCGGGCGCGTCAAGGTCAACGGCAAGCTGGCCACCCTCGGTGACCGTATCGAGATACGCGACAAGGTCACCTTCGACGACCGCCCGGTGACCCTGCGCGGCGCCGAGGAGACCCCGCGACGGGTGATCATGTACAACAAGCCCGAGGGCGAGCTGTGCACGCGCAAGGACCCGGAAGGGCGGCGCACCGTGTTCGAACGCCTGCCGCGCCTCAAGGGCGAGCGCTGGATCGCCATCGGCCGCCTGGATATCAACACCAGCGGCCTGCTGCTGTTCACCACCGACGGTGAGCTGGCCAACAAGCTGATGCACCCCTCCACCGAGGTGGAGCGGGAGTACGCGGTGCGGGTGATGGGCGAGGTGCGCCGCGAGCACGTGGTGGCGATGGTCGAGGGCGTGATGCTCGACGACGGCCCGGCGCGCTTCAGCGACGTCCAGGAGTTCGGCGGCGAAGGCATCAACACCTGGTTCCACGTGGTGATCCTGGAGGGCCGCAACCGCGAGGTGCGCCGGCTGTGGGAATCCCAGGGGCTGACCGTCAGCCGCCTCAAGCGGGTGCGCTACGGCAACATCTTCCTCGACAAGCGTGCCAAGGCCGGCGAATGGACCGAGCTGACCCAGGACGAGGTCGATGACCTCGCCAGTCTGGCGGGGCTGGCCAGCCGCAAGGTGCCGGAGTTGACCCCGGACGAGAAGAACCGCTGGAGCCGCGACAAGAACAAGCGTCGCCCGGTGCAGGCGATGCGCAAGCCCAAGGGCACGCGTAAGTCCTGAGGCGCGAACGAAACGCTCGGGACTTGGCACGAAAAGGCTTGTCATCGCCGGGCGCTGTGGGTAATATGTGCGCCCTGTCGGGAGGGGAAACGTCACGTGCTCCCTGCCGGCAGACGGCGGCGGGTCGTTAGCTCAGTTGGTAGAGCAGTTGGCTTTTAACCAATTGGTCGTAGGTTCGAATCCTACACGACCCACCATTATCCGCCGCCGCTACGTAGGCGAATCGCTTACGGTTGCGGGTCGTTAGCTCAGTTGGTAGAGCAGTTGGCTTTTAACCAATTGGTCGTAGGTTCGAATCCTACACGACCCACCAATGCGAAAAATGCCCCGGTCTTTTCAGGCCGGGGCTTTTTTTCGTTTAGCGGTTGCCGAGTCGTAGACGCGCGGCGGTAAGGCGAGCGCTTAGCGCAGGCCCAGGACCGACAGCACTATCACCACGATCACCACTGCACCAACGATCCATACGATATTGTTCATAGTATTTCCAATGCTTATCAATGGCTGTCATCCGGATTGATGTCGGTAGCCTTGATGTTGATTACATATTAGTTTGAGCAGTGGCCTAGAGTCGGTGCGCTAAGCAACGTAGCGGAACAACTTTATTGAAGTCTGTTCAACGATTTGAGAGCAGCATGATGACAATGAATAGCGTGATGATACCGGCCGATATAGCGGGGTTTTTGAGTTTTATCATGACGGCTATTACGGCCGGATTGACGCTGCTGCGTTTTCGGATAGCGTCGCGCTCCCTGCGACGCGTCGTGCGACATCCTGTCTAGGCACTTCCTTTGCCACACTGCCATCAACGTAGCAGCGGCAGGGTGCGTCGACTGTGCGCTGACGTACGATGGCACCCTGGTTAGCCAGTGGCGCTTACGGCTCAGGGCCGGCATTGCACACTGTCGAAAAACGCTGCGGATGGTCGGGCAACATGTCACCCGAAAAGAATTGGTAACTGTTACGACCTTGGCGCTTGATATGGTACATGGCGGTATCTGCGCGCTGCATCAATTCGTCTGGGGTAGCGCCGCTATTGGGATAGAGGCTTATACCGAGGCTCGCCGTGATGCTGACCGCCTGGTGACTAACCCGGTGTGGCAGCAGCAAGGCATTGACGATAGCCTCGGCTCCCTTGCGGGCAGCATCGATACTCTTCACTTCGGTCAATAGAATCACGAATTCATCGCCGCCGAGTCGGCACACGGTATCGGTATCGCGCACGGAGCTTTTTAGCCGACTGGCAATCGACTTGAGCAGCGTATCGCCTGCCGCATGACCCAGGCGGTCATTGATGGCCTTGAAGTCGTCCAGGTCGATGAAGATCAGGGCCACGAGTTGACTATGCCGCTGGGCCAGGCCAATGGCGCGGGTAAGACGCTCGTGCAGCAGCACGCGATTGGGCAGGTCGGTCAGGGCATCGTGCTGAGCCAGATGCGACATGCGGTTGGCGATGGTCAGGGACTGGCTGACATGATGGAAGACGATCACCGCGCCGGTAACCTGGCCATCGCGGTCGCGAATCGGGGCGGCGGAGTCCTCGATGGCCAGCTCACTGCCATCGCGCCCAATCAAGATCGTGCCCATGGCGAGGCCAACGATGCGGTTCTCTTCAATGGCCCTGCGTGCCGGGTCATTGGCCAGTTGGCGCGACGTCTCGTCGACGATGCGGAAGACCTCGCTGATGGGTCGGCCCATGGCGTCTTCCTGCGACCAGCCGGTCATTTCCTGGGCGACCCGGTTGAGGTATGTCACCCGGCATGCGGTGTCGGTAGAGATGACCGCATCGCCGATCGAGTTAAGTGTGACTTGCGCGCGCTCTTTCTCGATATGCAGGGCTAGCTGGGTGGCACGCAGCTTGTTTTCATTATCCTTGCGCGCCGTGATGTCCTCCATGGTATGCACATGGCCGTGGCCGCCGGGCAACTGGGCCACATTGATACAGACCCAGATGACGCTGTCATCGGGACGCAGGATGCGTGCCTCGAGATGACATTGGCCGTGCGGCCCGGGAGCCTCTTGGCAGGTGGCGACGACTCGCTGGCGGTCATCCGGGTGCAGCGCTGCCGCCCAGTGCCTGCCGTCCTGCCCGCCCGCGGTCAAGCCACAAATACGCTGGTAAGCCGCGTTGCTGTGCAGGCAGTGACCGTATCTGTCGGTAATCAGCGTGCCGATCGGCATGGCGTCGCTCATCGTCTGCAGAGCGCTGTAAGACGCTTGATCATCGCTGCGCGGCTGGATCAGGTAGAGGTCCGTTTCCAGGCGCTGCAGGAGCGACCGAGGCTCGAGCTGCGCCAGTGAGAAGACGTCGTGCGCGCCATGCCGCCGGGCCTGGCAAGGCGTCGGCTCGCTGTCGTCGGTGAGGCCAATGCACAGGGTGCCGGGTGCGGCGGCGCTGAGTTGCTCGAGCGCGGCGCGCCACGGGCACTGGGCCAGGGTGAGGTCGAGTAGCAGCATGGCGACCGGCTGCTCTCGTAGCACCGCGAGTGCTTGCTGCAGGGTCGCGACACGCCTGATGCGATAGTCGCTGCCGCCCGCTTGCAGGATCTCTTGCAGGCCGAGCATGTCGGGTGAGTCGGGGCCGATCAGCAGCACATCCAGCGGCGATTGCCGAGCGGTGTCCGGTGTCCGCTCCGCGTACCCTTGGTCGAGCATTGGCAATTGCGTCAATCCTTGGCGCATAACTCTCCCCCTGAAGCGCGTCAGCAGTTGGCTACATGCAGGTAGATCGTATGGATGGGTAACAACCTAGTTACGTTCTCGGATTTGCTCTGTGCGTTAGCGTACAGAGCAGGCTGACAATTACCCTATACTGATATTGGAAAAGTCGAGATCGGATCCCGGTACCGGCGGTGCCCGGTGCACCGCCGACGAGGCTGGCGGACGTTCACGGCTTGCTGGCCTCCCGGCCGATGATGCCGCCCACCGCGGCGCCACCCACGGTGCCAATGGCGGAGCCGCCGGTGAGGACTGAGCCGCCCACCGCCCCGACACCGGCGCCTACGGCAGTGCTCTTGTCCTGCGTCGACATGCTGGAGCAGCCGCCAAGGGATAGCAGTATCAGCGGGAGGGCAGTAACCATCAGGGAGTATTTCATCAGGGTATCACTCGGGTTGAGTAAGGCGCAGCGGGGGAGCTAGGGCGGTATGGCTGCGCGGAACCGTACCCAGGATAAGGCAGGGTCGCCGGTGTTTCCGTTGGTTGACACACATAGCGCGATACATGCGATGCGGACGCTGTCGCCCCAAGGAGCTTAGATGCTGGCAACAAGAGTCGACCCAAGAAATCAGCTGCTGTCGCTGCTGCCGGAGGAAGAGCTGGCGCGACTGGAGCCTCACCTCGAGCGGGTAACGCTGCCGCTGGGGAAGTCGCTGAGCGAATCGGGCGGGGTGATGCATCACGTCTACTTTCCGCTGGATGCCATCGTGTCGCTGCTCTGCGTGATGGAGAACGGTGCCTCGACGGAGATCGCCGTGGTGGGCTACGAAGGGATTGTCGGCGTATCGCTGTTCATGGGCGGGGAGACCACGCCGAGCCGGGCGATCGTGCAAAGTGCCGGCGAGGCCTACCGCCTCAAGGGGCATCGTCTCAAGGAAGAGTTCTATCGTGCCGGTGTCATGCAGCGCCTGCTGCTGCGCTACACCCAAGCGCTGTTGACGCAAATGGCACAGACAGCGGTTTGCAATCGCCACCACACGGTGGATCAGCAGCTCTGCCGTTGGCTGCTGCTCAGCCTCGACCGACTGCCGGGTAACCAATTGGTGATGACCCAGGAGTTGATCGCCAACATGCTGGGCGTTCGCCGCGAAGGGGTGACGGAATCGGCGGGCAAGCTCCAGCGTGCGGGGCTGATAACCTACCACCGCGGGCATATCAGCGTGATCGATCGACAGGGTCTCGAAGAGCGTGTCTGCGAGTGCTATGCGGTGGTCAAGAGCGAATATGATCGGTTGCTGGCCCACAATGCGGTGATATAAACCGCGCGGCTCGCTCGGCGTATGCGCTGTGTACGCTAGCGTGCCGACGCATGATTTACTGCATGCTAATCTGCAGATATATCGCCTGGGGGCACGCCCCAGGATTTCGATCTGCAGTCGTCATTGACGTTTCAAACAGTATGTTTATGTCGCTTGCCAGGTACTTAGACGCCGGAGCGGCCATGACATCACGCCACCTTCTTCCCGCTGCCAATCAGCTGCTTTTCGATCTGCCGCCGAGGGAGCATGCGGCCTTCATGGCCGCGTGCGAGCCTATCACCCTGGTGTTTGGCAAGGTGTTGATAGAGCCCGGCGAGGAGATCGAGCATGTCTACTTTCCTGTCGATAGTTTCATTTCGCTGATCGTCGGACTCGCGGATGGCGCAAGGCTGGAAGTGGCCATGACCGGGCGCGAGGGCATGACGGGGGGCGCGCTGCTGCTCGGCGTCAAGGAGTCTCCGCTGTGTGCGCTGGTACAGGGTGGTGGCACCGCGCTGCGCATGGATGCCGCCAGGCTTCGCCAACTGCTGCTATCCTGCCCGACCCTGAATCAAAGGCTGTTACGCTACCTCTATGTGACCATGAGTCAGCTTGCCCAGACGGCTGCTTGTACGCATTTCCATCGGGTGGAGGCGCGACTGGCACGCTGGCTGCTGATGACCCAGGATCGTGCCGAGTCCGACCAGCTGCAGCTGACCCATGAATTCCTGGCCATGATGCTGGGGGTAAGGCGTGCCGGCGTCACCGAGGCGGCATCTGCGCTGCAGGCGCGCGGGCTGATCAGCTATCAGCGGGGCACTATCAACGTGCTCGATCGTGGCGGGTTGATAGAGGCGTCTTGCGGCTGCTACCTCGTCGACCGCCGGCTATACACCAGGGTGCTGGGTGAGTCGCATACGAGAAGCTGAACTGGCGTGTGGGGCAGGGGGAGCAATTCCGGTGCATTGTGGTCTAGAATAGTGCAAGGCAGAGGCGGCGGGAGCCGCCGCCTCTGCCTTCTGGCGTGCAGCGTCGGGCAAAGAGCCTGATACGGTGCACCTGGTACATGCAGGGGGAGCCCCTGCCAGTCACAGTGGTAGACACGATGACGATCATGACTTCCCGCGCCGAGGTGCAAGAGCACCTGGCCCGCGCCTACTGCCCAACGCGGATCCCCGCCGAGGATGAAGCGCGCGTCGATGAGATCAAGCGACTGCTCAAGGCGCACAACGCCGTACTGGTCGCCCACTATTACACCGATGATGTGATCCAGCAGCTCGCCGAGGAGACCGGTGGCTGTGTCGCCGACTCGCTGGAGATGGCCCGCTTCGGCGCCCGCCACGAGGCCGAGACCCTGGTGGTGGCCGGAGTGCGCTTCATGGGTGAGACCGCCAAGATACTATCCCCCGAAAAGCGCGTGCTGATGCCGACCCTCGAGGCGACCTGCTCGCTGGATATCGGCTGCCCGGCCGACGAGTTCGCGGCCTTCTGCGACCAGCACCCGGAGCGCACCGTGGTGGTCTATGCCAACACCTCGGCGGCGGTCAAGGCGCGCGCCGACTGGGTGGTGACCTCGTCCATCGCGGTGGACGTGATCGAGCACCTCCAGGCCCGCGGCGAGAAGATCCTGTGGGCGCCGGACAAGCACCTGGGCGGCTATATCCAGAAGCAGACCGGTGCCGACATGCTGCTGTGGGACGGCGCCTGTATCGTCCACGAGGAGTTCAAGGCCAAGGGCATCGAGGACCTCAAGGCGCTGTATCCCGACGCCGCGGTGCTGGTGCACCCGGAGTCACCGGCGGCGGTGGTCGGCCTGGCCGACGTGGCCGGCTCCACCTCGCAGCTGATCAAGGCCGCCAAGGCGCTGCCCCAGGACAAGCTGATCGTCGCCACCGACCGCGGCATCTTCTTCAAGATGCAGCAGGCGGTGCCCGGCAAGACGCTGTTCGAGGCGCCCACCGCCGGCAACGGTGCAACCTGCAAGAGCTGCGCCCACTGCCCGTGGATGGCGATGAACGCCCTCGACAACCTGGCCGGCGCCCTGCGCCACGGCAGCGGCGAAATCGTCGTCGACGACGCGCTGCGCTCAGCGGCCCTCAAGCCGCTGGAGCGAATGCTGAATTTCCAGGCCTAAAACCTCTCCAGCGCCTCGCGGTACCCCATGAACGCCTCGCGGCGCTGCTCGATGCGACTCTCCAGGCTGCTGTCACCGGCCTGGCGAGCGCTGTCGCGGGCCACTTGCAGCTGCCGAATGGCGCTGTCCATGCGCCCGGTCAGCTGCAGGTGCTCGGCGCGGGCCAGATGGCCCCAGCCGTCGCGTCCGCTGCGGCCGGCGGCTTCGGCCAGTAGCGCAAACACCTGCGGGTCCTCCTGGCGGCGTTCGCTCAAGTCGCGCAGCACGCGATAGGCTTCGTCCGGGTCGCGCTGCAGCAGCGCTTCGCCGAGCACGCGGCTGGCCGGCGCATAGTCGGGCATCAGGCGCAGCACGCGACGGCTGCGCTCGATGGCGCCGTCGTAGTCGCCGGCGTCATAGGCCACCTCGGCGGCCGTGACCGGCAGCATCGGCAGGTCGGGAAGCTGGTTGGCGAGGGCGTCGAGGGTCTCCAGGGCGCTGGCGTGGTTGCCGCGCTCGGCGGCAATCAGCGCCTCCAGGTAGCGGCTGACCTGCGGCTCGGGGTTGCCCTGGGCGAGACGCGCCGAGGCCTGGTCGAGGTTGTCGCGGTTGACCGAGACCAGCGCCCTGGCGCGCACCAGGTCATAGCGTGGCCCCACCTCGCGCCGCTCGCGGGCACTCAGCTGGCTGGCGCGGGCCTCGGTATCGGTGATCCGCGACTCGGTGACCGGGTGGGTGAGCAGAAACTCCGGCGGATTGCCGCCCTGCAGCGACGCCATGCGCTGCATCGCGCGGAACATCCTGACCATCGCCTCGGGGTCGTAGCCGGCCCGGGCCATGGCCTGCAGGCCGACGCGGTCGGCCTCCTGCTCGAAGCGCCGCGAATAGGCCAGCTGGTCCTGGATGAAGGCGGCCTGGGAGCCCATCGCCACGCCGATGCCGGCATCGCCACCGCCGCCGGCGGCGATCAACATGCCGGCCAGCATCGCCGCCATGGCCGGCACCTGGGTCTGCTCGGCGCGGGACACCTGGCGCGCATAGTGGCGCTGGGAGAGGTGGCCGAGCTCGTGGGCGATCACCGAAGCGAAGGCGTCTTCCTCTTCGGCGAAGGCGAACAGGCCGGAGTTGACGCCGATCACCCCGCCGGGCACGGCGAAGGCGTTGAGCAGGCGACTGTCGACCAGCGTCACGCTGGTGCGGTTGTCGCCCAGATCGCTGTGCGGCAGCAGTCGCGAGATCACCGATTCGACGTAGTCCTGGGTAATCGGGTCCTGCCAGGCCGGCGCGCGGGCGCGGAACTGACGCAGCCAGGCGCGTCCCAGGCGGTACTCCTCGGCGCCGGCCGCCCCCGCGCCGCTGCTGCCGAGCTGCGGCAGGCCGAAATCGTCGACGGCGCTGGCGGAGGCCGGCAGCAGGCTGGCCAGGACCAGGCTGGCGGCGGCGAGACAGGGCTTGAGCATCTGCAACATGGCCATCCTCGGGGTAGTCGGGCATCCTGGGTCATGCATGAGTGCGGTCTATCGTCACCGTCGTTTCGCGCATGCCCTCTGCGATGTACATCGGACATTGATTCACTCGGCAAAGTGCCTTTAAATCTCAGTGGCTTCAGACATTTTTCGGGAGATCGCATGGCCCTGCAACCAGATAATCAGCTCGACGCGCGTGGCTTGCCGTGCCCCCTGCCGCTACTCAAGGCCAAGCAGGCGCTGTCGCGCCTGGCGCCGGGCCAGCTGCTCGAGGTTCAGGCCACCGATGCCGGCTCCTGGCAGGACTTCGAGACCTTCGCCAGCCACAGCGATCATGAACTGGTTTCCCGCGAGACCCGTGGCGAGGTGTTTTTTTACTGGATTCGCAAAGGCCCAGGGGTCACCTCGGCATGACCATGCGTGCGCTGTTCAAGAGCTGGATCGAGCGCTACTTCTCCGACGAGGAGGCGGTGATCCTGCTGATCGTGCTGGTGCTCGGCTTCGCCGCGGTGATCCTGCTGGGCAGGATGCTGGCGCCCTTCTTCACCGCCTTGGTGATCGCCTTTCTACTGCAGGGCGCGGTCAATTCGCTGACTCGGCGCGGGGTACCACACCTGCTGGCGGTTTCGCTGGTGTTCCTGGGGTTCATCGGCCTGCTGCTGGCGATCGCCTTCATCCTGATGCCGCTGATCTGGAACCAGCTGGTGGGGCTGGTGCAGGAGACGCCGCGCATGTTCGCCGCCGGCCAGCAGCTGCTCGACAACCTTCAGGAGCGCTATCCGCAGCTGGTGACACCCGACCAGATTCAGAACTGGATCGGCGTGGCGGGGCGCGAGATGACCCAGGTGGGGCAGCGTGCGCTGACCCTGTCGCTGGCCTCGCTGGGCAACGTGCTGTCGCTGATCATCTACCTGGTGCTGGTGCCGATCCTGGTGTTTTTCATGCTCAAGGACAAGGACCGCCTGGTCGGCTTCATGCTGTCGCTGCTGCCCCAGAAGCGGCTGCTGATGACCCGTATCTGGAACGAGATGGACGACCAGATCGCCAACTACGTACGCGGCAAGTTCATCGAGATCATCATCGTCGGCACCGTGGCCTTCCTGACCTTCGCCTTCTTCGGGCTGCCCTATTCGGCGCTGCTGGCGGTGCTGGTGGGGCTCTCGGTGCTGGTGCCCTATATCGGCGCGGCGGTGGCCACGCTGCCGGTGGCGGCGGTGGCCGGGTTTCACTTCGGGATCAGCGACCAGTTCGTCTACGTGCTGATCGCCTACGGCATCATCCAGGCGCTGGATGGCAACGTGCTGGTGCCGATCCTGTTCTCCGAGGCGGTCAACCTGCACCCGGTGTCGATCATCGTCGCGGTGCTGTTCTTCGGCGGGGTGTGGGGCTTCTGGGGGATCTTCTTCGCGATCCCGCTGGCCACCCTGCTCAAGGCGCTGGTGGTGGCCTGGCCGCGGGGCATCGACAGTCGCGAACGCCAGGCAACGCTGAACGCGCTCTCCGAGGAGTGAGCCCCGCGGCCACGCGGCTCAGCCGGCGTGCAGCGCCTGGGCGGCTTCGAGTACCTCCTCGACGTGGTCCTTGACCTTGACCCCGCGCCACTCCCGGGCCAGCTTGCCGTCGGCATCGATCAGGAAGGTGCTGCGTTCGACGCCGAGATGCTCCTTGCCGTACATCTTCTTGAGCTTGATGACGTCGAACAGCTGGCACACCGCCTCGTCCTTGTCGGAGATCAGCGCGAAGTTGAAGTCCTGCTTGGCCTTGAAGTTCTCCTGGGCGCGCAGGCCGTCGCGGGACACGCCGAGAATCACGGTGTTGGCGGCGTCGAAGGCCGCCTTGCGATCGCGGAAGTCGCCGCCCTCGGTGGTGCAGCCGGGAGTGCTGGCCTTGGGATAGAAGTAGATGACCACCTGCTGACCCTGGAACTGGGACAGGGTGACGGGGGTGTCGCCGGTGGCGGTGGCGGTGAAGTCGGGCACGGGTTGGCCGATACTGACGCTCATGTAGCTCTCCTCGAAGGTGGGTAAGACAACGCGCTACGATTACACGCAACCCGCCCTGCGCTGTAAAGCGCTTGACCGTCAAAGGGCGTCGAGGCGCATCGGGTTCTGTACAGACTTTCGCCGCCTGAGTACCATCTAGCCCCTGAATGCCTGCCCCCGAGGCGTGCCGATCGGGCGAAGCGCTGGCAGGCCACGGTTTTCGAGAGGAACACAGCATGATCACAGGCAGTATGGTCGCCTTGGCGACGCCGATGAAGGTCTCCGGCGAGATCGACTGGCCGGCGCTGCGACGACTGGTCAACTTTCACCTGGAGAACGGTACCGACGCCATCGTCGCCGCCGGCACCACCGGCGAGCCGACCACCATGTCCTTCGCCGAACACTTCGACGTGATCCGCACGGTGGTGGAAGAGGTGGCGGGCCGGATTCCGGTGATCGCCGGCACCGGCGCCAATGCTACCTCGGAGGCGGTGGAGCTGGCGCGCTACGCCAAGGAAGTCGGCGCCGACTACTGCCTGTCGGTGTGCCCCTACTACAACAAGCCGACCCAGGAAGGCTTGTACCAGCACTTCAAGGCGGTGGCCGAGGGCGCCAACCTGCCGGTGATTCTCTACAATGTGCCGGGACGCACCTGTTCGGATCTCTACAACGAGACCGTGCTGCGCCTGGCCGAGATCGACAATATCATTGGCCTCAAGGATGCCACCGGCAACCTCGAGCGCGCCGAGGATCTGATCGCCCGCCTCGAGGGCAGCGATTTCAAGCTCTACTCCGGCGACGACGCCACCGCCTGCGACTTCATGCTGATGGGCGGCCATGGCGACATCTCGGTGACCGCCAACGTGGCGCCCAAGGCGATGCACGAGCTGTGCGCCGCCGCGGTGGCCGGCGACACCGAGACCGCGCACTCGATCAACACGCGTCTGATGCCGCTGCACACCAACCTGGGCATCGAATCCAACCCGATCCCGGTCAAGTGGGCGCTGCACCGTATGGGCTACGCCGAGGCGGGCATTCGCCTGCCGATGACCTGGCTGTCCGAGAAATACCATTCCACGGTCAGCGAGGCGCTGCAGTTGGCGGGCGTCATCGACGACTGATCGACAACCGCTGACTGCAACCGTGGACTCTCAACAAGGTGGATGCATGAACCCTGCGCTTAAATGGATGCCGCTCGTCGTATCGATCGCTCTGGTGACTGCCGGCTGCGCCCGCGATGGTTATTTTCACGACCGCAACATCGACTACGCCGAGGCGGAGCTGGGGCAGCCGCTGGTGCTGCCCGAGACCCGCGACCAGAGCCGCTATCGCGACATCATGCCGGTACCCGAGGCGCGCGGGGAGTTCGTCGCCAGCGACGGGCGCTTCCGGGCGCCGCGCCCCGATGCGGTGGCGCGGGGCGGCCAGCGCGACTTCGTCGAGCGTCGCGAGTCGGGCAGTGACCGCTGGCTGCTGGTCAATGCCGACGCCGGCGACGTCTGGCCGCGGCTCGAGGATTTCAGTCGCCGCCAGGGTCTCAGCGTGACCGACAACAGCCCCCAGCGCGGCGTGCTGGCCACCAGCGAGGCGACCTTCACCCTGCAGCCCGGGGTGCGCGGCGGCGCCACCGAGGTGCGCTGCGAGCAGGGCGGTGCCGTGCATGCCCAGTGTCTCGACGCCCTCAACGACTTCCTGACCGCCGAGAGCCGCACCGCCAGTGCCTCGGCGCTGGCCACCCAGCGTGCCCAGCAGCAGGAGGAGAGCGTGCGCCTGGAGCGTAGCGACGACAGCTGGCAGCTGCTGCTGGCCGCCGACATGGAGCGCACCTGGGCCGAGATGGACTACCAGCTGTCGCGCAATTTCACCAGTGAGAACCGCGAGCTGCTGCTCGAGAGCGACGAGTCGAATCGCGACTTCCTGCTCGAGTACATGACCGCCAGTGAACGTAACCGCGGGCCGCTCTCCATCGTGTTCAGTCCCGATGTGCGTCAGACCGCCCAGTGGCTGCGCCTGAGCCTCGACCAGGCCCCCGGCGGCGAGACCCGCGTACGGGTCATCAACGAGAGTGACAAGCAGCTCACCGCCGACGACACCCGCGAGCTGCTCGACCGCGTTGCCGCCCTGCTGCGCTAATGTGCGACGCGCAGCAAGGTGCTATGCGCAACGCCGTCGCGGGGCTACGCTTCGCCTCGCTGGGCAGCGGCAGCAAGGGCAATGCGACCCTGGTCTGCGACGGTGAAACGCGGCTGTTGATCGATTGCGGCTTCGCCATGCGCGAGGCCGAAAAGCGCCTGGCGCGCCTCGGCCTGCACCCGCGCCAACTCGACGCGATTCTGGTCAGCCATGAACACGGCGACCATATTCGCGGTGTCGGGGCGCTGGCGCGTCGGCACGGCGTGCCGGTCTACCTGACCCCGGGCACTTGGCGCAGCGGCCGCCTCGGCACGCTGCCTGAGCATCACTGGGTCACGCCGCAGCAGCGCTTCGCCATCAATGGCCTGCAGATCGATCCGGTGACGGTGCCCCACGATGCCCGCGAGCCGGTGCAGTTTCGCTTCCATGCCCATGGCCGCAGCTTCGGTGTGCTCACCGACCTGGGTCACCCCACCGCGCATGTGGCCGAGGCGTTTCACGGCTGCGACGCGCTGGTGCTGGAGTGTAACCACGACGTTCAGATGCTCGCCGAGGGGCCCTACCCGCTGCGCCTCAAGCGCCGCGTCGGCGGCGACTGGGGGCATCTTGCCAACGCTCAGGCCGCGGCACTGCTACCGCGCCTGGGACTCGACCGGCTGCAGCGCATCGTCTGCTCGCACCTGTCGGAACACAACAACTGCCCCGAGCGCGTCATGGAAGCCCTGACCCCGCTGCTCGACGGCGACGATTCGCGGCTCTCGGTGGCCGCCCAGGACCACGGCCTGGCCTGGCAGCATATCGCCTGACACCGGCCGACCGACTCAACAGTGATTTTTGCGGAGACCGCTCCCATGGAAAAGCGTCAACAGCTCTACGCCGGCAAGGCCAAGTCGGTCTACCACACCGACGATCCGCAGCGCATGATTCTGCACTTCCGCGACGACACCAGCGCCTTCGACGGCGAGCGCATGGAGTCTCTGGCGCGCAAGGGCATGGTCAACAACAAGTTCAACGCCTTCATCATGCAGACCCTCGAGGCGGCGGGCATTCCCACCCACTTCGACGGCCTGTTCTCGGACACCGAGTGCGTGGTCAAGAAGCTCGAGATGATCCCGGTGGAGTGCGTGGTGCGCAATATCGCCGCCGGCAGCCTGGTGCGGCGCCTGGGGGTCGAGGAGGGCATTGCGCTGAACCCGCCGACCTTCGAGCTGTTCCTCAAGAACGATGCCCAGCACGACCCGATGATCAACGAGTCGCTGGCCGAGAGCTTCGGCTGGGCGACGCCCGAGCAGCTCGCCGAGATGAAGGCGCTGACCTTCAAGGTCAACGACGTGCTCAAGGCGCTGTTCGCCGACGGCGGCCTGCTGCTGGTCGACTACAAGCTGGAATTCGGGCTGTTCAACGGCCAGATCGTGCTGGGTGACGAGTTCTCCCCGGACGGCTGCCGGCTGTGGGACGCCGAAACCCGCGAGAAGCTCGACAAGGACCGCTTCCGCCAGGGCCTGGGCGGCGTGATCGAAGCCTACGAAGAAGTCGGCCGGCGGATTGGCGTCGATTTCGGCTAGGGGGTTGCGATCGCCACTACCCGAAAGCCCTCGCCCTCGGCGCAGAAGCGCACGTCCACGTCCCTGAGCCGCACGCCGTAGACGCGCTCGGCGTCACCCTTGTCGCGGTGGTAGGCGGGGCGTGGGTCCTGGGCCAGCACCTGCTCGATCAGGGCGCGCAGCGAGGCGCTGTCGCTGCGCTGCTCGAGGGCGTCCTCCGCGTCCTGGGAGAAGCGCACCGCATGGCGCGGTGGAGCGTCCGCCGCCATGCCGGCCCGGGCGTCGGGCAGCGCCTCTGCCCAGGGTAGGTAGGGCTTGATATCCAACACCGGGGTACCGTCGACTAGGTCGCAGCCGTGCAGCTCGAGGGCCACGCCGTGGCGGGTGTCGATGGCACCGAGAGCGGCCAGCGACAGCCCCAGGCGATTGGGGCGGTGGGTGCTGCGTGTGGCGAAGACGCCGAGCTTGGCGTTGCCGCCCAGCCGCGGCGGGCGCACCAGCGGCGTCCAGCGCTCGGGGCTGTGGTGGAAGATGAAGGTCAGCCATACATGGCTGTAGGCGTCGAGGCCGCGCACCGCCAGCGGGTCGGCGTAGTCGCCGTGCAGCACCAGCCGGGCGCGGGCGGCGGGGGCCAGCCCCGGCTGGCGGGGCACGCCGAACTTGTCGCGGAAGTCGCTTTCGATATGGCCGATGGCCTCGACGGCGAAGCTTGCCGGCTTCACCTCAGGCGGTCCGGGTCTCGAGGATGCGCATCGACAGGTCGATGGCCTTGATGTCCTTGGTCAAGGCGCCGCTGGAGATGCAGTCGACGCCGGTCTCGGCGATGGTGCGCAGGGTGGTCTCGTCGACGTTGCCGGAGGCTTCCAGGGTCGCACGGCCGGCGGTGCGGGCGACTGCCTCGCGCATTGCCTCCAGAGTGAAGTTGTCGAGCATGATCACGTCGGCACCGGCGGCCAGCGCCTGGTCGAGCTCCTCGAAGGTCTCGACTTCGACCTCCACCGGCAGGTCGCGGGCGATATCGCGGGCCTCCCTTACCGCTGCCGCAATCCCGCCGCAGGCGGCGATATGGTTCTCCTTGATCAGGAAGGCGTCGTACAGGCCGATGCGGTGGTTATGGCCGCCGCCGCAGGTCACCGCATACTTCTGCGCCAGGCGCAGGTTGGGCAGGGTCTTGCGGGTGTCGAGCAGCCGCACGCCGGTACCCTCGAGCAGGTCGACATAGTGGCGCGTGCGGGTGGCCGTGGCCGACAGCGTTTGCAGCAGGTTGAGCGCGGCACGCTCGCCGGACAGCAGGCTGCGCGCCGGTCCTTCCAGCTCGAGGAAGGGTTGGCCGGCAGCGAGACGATCACCGTCGGCGGCCAGCCAGTGCAGGCTGACCTTGGCGTCGAGGCGGCGAAACACCTCGTCGACCCAGGCCACGCCGCAGAGTACGGCATCCTCGCGACTGATCACGTTGGCCTTGGCCCACTGGGTCGCCGGGATCAGTTGGGCGGTGATGTCGCCAGGACCGACGTCTTCGGCGAGCAGCCGGGCGGCGGCTTGGCGGATCTCTTCGGCGAGGGCTTGCTGATAGTGCATGACGGGCCTTGCTGGAGGGTGAACGTGGGCGGTCGGGCTGTGCGACAATGCCTGCCAGTATAGGCAATTCAGCCACAGGAATCAGCCGTGATGCGTGCTGCTACCACGATCAGCGAAGGATGGCTCGACGCCGCCCGACGGGTGTCGTCACCCAACTGCAATGCGCGACCCGAAGGCGAGGTCTCGGCGCTGGTGCTGCACTCGATCAGCCTGCCGCCGGGTGAGTTCGGCGGCGGCGACATCGAGCGGCTGTTCACCAATCGCCTCGATCCCGCGGCGCACCCCTATTTCGCCGGCATTGCCGCCCTGCGAGTCTCGGCGCATCTGCTGATTCGCCGCGACGGCGAGTGCGTGCAGTTCGTGCCCTTCGACAAGCGCGCCTGGCACGCCGGCCGCTCGCGCTGGTTCGATCCCCATAGCCGCCGTGAACGCGTCGAACTCAACGACTTCAGCGTCGGCATCGAGCTCGAGGGCGACGAGGTGACGCCCTACCGCGAGGCGCAGTACCGCACCTTGGCGGGGGCTGTCGCGGCGCTCTGCGAGCACTACCCGCGGCTGACCACGGGGCGCATCACCGGTCATGCCCGCATTGCGCCGCTGCGTAAGACCGATCCCGGGCCGGCCTTCGATTGGGCCTATCTGCGCCGCTGCCTGCTCGATTTCATGTAGTTACACTACAGGTCGCCACTTTTCGTCTAGGCTGAGACGAGGGCACGCAAGGTCTTGTGCTGCGGCGCAATATCTTATGTGAAAACAATTTCCATGTCCGTTACAATTGGCAGGCGGCAGGCTTTGCGGTATCTTCATCGGCCTACGACGGGCTTTCTGCATGCCCCGCTGTAATCAAATTACAGCACGATTTTCCGGAGATATGGCCCATAGAAGGTCATGCCCGCACTGAAGAGCGCCACATGCCCCTCCAGCGACTATGGTGAGGGCAGACCGACACAATATCTTCATTCGGAGAGACGTCTATGAGTCTGGAGGCAAGAGAAGATCTCGATCCGGTCGAAACCACGGAATGGATGGAATCCCTGGAATCGGTCCTGGATCGCGAGGGCGAAAATCGCGCTCAATACCTGTTGAGCCGTCTGGCTGACCGCCTGCGCCGTGACGGCATGCAGGTACCCTTCTCGGTGACGACCCCCCATCGCAACAGCATCCCGGTGCATCGCGAAGCGCACATGCCCGGCGACCTGTTCATGGAGCGCAAGATCCGCTCGCTGATTCGCTACAACGCGATTGCCCAGGTGATTCGCAACAATAGCGCCAACCCGGGGCTAGGCGGCCATATCGCCAGTTTCATGTCGGCGGCGACGCTGTACGACGTGGGCTTCAACCACTTCTTCCGTGCCCCTAACGGTGACTTCGAGGGCGACCTGGTCTACATCCAGGGCCACGTGGCGCCGGGCATCTATGCGCGGGCCTTCCTCGAAGGGCGCCTCACCCATGACCAGATGGACAAGTTCCGTCAGGAAGTCGACGGTGACGGCCTCTCCTCCTACCCGCACCCGTGGCTGATGCCGGATTTCTGGCAGTTCCCCACGGTGTCTATGGGGCTGGGGCCGATCCAGGCCATCTACCAGGCCCACGTCATGAAGTACCTGCATTCCCGCGAGATGAAGGACATGCACGATCGCAAGATCTGGTGCTTCATGGGCGACGGCGAGTGCGACGAGCCGGAATCGCTGGGCGCCATCCACCTGGCCAGCCGCGAGCGGCTCGACAACCTGATCTTCGTGATCAACTGCAACCTGCAGCGTCTCGACGGCCCGGTGCGCGGCAACTCGCGGATCATGGACGAACTCGAGGGCGTGTTCCGCGGCGCCGGCTGGAACGTGCAGAAGGTGGTCTGGGGCCGCTTCTGGGATCCGCTGTTCGAGCAGGACAAGAAGGGCGTGCTGCAGAAGCGCATGGATGAGGCGGTCGACGGCGATTACCAGAACTACAAGGCCAACGGCGGCGCCTACACCCGCGAGCACTTCTTCGGCAAGTATCCGGAGACCGCCGACCTGGTCAAGGATATGTCCGACGAGGACATCTGGAAGCTCAACCGCGGCGGCCACGACCCCTACAAGGTCTATGCGGCCTATCACGAGGCGGTCAACAACACCAACGGCCGCCCCACCGTGATCCTGGCGCATACCGTCAAGGGCTACGGCATGGGCGGTGGCGACGGCGAAGCGGCCAACGAGTCCCACCAGCTCAAGAGCATGGAGTACGAGGCGCTCAAGCGCTTCCGCGACCGCTTCGGCATTCCGCTCACCGACGAGCAGCTCAAGGAGGTGCCGTACTACAAGCCCGACGACGAGTCGCCGGAAATGAAGTACATGCACCTGCAGCGCGAGCGCCTGGGTGGCTACCTGCCGCAGCGCCGCAGCGACTTCGAGGCGCTCGAGATCCCGGCGCTGGAGGACAAGACCTTCGCTTCCCAGATGGGCGGCTCCAAGGGGCGCGAAGTCTCCACCACCATGGCCTTCGTGCGCGTCCTCAACGGCCTGGTCAAGGACAAGAAGATCGGCAAGCAGGTGGTGCCGATCATTCCCGACGAGGCGCGTACCTTCGGCATGGAGGGCATGTTCCGCCAGCTGGGTATCTACACCTCCGAGGGCCAGAAGTACGAGCCGGTGGATAAAGGCCAGATCATGTTCTACCGCGAGGACAAGAAGGGCCAGATCCTCGAGGAGGGCATTACCGAGGCGGGTGCCATGTCGGCGTGGATCGCCGCGGCCACCTCCTACAGCAACAACAACCTGCCGCTGCTGCCGTTCTACGTCTACTACTCGATGTTCGGCTTCCAGCGCATCGGAGACCTGGCCTGGGCCGCCGGTGACATGCAGGCGCGCGGCTTCCTGGTTGGCGGTACCGCCGGGCGTACCACCCTCAACGGCGAGGGCCTGCAGCACCAGGACGGCCACGGCCATATCCTGGCCTCGACCATCCCCAACTGCCGCAGCTACGACCCCACCTATGCCCACGAAGTGGCGGTGATCGTCCAGGACGGCCTGCGGCGGATGTTCGTCGACAAGGAGAGCTGCTTCTACTACCTGTCGGTGATGAACGAGAACTACGAGCAGCCCGAGCTCGAGACGGTGCCGGCCGATGACATCATCAAGGGCATGTACCTGCTGCGCGAGACCAAGGGCAAGAAGGGCAAGGGCCACGTCCAACTGCTGGGCTCGGGTACCATCCTGCGTGAGGTCGAGGCGGCCGCCGAGATGCTCGCCGAGGAGTGGGGCGTGGGCTCCGACATCTGGAGCGTGACCAGCTTCAACGAGCTGCGCCGCGAAGCGCTCGAGGTCGATCGCCAGGCCTTCCTCAACCCCGAGGACGAGCCCGGCAAGCCCCACGTCACCACCTGCCTGGAAGGGCGCAAGGGCCCGGCCATCGCCTCCACCGACTACATGAAGCTGTTCGCCGACCAGGTCCGCGCCTGGGTGCCGACCGACTACCATGTATTGGGTACCGATGGCTTCGGGCGTTCCGACACCCGTGAGAAGCTGCGTCACTTCTTCGAGGTCGACCGCAAGTTCGTCACCGTGGCGGCGCTCAAGGCGCTGGCAGATCGCGGCGAGCTGGACCGCAAGGTGGTCAGCGAGGCGATCAAGAAGTACGGCATCGATCCCAAGAAGCCTAACCCGCTGATGGTGTGAGCCGTTGACCCGCTGATCTGGAACCGGCGGCGTGCCGCCCGACGGCCCGCCGGTTTCGAGCACGATTTGGAAGGAGCGCGACCTTGAGTAGCGAAATCATCAAAGTCCCCGACATCGGCGGTAGCACCGATGTCGAAATCATCGAGATCGCGGTGTCCGAAGGCGACGTCATCGAGGCCGAAGACACCCTGATCACCCTCGAGTCCGACAAGGCCAGCATGGATGTACCCTCGCCCAAGGGCGGCAAGGTGCTGAAAGTGCTGGTCAAGGAGGGCGACACCGTCTCCGAGGGCGACGATATCGTCGAACTGGAAGCCGAAGGCGGCGGCGACAGCGATGCCGGCAGCGCCGATGACAGCGCAAGCCAGGCGTCCGGCGGCGAGCAGGCCGCGGCCGAGCCGGCCCCCGCCGAGGACAAGCCGGCGGCCAAGTCCGGCGCTGGCGGCAAGCAGACCGTCGAGATCAAGGTGCCCGACCTGGGCGGCTCCAGCGATGTGGAAATCATCGAGGTGGCCGTCGCGGAAGGCGACGAGGTCGCCGAAGAGGACACCCTGATCACCCTGGAGTCCGACAAGGCCTCCATGGACGTGCCCAGCCCGCACAGCGGCAAGCTGGTCAAGCTCAGCGTCAAGGAGGGCGATACGGTCTCCGAAGGCGACGTGATCGGCAGCATGGAAATTGTCGGCGAAGGGAGCGATGAGGCCCCCGCCGAGCAGGCTGCCGCCGAGCAGGCGCCGGCCGCCGAGCCCGAGCCGCAGCAGGAAGAGGCCGCATCCGGCGAGCCGGAGCGCAAGGAGATCCGGGTGCCGGATCTATCCGGCTCCTCCGATGTGCCGATCATCGAGATCGCCGTCAGCGCCGGCGACGAGCTCGACGAGGAAGACCCGCTGATCACCCTGGAGTCCGACAAGGCCTCCATGGACGTGCCGAGCCCCTACAAGGGCAAGCTGCTGGAGCTCACCGTCAAGGAGGGCGACACGGTCTCCGAAGGTGACCTGATCGGCTATATCGAGGTAGCGGGCAGCAAGCCGGCACCCAAGCCCGAGTCGAGTGCGCCGAAGGCCGAATCTCCCAAGGCCGACGCGCCCAAGGCCAGCAAGCCGGCGCCGGCCGCGGCCGGCACGCCCAGCCCCGAGGCCCAGATGGCGGCCCACAAGCCGCGCGATGGCAAGCTGGTCCACGCCGGCCCCGCGGTGCGCATGCTGGCCCGTGAGCTGGGCGTCGACCTGGGGCTGGTCAAGCCCAGCGGCCCCAAGGAGCGGGTGCTCAAGGAGGATGTCCAGGCCTACGTCAAGCAGGTCATGGCCGGCCAGACCCAGGCGCCGGCGGCGGCGTCACCTGCCGCAGGCGGCAGCGGCATTCCGCCGATCCCCGATCAGGACTACAGCCAGTTCGGCGAGATCGAAGAGAAGCCGATGGGCCGCCTGATGAAGATGGGCGCCACCAACCTGCACCGCAGCTGGGTCAACCTGCCCCACGTGACCCAGTTCGACGAGGCTGACATCAGCGAGCTGGAGGCCTTCCGCAAGTCGATGAAGGCCGAGGCCGAGGCCCAGGGCGCCAAGCTCACGCCGCTGCCGTTCCTGATCAAGGCGTGTGCCTTCGCCCTGCGTCAGTACCCGCAGTTCAACGTCAGCCTCAGGCCCGACGGCGAGACCGTGGTGTGGAAGAAGTACGTCCATATCGGCCTCGCGGTGGATACCCCGGACGGCCTGATGGTGCCGGTGATCCGCAACGCCGACCAGAAGTCGCTGATCGAGCTGGCCAAGGAGAGCGTCGAGCTGGCCAAGAAGGCGCAGACCAAGAAGCTCAAGCGCGAGGAGATGACCGGTGGCTGCTTCACCATCTCAAGCCTGGGCTCGATCGGTGGCACTGCTTTCACGCCCATCGTCAACGCCCCGGAGGTCGCCATTCTGGGCATCTCCAAGGCGCAGATGAAGCCGGTGTGGGACGGCGCGGCCTTCCAGCCGCGGCTGATGATGCCGCTGTGCCTGTCCTACGACCACCGTGCGGTCAACGGTGCCGATGCGGCGCGCTTCACGGCGCTGCTGGGACAGTTGCTGACCGATATCCGCCGCCTGCTGTTGTAAGCCGGCTCAGCGGTAGTAGAGACGGCGCCTGCGGGCGCCGTCTTGCATTGTGGCTCGCGACAGGCGCCAGACCAAAGTGCAATTTTCAATACAAGCCTATGAATTGAAAGTCTTTTTATAAATCTCGGAAGGTTTGCTCAGCGGATGGTCGGCTTGTCTGGGCGTGCCGCGCGGGGTATTGTCGCGCTAATTGTGCTTACCTATCGATTATTACCCACATTTATAAAAACGTTTTCAACTCGTTCAAGGAGCAGTACCCATGCGTTTGATCCTGTTGGGCGCCCCGGGTGCCGGCAAAGGCACCCAGGCCCAGTTCATCTGCGAGCGTTTCAAGATTCCGCAGATCTCCACCGGGGACATGCTGCGTGCGGCGGTCAAGGAAGGCAGTGAGCTGGGGCTCAAGGTCAAGGAGATCATGACCAGCGGCGGCCTGGTGTCCGACGACATCATCATCGCGCTGGTCAAGGAGCGCATCGCCCAGAAGGACTGCGAGAACGGCTTCCTGTTCGACGGCTTCCCGCGCACCATTCCCCAGGCCGATGCCATGAAGGAGGCCGGGGTCAAGCTCGACCACGTGCTGGAGATCGCCGTGGCCGACGAGGAGATCGTCAAGCGCCTCGCCGGGCGCCGCGTCCACCCGGGCTCCGGTCGCGTCTACCACGTCGAGTACAATCCGCCCAAGCAAGACGCCAAGGACGACGTCACCGGCGAAGCGCTGATCCAGCGCGACGACGACCGCGAGTCGACGGTGCGCAACCGCCTGGCGGTCTATCACGAGCAGACCGCGCCACTGGTCGACTACTACCAGTCGTGGGCCGAGCAGGATCCCGACACCGCACCCGCCTACCATCGGGTGGAGGGCGTGGGCAGCGTCGACGATATCACTCGCCAGGTGATCGACGCCCTGGAAGCCTGATCGCTGCCAGATGACGTAGCGTTGCAACGGCCCGCATTTTTGCGGGCCGTTGGCGTATAATCCCGCCGTTCGATTTGCCGACCGTGAGCGATTCCCATGCCGACCCTGCTGGCCCTTGACGCCTCCTCCACCGCCTGCTCTGTGGCCCTGTGGCACCAGCCCGCCGGGCGTGAGCCCGAGGTCGTGGCCCGCGCCGTCGAGGCGCCCCGTGAACATACCCGGCGGCTGATGCCGATGATCGACGCGGTGCTGGCCGAGGCGGGGGTGGCGCTTGGCGACCTCGATGCGCTGGCCTATGGCCACGGCCCCGGCTCCTTCACCGGGCTGCGCATCGCCGCCGGCACCGCCCAGGGCCTGGCCTACGGGCTCGACAAGCCGCTGCTGGGCGTCTCGACCCTGGCCGCCCTGGCGCTGGCCGCCCACCGGCGCCTGCACCTGCGCTACGTACTGCCGGCCCTCGATGCGCGCATGGGCGAAATCTATGTCGGGGCCTATCGCTGCCAGGACGGTGAGCTCACGCCGCTCGCCGGCGAGGCGGTCATGCCGCCCGAACTTCTAACGCTGCCCTCCGGCCATGAGGAGGCCGACTGGGTCGGCGTCGGCTCGGGCTGGACGCTGTGGCCGTCGATGAGTGCCAGCCTGCAGGCCGGCATCAGCCAACATCTCGACGACTGGCAGCCCGCCGCCGAGGATCTGGTGCGACTGGCCGCCCAGCGCTACGCCGCCGGCGAGCGCACGACACCTGCCCAGGCCCAGCCGGTCTATCTGCGCGACCAGGTGGCGTGGCAGAAGGGGCGTTGAGCGCGGTGCCCGGCAGCAGCGGCGTGACGGTCTGCGGCGAGGGCCTCGAATCGCTCGCGGCGCGCTACGGCCTGCCCTGGCAGGAGCATGACGCGGCAGCTGGACTGAGGCTGCTGCACGCCGGCGATGCGCTGGTACTGGCCGGCGACGAGGACCGATACGGCAAGCCGCTCAAGGTCGATTTCGTGGGCGGCAAGGCCGGCCATCGGCGTCGTTTCGGCGGCGGGCGGGGTCAACTGGTGGCCAAGGCCTGCGGGCTGGGCAAGGCCGCGGCGCCGACGATCGTCGATGCCACCGCGGGCCTGGGGCGCGACGCCTGCGTGCTCGCCAGCCTCGGCGCGCGGGTGCTGATGGTCGAGCGCGTCGCGGCAATTGCTGCCCTGCTCGAGGATGGCCTCAACCGCGCCGCCAGCGAGCCCGAGCTCGCCGACATGGCCGGGCGTCTGCTGCTGTCTCACGGCGATGCCGCCCGCGACCTGGCAGCGCTGGTCGCCGCCGCGCATTTCCCCCCCCAGGTGATCCACCTCGATCCGATGTTTCCCCACCGCGACAAGTCGGCGCTGGTCAAGAAGGAGATGCGGGTGTTCCGCGAGCTGGCCGGCGACGATGCCGATGCACCGCGCTTGCTCGAGGCGGCGCTGGACGTGGCCACCCACCGCGTAGCGGTCAAGCGTCCGCGCAAGGCGCCACCCATTGCCGGCCCCGCGCCGGGGCACACCATCGATGGCAAGACCAGCCGCTACGACCTCTACGTTCACCGCTCGCTATCGGCCTGAGCCTCGTGCCCGCCCCCTAGCTGCATCAGGCGCTGGCGCAGCGCCGGGTCGAACAGCTCGCGGGCCTGCTGGGCGGCCTCGACCAGCCGTGCGTCATAGCATAGGCGCTCTCCCTGCAGCCACAGCCAGCGCTCCTCGATCAGGCTGTCGACCAGGCCGGCGAACAGCCGTGGATCGAAGAATTCCGGCGCATCGAGCCCCGACAGCAGCGCCAGGCGCTCGGCGAGCTGGCGGCCGCGCTCGGCGAGATCGTCGCGGCTCAGCTGTGCGCTGGGCGCGCCGAGCAGCAGGTTGAGCAGCAGATAGCCGCGCTCCAGGGTCGGCTGGATCAACTGACTGAGCAGACGCAGCTGCTCGAAGGCCTCGAGGTGCGGGGCCGGGCGCTGCCAGCGCTCGCCGTCGTGATGCAGCAGCCCCAGGTGAGCCAGCGTTGCCAGGTGCTCGCCGAGGGCAGCGTCGAGGTCGCCGGGGACCTCCAGAAACAGCTCCCGAGCGATGATCGGCCAGCCCGGTGCCAGGCGCTCGTGCAGCTCCGCCTGGCCCAGCGCGGCGTGGTTGCGAAAGGCGAAGGCCACCAGCGCCGGACCGGCGAGAAGGTGCAGGACGTTGTTGCGGTACCAGCTGAGCCGCTCGGCCTGGTCGCTGCTGGCCAGCACCAGCTCGCCGAGGGCCTGGTCGCGGCGCTGGACCATGCCCAGCTCGGCGACCCGCGCGATCCAGCAGGCCGGGTCGCCGGCGGGGCGCTGCGCCTCTGGGCAGCACGCCGCCAGCAGCGCCAACTGGCACTTCAGCAGGCGGGTCTCGATGGCGCGGTGCGGGGTCGCCAGCAGTACCAGCGCCACCAGGTTGACGGCGTTGAGGGTGGCGGCGGCGTTGATGCGCCGCGCCAGTTCGTCGCCCAGCGCGGGTACCGCCTGGGTCAACCAGTAAGGGCGCGCGCTGCGCGCCTGGCGCCAGCCAGGAGCGTGATGGTCGAGGAAGTCATCGGCGATCAGCGGCTCGCCGACGCTGACCGATACCCGGCCGAACGGCTCGCGCAGTTGGCGGACCACGCGTAGCAGTCCAAGAGGGGACTCCTTGCGCTTCTTGCCGCCGTGCAGTTCACGCTGATAGCTGCCGCCCTCGAGGATGCGCTCATAGCCGATATACACCGGGACGAAGGCCAGCGGTCGGCTGGCGTCGCGGCTGTGCGAGCGCAGCGTCATGGCCAGCATGCCGGGCCGCGGTGGCAGCATGCGGCCGCTGCGCGAGCGCCCGCCCTCGATGAAGTACTCCAGCGGGTGACCGCGGGCGATCAGGCGGTGCAGGTACTCGTTGAACACGGCCCCGTAGAGGCGGTTGTCCTTGAAGCTGCGGCGCAGGAAGAAGGCGCCGCCGCGGCGCAGCAGGCCGCCGATCAGCGGCATGTCGAGGTTGCGGCCGGCGGCCACGTGGGGCGGCATCAGGCCGTCGCGGTACAGCACGTAGGAGAGCAGCAGATAGTCGATGTGGCTGCGGTGGCAGGGCACGTAGACCAGGGTGTGGTCACCGGCCAGCGACTTGACGCGATCGAGGCCCTGAACGTCGACGCCGTCGTAGAGGCGGTTCCATAGCCGGGTCAGCAGCTGGTCCATGAAACGCAGCACCGGGTAGGACATGTTGGAGGCGATTTCTCGTCCGTAGCGCTGCGCGCGCCGCTCGATGCGGCGGGTCGAGCGGCGCTGGGCGCTGGCCACCTCCTGGATCGCCTGGCGCACCGCGGGGCTGGCCACCACGCCATCGATCAGGGTGCGGCGGTGGGACAGGTCGGGCCCCAGCACGCGGCTGCGCATACGCCGGAAATGCACCCGCAGCAGGCGCGCCGCCTTGCGGCTGGTGAGGGCGTCATCGCGGCCGTCGCGCAGCTCCGAAAGGCGCAGCGGGGCACCGAAATGCACCTCGACGTTGCGTCCATTGACGATCACCGACCACAGCCGTCGCAGCCGCCCCACCAGCTGCCAGTCGTCGTCGGCGAACAGCTTGGCCAGACCGAAGCGCTTGCCCGGCGCACGACTCCAGAAGATGCTGACCGGCAGCAGTTGGACGTCGCCCCCCTCTGCATGATCGAGGTGCTGCAGGGCCTCGACGAAAGGCGCCGGGTAGCGTGTGCGGCGCAGGCGTCGGCGGCGCGGACCGAGGCTCACTCGCCCAGGGTGCGGGCGGCCGGCCAGGGTCAGGGTGGCGTCGGCGTCGGGCAGGCCGTGCTGGCGGCATAGCTCGCCGAGCAGCGCCGCATCGGAGCGGGCAGGGTGGGGCAGTACGTAGAGGGTGGGCAGTGCCGGGTCCAGCGCCAGGCTCGCCGGCTCGGGTTCGATCAGGCGCACCTCGACCCAGCGCGATAGCAGCCAGCGCAGGGGATGTCGCAGGGCATTTACGGCCATTCCTTTGCCTTTTCACGGGATGTCGCGCTCAGTATAGCGAGCCGTGCCGGCGTCGAGCAGCTTTCGTTGGGGCGGCAAACGTGCGTCAATGCCCCATGATGACAGGGAGGAGCACCATGCGCGGGGTATGGCGAGACGGCAACCGCTTCACGCTGCTGGCGGAAGCCAAGCGCTTCATTCCAGCCATGTTCGACGCCATCGAGTCGGCCCAGGAATCGATACTGGTCGAGCTCTACCTGATGGAGTCGGGACGGCTGGCCAGCGACCTGATCGATGCGCTGGGCCGGGCCGCGGAACGCGGGATCAACGTCATGCTGATGCTCGACGGCTACGGCGGTATGGGCCTGGCCGAAGACGATCGCCGCACGCTCCGCGAGCGCGGCGTGGCGCTGCGTTTTTTCAACCCGCTGGGCTTTCACTCGCTGGCCCGCAACCTCAGCCGCGACCACCGCAAGCTGCTGGTGATCGACGGACGGGTGGCCTTTACCGGCGGCTTCGGCGCGGTGGACGAATTCCTCGACGCCTGGTACGAGGTGGCGGTGCGTATCGAGGGGCCGGTGGTGGCCGACTGGGTGCGGCTGTTCTCGCGACTCTGGGACTCGCCGCTGACGCGTGGCGACGGGTCCACTCAGCGGGTACGCCAGCTGACCGTCGCCCCCCACGACAGCGACGACTACCAGGGCATGCGCGGCCGCGTGGTGTGGGGGCAGGGCTACCGCTACCAGGCCATCCGCCACTCGCTGCAGCAGCAGGTCTCGTCGGCGCGCCAGCGGATCTGGATCTGCACTCCCTATTTCGTGCCGACCCTGTCGCTGCGCATGCGCCTGGCACGGGCCGCGCGGCGCGGCGTCGACGTGCGGCTGCTACTGCCCGGCGACGCCCACGACCATCCCGGCGTGCGCTACGCCGGGCAGCGCTTCTACGGCCGCCTGCTGCGCGCCGGGGTGCGCATCTTCGAGTTCCAGCCGACCTTCATCCACGCCAAGTTCTCGCTGGCCGACGACTGGTGCACCCTCGGCTCATGCAACTTCGACCACTGGAGCCTGCACTGGAACCTGGAGGCCAACCAGGAGGTGGACGACCAGCGTTTCGCCAAGGACGTGGCGGCGCTGTTCGAGCGCAACTTCACCACCAGCCACGAGATCGACCCCGTGCAGTGGGCTCAGCGCCCCCGCTGGCAGCGCCTCAAGGAGTGGCTGTTCGGCAGCCTCGACGGCATGCTGACGCGGCTGCGCTAGCGCTTTCCGCGTCCGCCGCGGGCCTTCTTGCGCGGGGTGGGCTTGGGCTTTTCCGGCGGCACCCGGTAGTTGAGGTAGAGGTCGAGCACCAGCTCCGGCAGCTGCTGGACCAACCCCTCGAGGCGCGTCGGATCGACCATCTCGGCCATGTCGGGCTCGTCATCGAACAGCCCCGAGAGCGCCATGAACGGCAGCAGCAGGGCTGCTGCGCCCTCTTCGTCGCCGTCGAACCAGGCCGGTTCGTCGAGGAACACCGCCTCCATGAAGCCGGCGCACCAGTCGCCGATCGGCGTCTCCTCGGGTGGCAGGCCGGCCAGGGTCAGCTCGAAGGGCAGCTCGGGCAGCAGGCCCTGTTCGAGGGCCGCGACGGCGTTGGCCTTGAGGGCCTCGAGGAGCCCCAGGATCTCGTCGCGCTCGGCGTCATCGGCGAAGGCCGGCTCGCCTTGGAACAGCTCGCCGATCCAGGCCGCCGGATCGAGCTCGCGCGGCGCCACCGCCAGTGCCACCAGATAGCCGTGGCTGCTGATCAGGTCGAGGGCGTCTTCGCCGACGCGCTCCGAAGCGAGGAAGTCATCGAGACGGTCGAGGGCGTCATCGTCGAGGAGCGGCTGGGGAGACGGCGTATCGGACATGGGACTCTCGGACTGGACGGTGGCGATTTGGCCGGTCATTCTAGCACCCCATGACCTTTTCAGCGCTCCCCGTTCCCCCCCGGGATCACCTCGAACGCCTCGATGCCGCACAGCTCGAGGCCTGCCTGCTGGCCCAGGTCGAGGCGGCCTGGCAGCGTTGCCGCGAGGTGCATCCCGACCTGCCGCGGCCGCGGGTGTGGTGCGACCTGCGCGGCAAGAGTGCCGGCCAGGCCCACTTCGGGCGCGGCGGGCTGCGCTTCAATGCGCGGCTATACGCCGAGAACCGCCACGTCTTCCTGACTGAGGTGGTGCCCCACGAGATGGCTCACTGGCTGGTTCGACACCTCGATGAAGGGCCGCGCACCAGGCCCCATGGCCACGAGTGGCAGACGGTGATGCGCCGACTGTTTGCCCGCGAGCCACACGTCACGCATCGCTTCGATGTCAGTAACGCCAGTCCCGCGCCGCACCGCTATCGCTGCGCCTGTCGCGACCACTTCTTCACCTCGCGCCGCCACGGACTGGCTCGCCGCGGTAGCCGCTATCGTTGTCGACATTGTGCTCAGACCTTGGTCTATGCTCCATCGAATGATGACGAAAAGTCGGCATAAGTTATTGTTGTTAAATGGTTTTTTGCTAATACCAATGTCTAAAAGGCGGACGCCCCGCAGGGGTATATGCTGGATGGGTTTTTAGGGTCGACGCGCTGCAGCATTTTTCGCCGTCGGCAATCGTCATTCCATAACCACTCATGGACAGGGGTTAATCGATGACCGAACAGCAGCATGTCTATCCGGTGAGCGAGTCGTTCGCTGCCAATGCCTGGGCCGACAACGAAAAATATCTGGCAATGTACCAGCAGTCGGTCGATGCGCCCGAGGCGTTCTGGGCCGAGCAGGCCAAGCGTCTCGACTGGATCAAGGCGCCGACCAAGATCAAGAACACCTCCTACGCCTCCGATAACGTCGACATCCGCTGGTACGAAGATGGCACTCTCAACGCCTCGGCCAACTGTCTCGACCGGCACCTGGCGACGCGCGGCGACCAGCCGGCGATCATCTGGGAGGGCGACGACCCCAACCTGTCCAAGACCATCACCTATCGTGAACTCCACGCGCGCACCTGCCAGCTGGCCAATGCGCTCAAGTCGCTGGGCGTCAAGAAGGGCGACGTGGTCACCCTGTACATGCCGATGATCCCCGAAGCGGCCATGGCGATGCTGGCCTGTGCGCGGATCGGCGCGATCCACTCGGTGGTGTTCGGCGGCTTCTCGCCGGATGCCCTGGCCCAGCGCGTCATCGACTCGCAGTCCAAGCTGGTGATCACCTCGGACGAGTCGGTGCGTGGCGGCAAGCAGGTACCGCTCAAGGACAACGTCGACGCGGCCCTGACCCGCGACGGCACCGACGTCGCCGAAAACGTGCTGGTGGTCAAGCGCACCGGCGGCGACATCGACTGGCACGACGGCCGCGACGTGTGGTTCGACGAGCTGGTCGACCAGCAGTCCAGCGACTGCCCGATCGAGGAGATGAACGCCGAGGATCCGCTGTTCATTCTGTATACCTCGGGCTCTACCGGTGCGCCCAAGGGCCTCAAGCACACCACCGGCGGCTACCTCACCTTTGCCAGCCTGACCCACCAGTACGTCTTCGACTATCAGGAGGGTGAGGTCTACTGGTGCAGCGCCGACGTCGGCTGGGTCACCGGCCACAGCTATATCGTCTATGGCCCGCTGGCCAACGGCGCTACCACCCTGATGTTCGAGGGGGTACCGAGCTACCCCACCAATGGCCGCCTCGGCGAGGTGATCGACAAGCACAAGGTCAGCATTCTCTACACGTCGCCCACCGCGATCCGCGCGCTGATGGCCCACGGTGACAAGGTCATGGACTCCAGCCAGCGTACCAGCCTGCGGCTGCTGGGCTCGGTGGGCGAGCCGATCAACCCCGAGGCGTGGGAGTGGTTCCACCGCGTGATCGGCAACGGCAAGTGCCCGATCGTCGATACCTGGTGGCAGACCGAGACCGGCGGCATCATGATCACGCCGCTGCCCGGTGCCACCGACCTCAAGCCAGGCTCGGCGACGCGGCCGTTCTTCGGCGTGCAGCCGGCGCTGGTCGATAACGAGGGCAAGATCCTCGAGGGCGCCACCGAAGGCAACCTGGTGATCCTCGACGCCTGGCCGGGCCAGGCGCGGACCATCTGGAACAATCACGAGCGCTTCGTCCAGACCTACTTCTCGACCTACGAAGGCATGTACTTCACCGGCGACGGCTGCCGTCGCGACGAGGATGGCTACTACTGGATCACCGGCCGCGTCGACGACGTGCTCAACGTCTCCGGGCACCGCATGGGCACTGCCGAGATCGAGTCCTCGCTGGTCGCGCACTCGTCGGTGGCCGAGGCCGCGGTGGTGGGCTTCCCCCACGACATCAAGGGCCAGGGGATCTATATCTACGTGACCCTGACCGATGGCACCGAACCCAGCGACGCCCTCAAGAAGGAGCTCACCCAGTGGGTGCGCAAGGATATCGGTCCCATCGCCTCGCCGGATATCATCCAGTGGGCACCGGGCTTGCCCAAGACCCGCTCGGGCAAGATCATGCGCCGCATCCTGCGCAAGATTGCCGCCAACGAGTGCGACGGCCTGGGTGATACCAGCACCCTGGCGGATCCCACCGTGGTCGATGATCTGATCGAGAACCGCGCCAACCGCTGAGCGGCAGCGCGAATGGCGGCCGCCGTGCAGGCGTGCCGCCCTGCCAGGAAATGCCGGCTGCGCGCCGGCATTTTCGCGTTTGGTGGCACAATCCGTCGAGCGCGCCTAGGGTTGAACATGCGGCTTGGGATTCTTCATCGCCATGGGGTAACATGCCGGGTAACTATGGCGAACCCGCCCCTTGGCGCCGAGGGGGTGGCCGCGCGTTGGCAATGGCCGCGCGTTCGCGACAAGAGGAACCGGAGGAGACTCAATGGCCTTTGCCCAGAAATTCATCGTCGCCGATGACCATCCGCTGTTTCGTGCTGCGCTGACCCAGGCGCTACGACAGCTGGCACCCCAGGCCGAAATTGTCGAATCCGACACCATGGAGGCCACCACCGAGGTGGTCACACGGCATCCCGATGCCGACCTGATCCTGCTCGATCTGCACATGCCCGGTGCCCATGGCTTCTCCGGGCTGATTCAGCTGCGCGGGCAGATGCCGGATATTCCGGTGGCGGTGGTCTCGGGCAGCGACGAGCCCTATGTGGTGCGGCGTGCCATCGACTACGGCGCCTCGGGCTTCATACCCAAGTCGTCGTCGCTGTCGCTGATCGCCGAGGCGGTGGGCGAGATCCTCGACGGTGAGGTGTGGCTGCCGGCGGAGCTGGCCGAGGCGTTGGGCGAGTCCAACGAGGAGGAGACCAAGTTCGCTGAGGCCATCGCCTCGTTGACGCCGCAGCAGTTCCGCGTGCTCAACATGCTCACCGAAGGGCTGCTCAACAAGCAGATCGCCTACGAGCTCAACGTTTCGGAAGCCACCATCAAGGCCCACGTGACGGCGATTCTGCGCAAGCTGGGCGTGCACTCGCGGACCCAGGCGGTGATCGCCGCACAGAAGCTCGAGGTCGAACCGCCCAAGGTAGAATCCTAGCGCTAAGCGCCAAGTAAACGCAGAAAACCCACCTGATGGTGGGTTTTCTGCGTTATGGACCTGGCTTGGCGCTTGGCTTTACCGCCCCGCGCGGCTGGCCTGCAGGGTGCGGGTCAGCAGGGCGCGCAGCGCCGCCGGGCGCACCGGCTTGAGCAGCAGCTGGTAGCCAGCGCGGCGCACTTCCTCGGCGACCTCGTCGGTGCGGTCGGCGGTGATCACGATGCCCGGTACGGCGCCGTCGAGGCGTTCGGCGAGGGCCTCCAGCGCCATCATCCCGGTCACCTCGTTGTCGAGGTGGTAGTCGGCGAGGATTGCGTCCGGGTCGCCCTCCAGGTGGCGCAGGATCGACTTGGCGCCGCCGATCGAGGTGGCAGTGAACACCTCGCAGCCCCAGCCGCTGAGCATCGCCTTCATGCCCTCGAGAATCAGCGTCTCGTTGTCGATGCAGATGATCTTGGCGCCGGCCAGCTTGTTGCCGCCGCGCCGCGTCGGGCGCTCCTCGCCGGCGTCGCGGGGCGCCTGGGCGGCGACCAGCGGCACGCTGACCGAAAACACTGTGCCGAAGCCCTCCCAGGAGCGCACCTGGATCGGGTGGTCGAGGACCCGGCTCATGCGGTCGGCGATGGAAAGTCCCAGTCCCAGGCCCTTCTCGCTCTCCTTGTGGCGCGAGGCCTGATCGAGGCGGCGGAACTCCTGGAAGATCTCCGAGAGCTTGGACTCGGGGATCCCGGGGCCGGAGTCCCAGACCTCGATGGCGAGCCGCTCTCCCCGCCGCCGGCAGCCGAGAAGCACGCGACCCTGCTGGGTATAGCGAATGGCGTTGGAGAGGAAGTTCTGCACGATGCGGCGCAGCATCTGGGCGTCGCTGTCGACCCAGCAGCCGGTGGTGACCACCATCAGGTCGAGGCCGCGCTCCTCGGCCATCACCTCGAACTCGGCGCGCAGCGGGCGGATGATATCGGCCAGGGCAAAGTGGCTGCGCCGCGGGGTCAGGGCCCCGGCGTCGAGCTTGGAAATATCGAGCAGGGTGCCGAGCAGCTCTTCGGCGGCCTGCAGCGAGTTGTCGATATGCCCGATGGTGCGCTTCATGTCCTCGGCGTCGACCTCCTGGGCCAGCGCCGAGGTGAACAGCCGCGCGGCGTTGAGCGGCTGCAGCAGGTCGTGGCTGGCGGCGGCCAGGAAGCGGGTCTTGGAGGCGTTGGCGTCCTCGGCGACCTGCTTGGCCTGGCGCAGCGCTTGCTCGGCCTCGGCGCGCACGCGGTTCTCCTGACGCAGCGCGGCGTTGGCTTCCGACAGCGCCTGGGTGCGTTCGCGAACCCGCTCCTCGAGGTTCTCGTTGGTCTCTTTCAGGGCGATCTCGGCCAGGCGCCGTTCGGTGATGTCCTGATACAGCGAGAAGAAGCCGAGGATGGTGCCGCTGTCGCCGAAGTGCGGCGTATAGGTGACCAGCATGTAGCGGGTGCCGCCATCGCCGTCGTCCAGCGAGATCTCGAAGCTGACCCGCTCGCCGGCCAGGGCGCGCTGCATCCAGGGGGCGCGATCACGGGCGATGTGGGCCGGCATCACCGCGTCGACGCGCTCGCCGATCACCGCGTTGCGGTCGATGTTGAAGGCCTGCTCGTAGGCGCGGTTGGTGAAGAGGTAGCGGCACTCCTTGTCGAAGTAGGCGATCAGCGCCGGCACGTTGTCGGTGTAGATGCGGATATTGTTCTCGGAGCGGATCAGCGCTTCCTCGATGCGCTTCTGCTGGGTGATGTCCTGGTAGGTGTAGACGAAGCCGCCGCCGGGCATCGGGTTGCCCTGCACCTCGAGCACGGTGCCGTCCTGGCGGTAGCGCACGTAGCGGTGCGGGTGGCCCTGGCGGATGTTGTCGATCAGCAGCTCGACGTGCTCCTCGGGGTCGCCGGGGCCGTACTCGCCGTTGTGGGCGTTGTAGCGGAAGATCTTGTCGATCGGCGCGCCGACCCGGATCAGGTGGTCGGGGAAGCGGAACAGCTCCAGGTAGCGCTGGTTCCACACCACCAGGCGCAGGTTCTGGTCGACCACGCTGATGCCCTGGTTGATGTTCTCGATGGTGGCCTGCAGCAGGGCGCGGTTGAACTCCAGCACCTGGGAGGCCTCGTCGACGATCGAGATCACGTCCGAGATGCCGATGCCGCGGCCCTGCAGCGCCGAGTTGACCACGATGCGCGCTGACGACGCCCCCAGTACCGAGGCCAGGAAGCGCTCGGTGAACTGGATCACGTCGATGGAGGCGCGGGCGGTGTCCTCCAGCGGCTTGCCGGTGCGTCGCGCGTAGTCGTCGAAGGCCCGCGACACCTGGCCGGCGCCCAGAAAGCGCTCGCACAGCACCTTGAGGTCGCCGACCGTGGTGGCGCCGGTCCAGGGCCGGTTGACCGAAGTCTGGCGGGTCTCGACGCTGTCGACGAACAGCGAGGCCTGGATGCGCTCGACCACCCGCTGCGGGGTCATCTGCGAGACGAAGATATAGAAGAACAGGTTGAGGCCCAGCGACAGCATCACGCCGTGGGTGAAACTGTCGCCGATATTGAGGCCGAACAGCTGGGTCGGTGCCAGCCAGCCGATGCCCAGCGGGCCGCCGGTTAGCCACGCCTGGGGCAGCACGCCGGCGGTGATCAGGGTCGGCATCAGCAGGGTGTAGGCCCAGATGCCGAAGCCGATGTTCATGCCGACGATCACGCCCAGGCGGTTGCCGCGCTTCCAGTACAGCCCGCCGAGCAGCGCCGGGGCGAACTGGGCGGCGGCGGCGAACGACAGCATGCCGGTAGAGGCCAGGGTGCCGTATTCGGCGATCAGCTGATGAAAGCCGTAGGCCAGCGCGAGGATGGCGACGATGGTGATGCGCCGTGCGCGCAGCACCAGGCGTCCATAGTCGCGGGGCTTGGTGTCGAACCAGCGCAGCCGGAACAGCGCCGGGATCACGATCTCGTTGGAGATCATGATCGACACCGCCACCGCGGCGACGATCACCATGCCGGTGGCCGCCGAGAAGCCGCCGATGAAGGTCAGCAGGGTCAGCAGCTCGTTGCCGGCGGCCATGGGGATGGCCAGCACGAAGGTGTCCGGTTCGACGTCGCCGCCGGGGAACATGATCAGGCCGGCGGCGGCCAGCGGCAGCACGAAGAAGCCGATCGCCACCAGGTAGAGCGGGAACAGCCAGCGCGCCTTGGTGGCATCGTCGCGGTGGGTGTTCTCGACCACCGCGACGTGGAACTGCCGCGGCAGGCAGAAGATCGCCAGCATGGCGAGCAGGGTCTGGGCCCAGAAGCTGCGGCCGAAGTCCTGGGCGGCCAGCTGCTGCTGCAGCTGCATCTGCTGGTCGGCCTGTCCCAGCAGGTCGCCGAGCCCGCCGAACAGCCCCCAGGTGACGTAGGCGCCGAGGATCAGGAAGGCCAGCAGCTTGACCAGCGACTCGAAGGCGATGGCGTGGACCAGCCCCTCATGGTGCTCGGTGGCGTCGGTATGGCGGGTGCCGAACAGGATCGCGAACACCGCCATCACCGCCGCCACGTAGAAGCCGGTGTCGGCGAATAGCGGCGTGCGGGTCATGTCCGAGGTGTCGGTCAGCACCATGAACGAGGTCGACACCGCCTTCAGCTGCAGGGCGATGTAGGGCAGGGTGCCGATCAGTGCCACCAGGCTGGCGAAGGCGGCCAGCGACTGGGTCTTGCCGTAGCGCGAGGCGATGAAGTCGGCGATCGAGGTGACGTTCTGGTGCTTGGCGACGCGAATCATCTTGGCCAGTACCGGCCAGAACAGCAGGAAGGTGAGGATCGGCCCGACGAAGATGCTGGCGAACGACCAGCCCGAGGTGGCGGCTTCGCCCACCGCGCCGTAGAAGGTCCAGGAGGTGCAGTAGATGGCCAGGGCCAGGCTGTAGATCACCGGGCGGCGGCGGCTGGCGCCGTGCAGCCGGGCGTGGCGGTCGCCGCGCCAGGCGATGGCGAACAGCACGGCGATATAGGTCAGTGAAATGGCGATCAGCAGCCAGCCGGCAAACATGCAGTCTCCCCTAGGTGTGCGGCCATGTTATGCCAATCCGTGGGCGGGTGGCAGGGCCGCTTGCGGCGGTGATCAGTCGGCGTCGCACACCGCCCGGTAGAGCGGGTCGTCAGCGTCGAGGCTGCGCAGTGCCGAGAGCCGTGGACGACGCGGCTCGCCGGCCAGCGGCACCAGTTCCTGGGTAGCGCAGTTCATCAGATAGGCCTGATGGGTGACCAGATCCATGTAGTGGCGCTCGAAGCGGTAGCGAATGAATTCCACCAGGCGCTCACCGTTGCTGTCGGTGACCGACATGTTGGCCTGGTCGACGACCTCGAAGGCGTTGGCGATGGGGAAAAAGTAGGTCCAGGGTCGCCAGAAGGCACCGCCGTGCTCCACCGAGACCACCTCGGCGGAGGCGGGCAGCTGCTGCTGCTTGTGGCCGTACCAGGAGTACTCGTGGTGGATCTGGTAGGCCAGCACCCCGAGGCCGGCGCAGGCCGGGATGATCCAGCGCGGCAAACGCTTGCCGCTGAGAAAGCGCAGCAGCAGCCCGACGCCGGCGGCGCCGAGGCCGGCAAAGGCGGCTGCAATCAAGTGCCATATCATAGAGAACCTTTCTGAAAGCAGTCGGGCTTCCCTGGGGGAAGCCCGACATATTGCGGTGAACGAGCCCCGGCGCCTGGCGCCGGGGGCCATTATGGCTTAGTGGTCGATGGCACCACCAGCACCTTTGGGATAGCGCACGCTTTCCACCAGCTCCTGGATCTCCTTGGGCGGCGGCGCGGTGACGCTGGAGACCGCGAAGGCCACGGCGAAGTTGATCATCGCGCCGACGGCACCGAACGACAGCGGCGAGATGCCCAGAATCCAGTTGTCCGGAGTGTTTGGCAGCATGTTGGTGCCGGACATGAAGAACCAGCCGAGGTAGGTGAAGATATACAGCAGGGTGGCGCTGAGGCCGGCCAGCATGCCGCAGATCGCACCGGTGCTGTTCATGCGGGTGGAGAAGATCCCCATCATCAGCGCCGGGAAGATCGAGGCGCCGGCCAGGCCGAAGGCCAGGGCTACCACCTGCGCGGCGAAGCCTGGCGGGTTGAGGCCCAGATAGGTCGCCAGCAGGATGGCCCCCGCCATCGAGATGCGCGCCGCCAGCATCTCGCCCTTCTCGGTGATGTTGGGGTTGATGGTCTTCTTGATCAGGTCGTGACTGATCGCCGAGGAGATCGCCAGCAGCAGGCCGGCTGCAGTGGACAGGGCGGCCGCGATACCGCCGGCGGCGATCAGGCCGATGACCCAGGGGGGCAGGTTGGCGATCTCGGGGTTGGCGAGTACCAGGATGTCGTTGTTTACCTCCAGCTCGTTGCCTTCCCAGCCACGCTCGGCGGCGGTCTCGGCAAAGTCCGGGTTGGCGTCGTTGTAGATCTGGATGCGGCCGTCTTCGTTGTGATCGGTGAAGGTGATCAGGCCGGTGTTTTCCCAGGTCTCGACCCACTCGGGACGCTCTTCGTAGATCAGCGCGTTGTCCATCGCCTCTTCGTAGTTCTCGACCTGTCCGGCGGCGTCCGGGTACATCGTGGTCAAGAGATTGAGGCGCGCCATGGAGGCCACTGCCGGTGCGGTCAGGTAGAGGATGGCGATGAACACCAGCGCCCAGCCCGCGGACCAGCGCGCATCGGCGACCTTGGGCACGGTGAAGAAGCGGATGATGACGTGGGGCAGGCCTGCGGTACCGACCATCAGCGACAGGGTGAACAGCACCATGTTGAGCTTGTTGTCGACGTCGGCGGTGTAGTCCTGGAAGCCCAGTTCGTTGAGCACCTCATTGAGCTTTTCGAGCAGCGGCAGGCCAGACTCGGTGTGGGTGCTGAACATGCCGAACATCGGGATCGGGTTGCCGGTGAGCTGCAGGGCGATGAACACCGCGGGGATGGTGTAGGCCACGATCAGCACGATGTACTGGGCGACCTGGGTATAGGTGATGCCCTTCATACCGCCGAATACCGCGTACAGGAACACGATGAAGGCGGCGATCCAGATGCCCCAGGTGTTACTGACTTCGAGGAAGCGCGAGAAGGCAACGCCGGCGCCGGTCATCTGACCGATGACGTAGGTCACCGAGGCAACGATCAGACACACCACCGCGACGGTGCGCGCGGTGTTGCTGTAGAAGCGGTCGCCGATGAAGTCGGGCACCGTGAACTTGCCGAACTTGCGCAAGTAGGGGGCCAGCAGCAGCGCCAGGATCACGAAGCCGCCGGTCCAGCCCATCAGGAAGGTCGAGTTGGCGTAACCGCCGGAGGCCAGCAGGCCGGCCATGGAGATGAACGAGGCCGCCGACATCCAGTCGGCGGCGGTGGCCATGCCGTTGGTGATCGGGTGCACGCCGCCGCCGGCGACGTAGAAGTCCTTGGTGGAGCCCGCGCGGGCCCAGATCGCGATGCCGATATACAGGGCAAACGAGGCCCCGACGAACAGCAGGTTGATGGCAAACTGACTCATGTCTGGTTACTCCCCCAGGCCAAACTGGGCATCGAGCTTATTCATGCGCCAGGCATAGAAGAAGATGATGCCGATGAAGGTCAGGATGGAGCCCTGCTGGGCGAACCAGAAGCCCAGGTCGGTGCCACCAACGGGAATGCCGGACAGCAAGGGGCGCAGCAGAATGGCGAAGCCGTATGACACCAGCGCCCAGACAATCAGGCAGCCGGTTATCAAGCGCACGTTGGCCTTCCAGTAAGCAGCGGCATTGGATTTATCATCTGCCATGGTGATGCTCTCCACGTGTGTTGGAAGTGTTGGTGTGATGGTGAGAGTTGGCGTTATCCGGCAAGGCAATCGCACCTATGGGATAGTGATGATGTCGTCATCGATAAACATATGACTAACGTCTACCCTATCCGCCACGTGCGATTACCCTGCGCGATTCATGAGTGATAGTGGTCAATAGATGGCTAAAAATAAATCCCAGACTTTGGTATCACGTCTTTCGTTTATATGTATTCGTTTTTTATTTTTTCATAAATATCATAATCTTGAGACATTCTTCGAAGAAAGCTTGGTGAGCTGAGGGGTGTATTATAGGACGATGGTATAGCTAGTGAATCGTCGTGGTTTGCCGTGTGAGGTGGGCGGTGTTGAACGATAGTCTAGCTATTGGGAGAGGCGGCGACTTTGCTAGTCTGAGAGGATAAAAGGGTATGAGCGCGGAAAGTTAACCGAAAGTATACGAGCGGAAAGTCTTACGCGTCTTCGAGGCTGCTACCATGGTCGATGTCGATCTTTCCCAACCGCCGTTCACGCTGCTTGATGATGCTGGGCGTGATCGGGTGCGAGGCGGTGTCGACCTGGCCTACTTCGACAACCAGGAAATCATCCTCGATGCCGGCCAGCCCGGCGAATTCGTGTTCATGATCCACAAGGGCGAGGTAGCCGAGTTGGATCCGACCATGCCGGCCGCGGCATCACGAATCGGCCACTACACTGCCGGTGACTTGTTCGGTGCGATCAGCATCCTCAATGGCAAGAGCCGCTACCGTTTTCAGGCCGAGCAGGAGAGTCTCTGCTATCTGCTGCCCAAGGCGCTGTTCCAGCGGCTGTGCGATGACTACCCGGCGTTCGCCGAGTTCTTCCGCCAGAGCCTGACCCACAAGGCGCGCCTGCTGACCGAGCGGCGCGCCGAGGGCGGGGTGACCATGGCCGGCTTCATGCTGGCGCGCATCGGCGAGTGCATGCGCGAGCCGCTGGTGGTCGACCAGGCGACCAGCATCTTCGATGCGGTGAGCACCCTCAATGCCAGCCACGCCGACAGCCTGCTGGTGTGCGACGGCGAACGTTTCGGCATGGTCACCAAGACCGACCTGCTCAACGCGCTGGTGATCGAGGGCCTGACGCAGGAGCGGCCGGCCATCGAGGTGGCGCATTTCGAGCTGGTCACCGCTAGCGCAGAGCAGTATCTGTTCGAGGCGCTGGTGCGCATGACGCGCCATGAGGTGGCGCGGGTAGTGGTCGTCGAGGAGGGCAAGCCGGTGGGGGTGGTCGAGCTCACCGACGTGCTGAGCTTCTTCTCCAGCCGCAGCTATGTGGTCAGCCTGCAGGTCGAGCAGGCCGATAGTCTCGACGAGCTGGCCCGCGCCAGCGCGCGCACGCCGGAGCTGGTGCGTGCGCTGATGGCCCAGGGCGTCAAGCTGCGCTTCGCCATGGGCCTGCTGGCTGCCCTCAACGGCCGCATCATGGCCAAGGCGTGGGGCTTCGCCGTTGACGAGGCGCATCGCGATGCCAGCTGTCTGGTCGTGATGGGCAGCGAGGGGCGCGGCGAGCAGATCCTCAAGACCGACCAGGACAATGCGCTGATCCTGGCCGACGATCACCATTGGCCGGAGTGCGAGGCGCAGATGCACGAGGTCACCGAGACCCTGATTCGCCTCGGCTACCCGCCGTGCCCGGGCAATATCATGGTCTCCAACCCCGACTGGGTGGGCAGCGTCAGCGAGTGGCGCGAACGCATCGCGCGCTGGGCGGCACGCCGCGACGGCGACAGCCTGATGAAGCTCGCCATCATGCTCGATGCCCACGCCGTGGCGGGCCAGACCGCGCTGCTCGACCAGGTGCGCGACGAATTGTTCGAGCGCTGCCGGCGCGACGAGATCCTGCTCTCCTACTTCGCGCGCACCGCGCTGCGTTTCTCCACCCCGCTGACGCTGTTCGGCTCGCTGAAAAAGCCCCAGCACGGCATCGACATCAAGAAGGGCGGTATCTTCCCCATCGTCCACGGGGTTCGCACCCTGGCCCTGGAGCGCGGGATTCGTGCCACCTCGACCCTCGACCGCCTCGACGCCCTGGCCGAGGATGGGCGCCTCGAGTCCAGCTTTGCGGAGGATCTCGGCGAGGCGCTGGCGCTGTTCACCGAGCTGCGGCTGCGCCAGCAGCTCGAGCGTGACGGCGACGGCGAGGATGCCAACCGGGTGGTGGTGCAGCAGCTGTCATCGCTGGAGCGCGACCTGCTGCGCGAGGCGCTGCATATGGTCAAGGATTTCAAGCAGCGCCTGTCACAGCGCTTTCACCTGGAATACAGCTGAGGCCCAAGGCCTCTGCCCGAGCAACGGTCCATAAGGAGGTGCCCATGCTGCGCGCCCTGCGCCGAGCCAACGACCGACGCCGTCACGCCGAGGGCGAGTATGGCTGGTTGTTTCACCCCTACACGGGTAACGAGATGGTGGCCATCGACTGCGAGACCACCGGCCTCGACACCCGCAGTGCCGAGCTGGTGTCGATCGCCGCGGTCAAGGTGCGCAACGGCCGGGTGCTGACCAGCGAATCGCTGGACCTGCGGCTGCAGCGGCCGGCCAGCCTCACCGGCGACTCGATTCGCATCCACGGGCTGCGCGGCATCGACCTGGCTGGCGGTGACGGCGTCGAGGAGGCGCTGGACAAGCTGCTCGACTTCATCGGCAACCGCCCGCTAATGGGCTGGTGCCTGGACTTCGACATGGCGATTCTCAACCGTCATCTGCGCCCGCGCTTCGGTTTCGACCTGCCCAATGCGATGATCGAGGTGTCGCAGCGCTACGTGCGCGACCTGCGGCGCACCCATCCCGAAATCGAACCCAACCTACGTTTCGAGGCGGTGGCCAAGGCCCTCGACGTGCCGGTGATCGGTCGCCATACCGCGCTGGGCGACGCCGTGACCGCGGCGCTGATGTACCTGCGCCTGGAGAAGGGCGCGATGCGCGGTGACTGACGCCACCGCGCGGCGATGGTAAGATGGCCGACCATTTCCGGCCCCGATGCTGTGATCATGTCCGAGATACTCCCCCCCCAGGCGGCGGGCGCAAGCGATGCCCGCGACAAGCGTGAGTTCAACAAGCTGCAGAAGCGCCTGCGTCGTCAGGTGGGCAATGCGATCATCGACTACGGCATGATCCGCGATGGCGACAAGGTGATGGTGTGCCTGTCCGGCGGCAAGGACTCCTACACCATGCTCGAGATCCTGCGCAGCCTGCAGCGCAGTGCGCCGGTGGATTTCTCGCTGGTGGCGGTCAATCTCGACCAGAAGCAGCCCGGCTTTCCCGAGCACGTGCTGCCCGAGTACCTCGACGCCGCGGGCGTCGACTACCACATCCTCGAGCGCGACACCTACTCGGTGGTCAAGGAGAAGACCCCCGAGGGCAAGACCACCTGTGCGCTCTGCTCGCGGCTGCGGCGCGGTTCGCTGTACGGCTTCGCCGAAGAGATCGGTGCCACCAAGGTGGCGCTGGGCCACCACCGCGAGGACATCCTCGAGACGCTGTTCCTCAACATGTTCTTCGGCGGCAGCCTCAAGGCGATGCCGCCCAAGCTGCTCGCCGACGACGGCAAGAACATCGTGATCCGCCCGCTGGCCTACTGCCGCGAGGCGGATATCGCCGAGTTCGCCCGGCGCATGGCGTTCCCGATCATTCCCTGCAACCTGTGCGGCTCCCAGCCCAACCTGCAGCGCCAGGTGGTCAAGGAGATGCTCGCCGAGTGGGAGGCCAAGCACCCCGGCCGCCTCGAGACCATGTTCAAGGCGGTGACCAACGTGGCGCCGTCGCAGCTCGCCGACCGCGAGCTGTTCGATTTCGCCGGGCTCGAGGACAAGCAGGCGCGGATGCAGGCCAACCATATCGAGGCCATCGATCTCGCCCACCAGGCCTAACGGCTTCACTGCGCAACGCATGCAAAGCGCCCCCGCCGAGCGATCGGCGGGGGCGCTTTGGGTGTCGCGGTAGGAGATGGCTAGAGGCAGCCGTCGCCCTCGGCCAGTTCCTCGAGTGCCGCCAGGTCGAGGATATGGACCTCGCGGCCGGCCACCGACACCAGCTGCTGCTGCTGGAAGCGGCCGAGTATACGGCTGACGGTTTCCACCGCCAGGCCCAGGTAGTTGCCGATATCGGCGCGCGACATTGACAGCCGGAAGCTGTAGGCGGAGTAGCCGCGGCGGCGGAAGCGATTCGATAGCCCGATCAGGAAGCTGGCCAGGCGCTCGTCGGCGGTCTTGCGCGACAGCAGGCGCATCATGCGGCGGTCGTCGCGCATCTCCTTGCTCATGCTGCGAAACAGCTGGGCACGAAGCTCCGGCAGCTGCTCGGAGAGGTGATCCAGCCGGTCGAAGGGGATCTCGCATATGGTGGTGGTCTCGAGGGCCGTGACCGTGCCGGGGTAGCGTTCGTCGTCGATGGCGTCGAGACCGACCAGTTCGCTGGGCAGGTAGAAGTTGGTCAACTGGTCCTCGCCGTTGCCTTCGCTGGCGAGCTGCTTGAGGCTGCCCGAGCGCACCGCGAACACGCTGGTGAACGTCTCGCCCTGGCGAAACAGCGCCTCGCCCTTCTTGAGCGGCGCGCGGCGGCGGATAATCGCGTCGAACTGGTCGACGTCGGAGAACTCCAGGGCCAGCGGCAGGCACAGCGAACTCAGGCTGCAGGTCTGGCAGCGCGTCTCATGCAGGCGCGCGCTTCGCGGGGCGGTGGCGGGGTGTGGCATGACCTCCTCCTGAGTAGTGACACACCCCTCAGTATGGCGGATCGTAGTGTCTCGGCAAAGGATACTTTCCGACATGCTCAGACAATCCTCGAGTAGCGCGGCCCCTGGCCCGGCGTGAGATGGGCGTCGAAGGCCATTGCCAGGTGCCGAATCAGCAGCTTGCCCACCGGGGTGGCGATCAGTGTCGGGCCGCGGCGGGTCAGCAGGCCGTCACGTTCGGCCCCCTCCAGCTGTCGCAGGCTGTCGGCGAAGTAGTGCTCGGCGTCGATGCCGAAGCGGGTGCCGAGCTCGGCCAGGTCGAGGCGCATGTCGCACATCAGGCGCTCGATGGCGTAGCGGCGGTATCGGTCGTCCTGGCTGAGGCGCACGCCGCGCTGGGTCGCCAGGCGTGCGTCGTCGAGCGCCGCCTCGTAGCTGGCCAGGTCGCTGGGATTCTGGGCGTAGAGGTCGTCGACCCGCGAGATCGCCGAGACCCCGAGGCCCACCAGGTCGCTGTCGGCGTGGCTCGAGTAGCCCTGGAAATTGCGCTGCAGGGTGCCCTGGCGCTGGGCCACGGCGAGGCTGTCATCGGGACGCGCGAAGTGGTCCATGCCGATATGCACATAGCCGGCGGCCTCGAGCATGTCGATGCTGGTGCGCAGGATGGCCAGCTTCTCCTCGGCGCTGGGCAGGTCGGCCTCGTTGATGCGCCGCTGCGGCGCGAAGCGCTGCGGCATGTGCGCGTAGTTGAACACCGAGAGCCGTGCCGGGGCCATGTCGATGACCTGCTCGAGCGTCGCGGCGAAGCTGTCGCGAGTCTGGTGGGGCAGGCCGTAGATCAGGTCCATGTTCAGCGAGCGAAAGCCCAGCCGCCTTGCCTCGTCGACCAGAGTCTCGGTCAGCACGCGGGGCTGCACGCGGTTGATGGCCTTCTGGACCCGCAGGTCGAGGTCCTGGACGCCGAGGCTGATGCGGTTGAAGCCCAGCGCTTGCAGGTGACGCAGGGTCAGCATATTGGCTTCGCGGGGGTCGATCTCGATGGCGTAGTCGCGCTGGGGGTCGCTGCTGAGCCCGAAGCGGCTATGTAAGCGGTCGACCAGGTCGCCCATCTGGTCGAGGGTCAGGAAGGTCGGCGTGCCACCGCCCCAGTGCAGCTGATTGACCGGCCTCGAGGTGTCCAGGTGTCGCGCGGCGAGCACCATCTCGCGGTCGAGCCTGGCCAGGTAGGGCTCGGCCAGGCGGGTATTCTTGGTGGCGATCTTGTTGCAGGCGCAGTAGAAGCAGATCTTGCGGCAGAACGGCACGTGCACGTAGAGCGACAGCGGCCGGCCGCCGGCATTGCTGCGCGTCAGCGCTTCACTAAACGCCTCTGCGCCGACGCCGTCGTGAAACGACAGCGCGGTAGGGTATGAGGTGTAGCGCGGCCCGCTGACGTCGTAGCGGCGAATCAGCGCCTCGTCCCAGGCGGAGGACGCCGCTTGGGGCGGCGCGATAGGCGTGGCGTAAGACATGGTGGGCACTCCTGACGAGGATCTTGCGCCCATGCTAGCGCCGGCGCGGCGCGGCGATCTTGCGTTGGGTCAAGTCGTGGTGCATTCGTGCCCAGGCCATCGCAGGTAGCGGCGCCGCTCGGGGCTGAACCGTCGCAAGACCTACGAAGAGGCGTCGTCAAACCGTCCTTGGACGCTGCCAACGCGATCCATGGAGTGAATCAGCACCGCTCGGGACTGATCCGTCGGCAGGCCTACGAGGGGGCGCTGTAAACCCGTCTGAACTGCACCCCGAAAGTTGGACATCCAACCCAACCTTCGGGGTGTTTCTATGAGGAATCGATATAGCGAGCAGTTCAAGTGGCAGGTGGTGCAGCAATGTCTGCGCGTGGGGGGCAGCATAAAGGAGGTAGCCCGCCAGCTTGAGCTGGATTATTCCATGGTCCGGCGATGGCTGGAGCATTACCGGCAGCATGGTCCTTCAGGGTTACGCCAGACGCGCCACCACTACGGCTCATCGTTCAAGCGTGAGGTGCTGGAAAGGATGTGGCGCGACGGCTTGTCGATCCGTCAGGCCGAGGCCCTGTTTGATATCCGTGCCGCTGGCGCTATTGGCAGATGGGAACGCCAATATCATAGTGGGGGTCTGACCGCGTTAGCCCCAAAGCGTAAGGGACGCCGCCCCATGCCCCAGAAGCCCCCATCACCGCCCAAGCCTTGCGCCGATGAGGAGCGCTCCCATGAGGAACTGCTCGAGGAACTGGCCTATCTACGGGCAGAGAATGCCTACTTAAAAAAGCTCGATGCCTTGATCCAGGAAAAGCGGGCGACGACGCGGGGCAAAAAGCCCAAGCCGTCCAAGGATTAAGGCATGAGCACTCACTGGCGCTGCTGCTGCGTGCGGCCGAGCTGCCGCGCAGCACGTTCTACTACCAGATCAAGGCCTTGGACGCTGACGATCGGTACGCGGCTCTGAAGGCGCGTATCCGGGCGATCTACGACCGCCACAAAGGGCGCTATGGCTACCGTCGCATCACCTCCGTTCTGCGGCAGGCAGGTGAGGCGATCAACCACAAGACCGTCCAGCGGTTGATGCAACAGCTAGGCTTGAAGTCCCTGGTTCGCCCTAAGCGGTATCGTGCCTACCGAGGCGCGGAAGGCTACGCCGCCCCGAATACGTTGCAGCGTCGGTTTCAGGCTCAGCGTCCCCATCAACGGTGGGTGACAGACATCACCGAATTCAAGGTCAATGGCCAGAAGCTCTACCTGTCACCGGTCATGGATCTATATAACGGAGAGATCATTGCCTTCCAGACAGGGCCACGCCCGGTGTTCGACCTGGTGAAGGGTATGCTCAAGAAAGCCTTTAGCAGGCTGATCGCGGGGGACCGGCCGCTGCTCCACTCGGATCAGGGCTGGCATTATCGCCACCCCAGATATCGCCGCCTAGTGGTGGAGAAGCGGATACTCCGTAGCATGTCACGGAAAGGGAACTGTCTGGACAATGCTGCGATGGAGAGCTTCTTCGGCACCCTGAAGGCTGAATACTTCCATTTGAACCGGTTCGACACCATAGAGCAGCTGCAGCAAGGCCTCGACCGTTACATCCATTACTACAACCACGAGCGTATCAAGATGAAATTAAAAGGCCTGAGCCCTGTGCAGTACAGGACTCAGGCCTTGAGCGCCGACTGAATGAGCCGTCCAACTATTGGGGGTCAGTTCAGTCCCTGGGCGCTACCTTGCGCCATCCATGGCGCAAACCCCCTCTTCGGCCTGCCCCCGGCGTCCCTCGCTATGGCTGTGGATCCGATTTGGCGGCAGGTTCCGGACATTTCCATCATTCAGTGCCCCGCGCTGCCAGGCAGCAGCCGCCATAGCTGCCAGAGCGCGAAGGCGATGATGCTCAGCGCGGCCAGCGCGCGGGTGGCGGGGTGGCGGATCAGCCGCGCCAGGCTGTGGGCGGCCATGCCGGTGGCCAGCACCGCGGGCAGGGTGCCGAGCCCGAAGGCAGCCATCAGCGCCGCGCCCTGCAGGGGGCTGGTCAGGGTCAGGCTCCAGGCCAGCATCGAGTAGACCAGCCCGCAGGGCAGCCAGCCCCACACTGCGCCCAGGGCCACCGCCTGGGGGATCTTGACCACCGGCATCAAGCGTCGGCCATAGGGCTCGATATGGCGCCACAGGCGCCGGCCAAGCCGCTCGACCACGAGCAGGCCTTTCCACCAGTTGGCGATGTACAGCGCCATCAGGATCAGCATGATCGCCGCCAGCCCCTGGAACACCAGGCGTACCCCGCCGGCCAGGCCGCCGATCAGGGTGCCGAGGCCGGCGACCAGCGCGCCGGCGACCATGTAGCTGGCGATGCGGCCCAGGTTGTAGCCCAGCAGCAGGCCACCGAGGCGCGCCGGGTGGCGCATGCTGGGCGGTACGGCGAAGGTCAGCGCGCTCATGATGCCGCCGCACATGCCGATGCAGTGGGCGCCGCCGAGCAGGCCGAACACGAAGGCGGCGGCCAGCGGGGGAAGGTCGAGGCCGGTGGGATCCATCAGTGCGGCGGGTCGTCCTGCTGTCGCGAGGCGTCTCGGGCGGCGGCCTGCTCGCGGCGCCGCTGGCGCTCCTCGGGGGTGAGGTCGTTCTCGTCCTCGTCGAACAGGATGCGGTGCGCGGGGCCCTCGAGATCCTCGAACTGATCGTTGCGCACCGCCCAGAAGAACGCCCAGACGGCCAGGGCCAGCAGGATCAGCGTCAGCGGAATCAGCAGATAGAGAATCGTCATGCGGGCTCCGGAGAGAGAGTGGGCGATGCGGGGCTAGCGGACTGCATGCGGGTCAGGCGTAGGGCGTTGCCCACTACCACCAGTGAACTCGCCGACATGCCCAGCGCTGCGACCCAGGGCGGCACGATGCCCAGCGCGGCAATCGGTAGCGCCGAGGCGTTGTAGCACACCGACCAGATCAGGTTCTGGCGGATGATCCGGCGCGTGGCGCGGGTCAGCTCGATGGCCTCGACGATACGCCCCAGGCGGGGGCTGAGCAACACGGCATCGGCGCTGGTGCGGGCCAGGTCGGTGGCGCCGTTCATGGCGATCGAGACGTCGGCACCGGCCAGCACCGGCACGTCGTTGATGCCGTCGCCGACCATGATGACCTGCTCGCCGTCGGCCTGGTAGGCCTCGATCCGCGCCAGCTTGTCCTCGGGGCTGGCAGCGGCCTGCCAGTCGTCGATGCCGAGTTGGGCGGCAAGCGCCGACACCGAGGCCGGAGTGTCCCCCGACAGCAGGCTGACCGCCAGGCCCTGGGCCTTGAGCCCCGCCACGGTGGCCGCCGCGTCTTCGCGCAGGTGGTCGCGCAGGCCGAACCAGGCCAGCGGCTCGCCGGCGGCGGCGAGCAGCAGCCACTGGCCGTCGCTGGGTGGCTCGAGGTCGTGCTCGGGGGCGGCGAAGGCCGGCTTGCCGAGGCGATAGCGCAGGCCGTCGATGTCGCCCTCGAGGCCCAGCCCCGGGCGGCTGACCACCTCGCTGGTGCGCAGGGTGGAGAGTCGATGGGGGCGGAACGCCCGGGCGATGGGATGCTCGGAGTGGGCCTCCAGGGCGGCGGCCAGCTGGCGCAGCCGCTCGGGATCGTGCCGCTCGCTCAGCGGCCGGGTATCGACCAGCTGCATCTCGCCGCGGGTCAGGGTGCCGGTCTTGTCGAAGATCACCCGGGTCGCCTGGGACAGCCCCTCGATGGCATGGGCGCGGGTCACCAGCACGCCGCGCCGGCGCAGCTGGCCGTGGCCGGCGGTGAGCGCGGTGGGGGTGGCCAGCGCCAGCGCGCAGGGGCAGGTCACCACCAGCACCGAGAGGGTCACCCACAGCACCCTTGAGGGATCGATGAACCACCACACCGCGGCCACGCCAACCACCACGATCAGCAGCCGCAGCACGAACAGGTGGGCCATGCGCGCCGCGGCCTCGGCGATCTTGGGGCGGCTGGTGAAGGCGCGGTCGGTGAGGTCGACGATACTGGCCACCCGCGCCTCGCGGCCGGCGTGGGTGACGCGCACGGTGAGCGGGCTCTCGACGTTCTGGCTGCCGCCGGTGACGCTATCGCCCACGCCGCGGGTCACCGGCAGGTACTCGCCGCTGAGCATCGACTCGTCGAGGCTCGACTCGCCGGCCTCGATCACGCCGTCGGCGGGCACGCTATGGCCGGGCTTGACCAAGACCCGGTCGCCGGCGCTCAGCTGGCTGGCGGGCAGGATGCGCTCCTCGCCGTCCGCGGTGAGGCGGATGGCCGACAGCGGCAGGGCGCCGGACATGGCGTTGCCGCTATGGCCGCTGCGACGCCGCGCGCGGGCCTCGACGTAGCGGCCGAACAGCAGGAAGCAGGTGAACATCGCCACCGAGTCGAAGTAGACCTCGCCGACGTTGAAGATCACCGCGTAGCCGCTGGCCAGGTAGGCGCCGCCGATGGCAATCGATACCGGCACGTCCATGCCCAGGGTACGGGTGCGCAGGTCGCGCAGCGCGTTGCGGAAGAACGGCTGGGCCGAGAACAGCACCACCGGCGTGGTCAGGGCGAACGACAGCCAGTGGAACAGGGCATAGAAGTCGGCGCTGATCTGGCCCGGGTCGGCGACGTAGATCGGCACCGAGAACATCATCACCTGCATCATGCCCACCGCGGCAACGATCAGCCGCCGCACGTTCATGCGCTCCTCGTGCTGGAGGCGCGCCTGGGCGGCATCGGGCTCGTAGGGCTGGGCGCTGTAGCCGATGGCGGCCATCTCGGCGAGGATCCGCGACAGCGACACCCGCGCCGGGTCCCAGCCGACCCGCACGCGGTGATGGCTGAGGTTGACGGCGCTGGAGGTGATCCCGTCGAGGGCGTTGAGGCGGTGCTCGATCAGCCAGGCGCAGGCGGCACAGGTGATGCCGTCCACCGCCAGGGTGGCCGCCACGCCGTCGCCGTCGGGATGCACGAACTGCTGCTGCAGGCCGGGATCGTCGAACACCGCCCAGGTCTCGGCCTTGACCGCCTGGCGGTCGTCGGGCCGCTCCGGCAGTTCGGTACGGAAGCGGTAGTAGCTGGCCAGGCCGCCGTCGACGATGGCGTGGGCCACCGCCTCGCAGCCGGGGCAGCACAGCGCATGGCGCTGCTGGTCCAGCTCGATGGACCAGGGCGCATCGGCTGGCACCTCGCTGCCGCAGTGGTAGCAGCTGCTGGGTGCCGCCACGGCGAGAGTCTCGCTCATGGTGGGCTTAACCAGGGCCGCCCGGGGCCAGTGAGATGGCGCCGTCGTCCGGGAAGGTCGCTTCGCCGCTCAGGCGCCACTCTGGCGTCTCGTGATCCGGCTGCAGCTGCAGGTACCAGCGGTAGTTGAGGCGCTCCTCGGCTTGGCCGATGTAGCGGCCGTCGCGCACATGCTCGAGGATAAAGGTCTGGTCGCGGTCGTCGCGGGTCGGGAACAGCAGATGCAGGACCAGGCGCTCGGGACGGTCGTCTCCGTCCAGGTCGAGGGTGATATCACCGGTCTGGTCGTCGATGCGCAGGTCGCCGGCCAGCTCGAGCTCGGCGGCACGCTGCTGCTTGGCCAGCACCATGTTGATCGCTCGGCCGTACTCGTAGTAGTCCTCCTGGACCATGCCGTCGGCGGAGCGGATCGCCATCACCGCCAGGGTCGAGCTGGCGGTGATCGACGTGAATAGCAGGCCGAGCAACAGCCACGGCCAAAACTGCTTGTACCAGGGGGTGACGGGGGCGGTGCTCAAGACTATCTCCTGATCTGTCCAATAAAGCGCGATTCGCGCGTCTGGCTGATGCTGGCGTCGCTCTCCGACACCAGGCGAATTTCGATGGGCTTGCTCGGCATGTCGATCTGCGCGGGATCGAGGGTCAGTTCGATCGCCGCCAGTCGCGAGCTGTTGGCGCCGATGCGCAGGGTGTCGTTACCCATCAGCGTCAGTCCCTCCGGGCCGTCGACGTGAATACGATAGGTATGCTCGCGGTCGTCGAGGTTGCGCACGTTGAGGGTGTAGACGTTGCTGATGCGCCCGTCGCGGGTCTGCTGATAGAGGCTGTTGCGGTCGCGCTCGAGGTCGAACTCCAGCGGCACGCGCTCGCCCAGCGCCCAGGCGAACAGGCCCATCATGACCACCAGCGCGGCCAGGTAGCCGGCCAGACGCGGGCGCAGGATATGCGTCTTGCCCCCCTCGAGGGCGCGTTCCGTAGTGTAGCGCACCAGCCCGCGCGGATAGCCCATGCGGTCCATTACGCTGTCGCAGGCGTCGATGCAAGCGGCACAGCTGATGCACTCGTACTGCAGGCCGTCGCGGATATCGATGCCGGTGGGACAGACCTGTACGCACAGCTCGCAGTCGATGCAGTCGCCGAGGCCCTGGGCCTTGGGGTCGGCGTCGCGCTTGCGCGAACCGCGCGGTTCGCCGCGGGCGGCATCGTAGGAGACGATCAGGGTATCGCGGTCGAACATCACCGACTGAAAACGCGCGTAGGGACACATGTAGATGCATACCTGCTCGCGCAGCCAGCCGGCGTTGAGGTAGGTGAAGACCACGAAGAAGCCGACCCAGAAGTAGGACCAGCCGTGGGCCTCGAGGGTAGGCAGTGCCACCACCAGCTCGCGGATCGGCGTGAAGTAGCCGACGAAGGTCACGCCGGTGGCCAGGGCGATCAGCAGCCATGCGCCGTGCTTGGCCACCTTGCGCCACGCCTTGTCGAGGCTCAGCGATTGGCGATCGAGCTTGATGCGGCGGTTGCGGGTGCCCTCCACGCGGTGCTCGACCCAGATGTAGAGAAAGGTCCAGACGCTCTGCGGGCAGGTGTAGCCGCACCACACCCGTCCGGCGAACACCGTGATCAGGAACAGCCCGAAGGCGCAGATGATCAGCAGCCACGACAGCAGCATGAACTCCTGGGGATAGAAGGTACCGCCGAGGATATGAAATTCCCGCGACGGCAGGTCGAACCATACCGCCGGCCGGCCGCCCCAGGTGATCCAGGGGGTGGCGAAGAACAGCAGCATCAGTCCCCAGTTGGCACTGCGCCGCAGGCGCTGGAACAGCCCTTTGATCTCACGCACGTAGATATGCCGCCGGCTGGCGTACATGTTCTGCTGCACGCTGGCAGGCGGATGCTGGCCGACTGCCGGATCGGGCGTTACGTCTCGGCTGGGAATCCGCTCGGACATGGCGATGTCACCGCGCGCACGGGGGCGCTGAAACAGAGAAGAGGAGAGAAGGATTGTACCGTTGCGATGGGGGCGATGATGGCGGTGCGACCGCGGGCCGCACCCGCCTGCCGCAGCGGCCAGCGTGTTCGCGTACAGGCGCCCGGCGGCGCCTGCCACGGATCACTCCTCGTCGTCGTCCAGGTTGAGGCTGTAGACATAGGCCGCTACCAGGTGCACGCGGTCCTCGCCGATGTAGGCGGCCTGAGCCGGCATATGGCCGTTGCGACCGTTGCGCAGCGTCTGGCGCACCGAGTCGGCGACGCTCTGCCCCGGGGCCTGATAGAGCCAGATGTCGTTGGTCAGGTTGGGCGCGCCGAGCGCTTGATTGCCCAGGCCCTCTGCGCCGTGACAAGCGGCACAGGAGGCGGCGTAGATCGGCTGCCCCTGGCTGGCGCGCTCTTCGTCGTGGTCGAGCTCCGAGAGTGCCAGCACGTACTGGGTGACGTTCTCGATGTTGTTGGCGCCGAGCTGCTGCCAGGAGGGCATCAGGCCGTTGCGGCCGCGCACCAGGCTGGTGACGATATCGTCCGGCTCGCCGCCGTAGAGCCAGTCGCCGTCGGTCAGGTTGGGGAAGCCGTAGCCGCCCTGGGCGTTGGCGCCGTGACACACCGCGCAGTTGTTCTGGTAGATCCGCTCGGCGACGCGCATGGCATCGGCATCGCGGGCCAGTTCGGGGATCTCGATCTCGTTGTACTGGGCGAAAATCGGCGAATAGCGCTCCTCGGCGCGGGCCACTTCGTCTTCCCACTGGCCGACCTGGGTCCATCCGAGGATGCCGCGGAAGTTGCCAAGGCCGGGGTAGAGCGCCAGGTAGCCCAGCGAGAAGATGATGGTGCCGATGAACAGCATGAACCACCAGCGCGGCAGCGGGTTGTCATACTCCTCGATGCCGTCGGCGGCGTGGCCGGTGGTTTCGACGTTGCCCTCGGCGTCGGGGATCTTGTCGGTGCGCCGGTTGGCGAACAGGATCCAGGCGCTGAAGGCGATGGTGCCCAGCGTGATGACAATGATCCAGGCGCTCCAGAAGCCGGAGAGAGAGTCATCCCAAAGATTGCTCATGTGTTCTTGTCTCCCTGGTCGGTGCGGGATTCGGCGTCGCGAGTGTCAGGCTCGCGGTCCGGAGCGTTGGCGTCTTGCGCCGGCTCATCGTCATCGGCGAACGGCAGGTTGGCGGCCTCCTCGAAGTCCGGCTTGCGGCGCTTCGAGTAGGCCCACCAGGTGATGCCGAGAAAGGAAACCAGCACCAGAAAGGTGATGATGCCGCGAAAGGTTCCAGTATCCATGATCAACGGGTGCCCTCGAGCACGGTGCCAAGCTGCTGCAGGTAGGCGACCAGTGCGGTGATCTCCTGCTGGCCACGCACCTCGGCGGTGGCGTTCTCGATATCCTCGTCGGTGTAGGGCACCCCCATGCTGCGAAGCACCTCCATCTTGCGCGGCGTGTGGCGGCCGTCGAGGGTGCGTTCGAACAGCCACGGGTAGGCCGGCATGATCGACTCGGGCACCACGTCGCGCGGGTTGTACATGTGCGCACGGTGCCAGTCGTCGCTGTAGCGGCCGCCGACGCGGGCCAGGTCCGGGCCGGTGCGCTTGGAGCCCCACAGGAAGTTGTGCTCATAGACGAATTCTCCGGCCACGCTGTAGTGGCCGTAGCGCTCGGTCTCGGCGCGGAACGGGCGGATCATCTGCGAGTGGCAGCCGACGCAGCCTTCGCGGATGTAGATATCACGCCCCTCGAGCTCCAGCGCCGAGAGTGGCTCGAGGCCCTCGACCGGCTCGGTGGTCTCCTCCTGGAAGAACAGCGGCACGACCTCGGCCAGGCCGCCGAAGCTGATCACCACGAGGATCAGCACGGAGAGCAGGCCGACATTCTTTTCGACAATCTCGTGTTTCATGCGAACGACTTCCCCGGGTTGCTCAGGCGGTCTGCGGCAGCGGCTGCTGGGCAGCGGTGCTACGCTTGATGGTCATGTAGGTGTTCAGCGCCATCAGCAGCATGCCGACGATCCAGAACAGGCCGCCGATCCAGCGCACGATGTAGCCGGGGCCGCTGGCCTCCATCGATTCGATGAAGGTGTACATCAGCGTGCCGTCCGGGTTCACCGCACGCCACATCAGGCCCTGCAGGATGCCGTTGACCCACATCGCGGCGATGTACAGCACGGTGCCGATGGTCGACAGCCAGAAGTGCACGGCGATCAGCTTGACCGAGTACATCTCGGTCTGGCCGTAGAGACGCGGCAGCAGGTGGTAGATCGAGCCGATGGTGATCATCGCCACCCAGCCGAGTGCCCCGGAGTGGACGTGGCCGATGGTCCAGTCGGTGTAGTGCGACAGCGCGTTGACGGTCTTGATCGCCATCATCGGCCCTTCGAAGGTCGACATGCCGTAGAACGACAGGGCCACCACCAGGAAGCGCAGGGTCGGGTCGGTGCGCAGTTTGTGCCAGGCGCCGGAGAGGGTCATCATACCGTTGATCATGCCGCCCCAGGAGGGTGCCAGCAGGATGATCGACATGATCATGCCCAGCGACTGGGCCCAGTCGGGCAGGGCGGTGTAGTGCAGGTGGTGGGGGCCGGCCCACATGTAGATGATGATCAGCGCCCAGAAGTGCACGATCGACAGCCGGTAGGAGTAGACCGGACGCTCGGCCTGCTTGGGCACGAAGTAGTACATCATGCCCAGGAAGCCGGCAGTGAGGAAGAACCCGACCGCGTTGTGGCCGTACCACCACTGCACCATGGCATCGATGGCCCCGGCGTAGATCGAGTACGACTTCATCATGCTCACCGGAATGGCCGCATTGTTGACGATATGCAGCACCGCGACGGTGAGGATGAAGGCGGCAAAGAACCAGTTGGCGACGTAGATATGCGGCGTCTTGCGAATCTTGATCGTGCCCAGGAAGACGACGGCGTAGGTCACCCAGACGATGGCCAGCAGGATGTTGATCGGCCACTCCAGCTCGGCGTACTCCTTGGAGGTGGTGAAGCCCATGGGCAGGGTGATCACCGCGGCGACGATCACCGCCTGCCAGCCCCAGAATGTGAAGGCGGCGAGCTTGTCGGAGATCAGGCGCGTTTGACAGGTGCGCTGAACCACGTAGTAGGACGTGGCGAACAGCGCCGAGCCGCCGAAGGCGAAGATGACGGCGTTGGTGTGCAGCGGGCGCAGGCGGCCGAAGCTCGTCCACGGCAGCCCAAGGTTCAGTTGCGGCCAGACCAGCTGAGCAGCCAGGAGGACACCGATGGCCATGCCAACGATGCCCCAGACTACCGTCATGATCGCGAACTGCCGAACTACTTTGTAGTTGTAGGTCGGGTGTTCAAATGCTGTGCTCATGTCAGGTTCCCATCGAACGCGAGTGGGGGAGACGTCCCGCGGGCTAGTGTGCCCGGACGCGAGTGCCCCCATGATGATGCAGATCAAGATTCAGGGCGCCGATTCTAGCGCAGCCGTCGCCCAAGCTGAACATCCAATCCACGCATAAGCGTAGACGCTTTCAGGAGATAAACGTGATCCACAGGCAGGGACGAAACGAGGTTGGCGTAGTGCCCCAGCAGGTGGCGGAGTGGCTCGTCGAGGGGCGTCAGGGCACCCTCGAGGTGGTGGGCCACGGCCGTCTGGCGATCACCGGCGAAGCGCATCTGGGGCGACTGCTACTGGCCCACGGGGCAGGCGCCGGGCAGGATTCCACGTTCATGCAACGCTTGCGAGAGGCGCTCGCTGCATGCGGTGTTCAGGCGCTCGGCGTGGAGTTCGATTACATGCGTCGCATGCGGCTGGAAGGGCGCCGGCGGCCGCCGCCGCGGATCGATAAACTGGTCGATGAACTGGCCGCCTGGTGCGACATCGTGTCACATAATTCGCTGCCCGCGCCGTGGCTGGGTGGCAAGTCGATGGGCGGGCGTGCAGCCAGCCTACTCGCGGCGCGTGACGAGGCCCCCGGGCTAGTCCTGTGCGGTTACCCGTTTCATCCCCCGGGCAAGCCCGACACCACCCGGCTCGCCCACTGGCCGCTGCTGGGCTGCCCGGTCCTGGTGCTGCAGGGCACCCGCGACCCCTTCGGTACTCGCGAGGAGGTGGACGGCTATCGACTGCCGCGGCAAACGCAGCTGCACTTCCTCGAGGATGGCGAGCACGACTGGAAGCCGCGCAAGAGTTCCGGCCGCACCCAGGACTCGCTGATCGCCGAGGCGGCCCAGGTGGTCGCCGCGGCAATGCGGGCAAGTCGATGAAAGTCAACCAAAACCCCGGCAGCATGACGGAGGCTTGGATGAGCCTCTGGTGATGCAAAAAGCGTTGACATCGTAACGCCGCTCTGTAGAATGCGTCGCCACGTACCGAGGGGTGGTTAGCTCAGTTGGGAGAGCACCAGCCTTACAAGCTGGGGGTCACTGGTTCGAACCCAGTACCACCCACCATCGCCTGGCGATGGGGCCTGAGACAGCAGGCTCGGAGACGTAGGAAACACAGCGGACCGGTAGTTCAGTTGGTTAGAATGCCGGCCTGTCACGCCGGAGGTCGCGGGTTCGAGTCCCGTCCGGTCCGCCAGTTTTCCACTCGGCAGTTCGCTGCCAAGCAGCACCAGGCAAGATGCGCGCTCTGGCCGACAGGCCTTATCGCCAATGCGGACCGGTAGTTCAGTTGGTTAGAATGCCGGCCTGTCACGCCGGAGGTCGCGGGTTCGAGTCCCGTCCGGTCCGCCATGTCTGTGCCTGTCTTAATTTGTCGTACGCGTGGGTGATTAGCTCAGTTGGTTAGAGCACCAGCCTCACATGCTGGGGGTCACTGGTTCGAATCCGGTATCACCCACCATCGCGGACCGGTAGTTCAGTTGGTTAGAATGCCGGCCTGTCACGCCGGAGGTCGCGGGTTCGAGTCCCGTCCGGTCCGCCATATCGACAATCCCGAATTCTGCAGACCCCGAGCCCCGGCTCGGGGTTTTTGCTGTCAGCCCTCCTCGAACCACTCGACCAGCTGCGGAAACACCTCCTGCATTGCGCTGGGGTGCGTCAGCATGTCGAGATGGCCGTAGTCGCGCTTGAGCCCCTGGTCGCGCCCCAGCGTCAGGTGGCGCTGGCGGTGCGGGCCGCACTCCGCGGCGAAGCGTGCCACGTCGTCCGGGTGGCCCAGGGCGCGATCCGCCGCTCCGGCGATATGCAGTGCCGGCGGCAGGCCGCCGTCGGCCAGCGCCGCGGCGTAGTCGAAGCCGTCGCGACGGTCGACCCATGGCCTGGGGCGCACCCAGTCGGCGCCCTGGCGATGGCTGCCGGCATATTCGTCGTCGCTGCCCCAGCGCAGCGCTCGCGCCGGCAGGTAGCCGCACACTCCACGAGCCAGCGGCGCGAGTCCCTTCCAGATCAGGTCGACGTAGAGCAGCCGCTGCGGGGTCCAGCTTCTCACGCTACGCTTGGTGCCGAAGTAGGCCTGGCGACCGATGCGCTCGCGCAGCGCCGGAAAGCGTGCCAGGCTCGAGGCGAGCAGCACCCCACCCCAGGAGTGAGCGACCAGATGCAGCCGCGCGGCGCCGGACAGCGCCAGGCAGGCCTCGATGGCGGCGGGGATCTCGTCGACGATGACGTCGGTCTGGTCCAGCGCGATGCCGCGTGCCGGCCGCGGCGGTGCCTCGCCGCGGCCGCGCTGGTCGGCGACGAATACCTCATAGCCGTGGCGCGCCAGCCACGGTGCCAGGCCCTTGCCCGAGCGGCTATGGAAGATGCGTCCCGACTCAATGGCGCCGTGCCAGCACAGCACGCAGCCGCGCGGCCTGCCCTCCGGGCGGAAGCGGGTGAGGTGCACGGCGCCCTGTGCGAGGGGCACGGCGTGGCGCTCGACGGGGCTGACGGCAAGGTCGGACATGTGGGCTCCTTGGCGATGATGAAATGCCGCTACGGCCTTGGTCGGGATTGAGTCCCTGGCCGGTTCGTCTACACTCTACCGCAGAACTGTCATACAGTTGTTTGAATTTTGCCGCAAACGAGGCAGCCGCCGTGACCGACTATCCGCATCTGTTCCGTCCCCTGACCCTGGGCAGCGTGACGCTGCCCAACCGCGTGCTGATGGGCTCCATGCACACCAACCTCGAGGAGGCGCCGGACGGCTACTCGCGCCTCGCCGCTTTCTACGCCGAGCGCGCTCGCGCCGGGGTTGGGCTGATCGTTACCGGTGGCATCGCGCCCAACCCCGAGGGCGCGGTGTTCCAGGGCGCCGCCCAGTTGACCTGCAGCGCAGAGGCCGAGCGTCATCGGCCGGTGGTCGAGGCGGTGCACGCCGAGGGCGGGCGACTCTGTCTGCAGATCCTCCACGCCGGGCGCTACGCCTACTCCCCCGAGCTGGTGGCGCCGTCGGCGCTGCAGGCGCCGATCAACCCCTTCATGCCGCGAGCGCTCTCCAGTGACGAGGTCGAGCAGCAGATCGACGACTATGTGCGCTGCGCCAGCCTGGCCCGCGACGCCGGCTATGACGGCGTCGAGGTGATGGGCTCGGAAGGCTACCTGATCAACCAGTTCCTGTGCCTGCGCACCAACCAGCGCGAGGACGCCTGGGGCGGGGCATTCGAGAACCGCATGCGCTTGCCGGTGGAGATCGTGCGGCGCATCCGCGCCGCCGTGGGCGACGACTTCCTGATCATCTTCCGGCTGTCGATGATCGATCTGGTCGAGGAGGGCAGCAGCTGGGACGAGATCGTCACCCTGGGGCGGGCCATCGAGGCCGCCGGCGCCAGCCTGATCAACACCGGCATCGGCTGGCACGAGGCGCGGGTGCCGACCATCGTCACCAGCGTGCCGCGGGCGGCCTTCAGCGAGGTCACGCGGCGCATGAAGGCCGAGCTGTCGATCCCGCTGATCGCTACCAACCGCATCAACATGCCCGAGGTGGCGGAGCAGGTACTGGCCGACGGCCATGCCGACATGGTCTCCATGGCGCGCCCGTTCCTCGCCGACCCCGAGTGGGTGGCCAAGGCCGCCGAGGGGCGCAGCGCCGAGATCAACACCTGCATCGCCTGCAACCAGGCCTGCCTCGATCACACCTTCCAGGGCAAGCTGACCTCCTGCCTGGTCAACCCGCGCGCCTGCCACGAGACCGAGCTTGCCATCGAGCCCGCCGCCGAGCCGCGCGATGTCGCGGTGGTCGGCGGCGGGCCGGCGGGGCTTGCCACGGCGGTGACCGCGGCCGGCCGCGGCCACCGGGTGACGCTGTTCGAGCGTGCCGGCGAGCTCGGCGGCCAGTTCAACTACGCGCGCAAGATTCCCGGCAAGGAGGAGTTCGACGAGACCCTGCGCTACTACAAGGTGATGCTCGACAAGCACCGCGTGCGGGTACGCCTCAACTGCGAGGCCGATGTGCATGCGCTGCGCGACTTCGATGCCGTGGTGCTGGCCAGCGGCGTGCGGCCGCGGCGCCTCGAGCTGCCCGGCAGCGACCATCCCAAGGTGATGAGCTATGCCACGGCGATCACCCACCCCGAGCGGGTCGGACGGCGGGTGGCGATCATCGGCGCCGGCGGCATCGGCTTCGACGTCGCCGAGCTGCTGAGCCATGTCGGCCACCCGGCGCTGGATACCCACGCCTGGTGCGACGAGTGGGGCGTCGATCTGGAAGTGACCGAGCGCGGCGGGCTCAAGCCGCGCCAGCGCCCCGAGGTGCCGCGCCAGGTGTTCCTGCTGCAGCGCAAGGCGTCCAAGCCGGGCAAGGGCCTGGGCAAGACCACCGGTTGGGTGCACCGCGCCGCGCTCAAGCAGCGCGGCGTGGAGACCCTAGCCGGCTGCGAGTACCTGGGCATCGACGATGACGGCCTGCATATTCGCCGCGACGGCGAGCCGCGCCTGCTCGAGGTCGACAGCGTGGTGGTGTGCGCCGGCCAGGAGTCGGTGCGTGAACTGCTGGCGCCGCTGCAGGCGGCGGGGATCGCGGTGGAGATCATCGGCGGCGCCGATGAGGCTGCCGAGCTGGATGCCAAGCGCGCCATCGACCAGGGCACGCGGCTGGCCGCGCGGCTCTAAGCAGTGGCGTAGCAGGTCATCGAGCCGGCCAGCAGCAGGGCGATCAGGTCGGCCTGGCGATGGGTGTCGGTCTTCTGGAACAGGTTGCGCAAATGGAATGCCACGGTGGTGGTGGCAATCGCCAGCCGCTCGGCGATCTCGTCGGTGCGCCAACCCTCGGCCAGGGCCACGGCGATGCGTGCCTCACCGGGCGTCAGGCCGAACAGGCTGGCCAGCATTTGCTGGGAGAGCTGACCGCGATGTTCGGGGTCGGCCAGCATCACCACCACCGAGGGGGCCGTGACCATCGCCGTGTCGGGGTGGGGGAGCGAGCAGGCCAGCAGCAACAGATCCCGCCGTTCGCCGGGGCGCGGCAGGCGTAGGCAGCTGGTAGTGTCTTGGCCGGCCTGACTGGCGGCGAGCGAGGCGTCGAGGATCTTCTTCAGGGCCCGTGAATCGCGCTTGCCGAGCGCTATCAAGGAGTCGTCCAGGCGTAGGCCGTTCTGTTCGCATGCCAGTTGCTGGGCCTGACGGTTGGCGAACAGGTGCTTGCCGTCATGGTCGAGCAGCACCATGCCCGGTGCCACCAGGTCCAGCGCTCGGGTGGCGGCACCGAACGCCTGCTGGGATATCTCATGGCGCAGTTGGGCCATGGCGTGACGCAGCTCGTCGAGCTCCTCATGGGCCTTGTGGCGCATGCGCCGCACCTGGCGGAGGCGGGCATTGACGGTGACCAGCAGCAGGTCGAAATCGACCGGCTTGACCAGATAGTCGTCGGCGCCGAGGCGCTTGCCGTCGACGATATCGCCGGGCTCCGAGAGGGCGGTGAGAAACACGAAAGGGGTGTCGGCGAGGTCGGGGCGACGCTGCCGAATATCCTCGAGTATCCGGTAGCCGTTGCGTCCCGGCATGTTGATATCGCACAGGATCAGGTCGGGAACGGCGCTTTCGAGCTGCTGCATGGCCTGGTCGCCGTCGGCGGCCTCGATCACGCCGTAACCGGCTTCCCTGAGCTCTTCGCAGATGTCGCGCCGCAGCTCGTGGTGATCCTCGGCGCAGAGGATCAGCGGGCGGTGTGGGTCCTGGGTCGATGTCATCGGGTCTCTCCCGTTGCAAGCGTGGCGTCGCTGGCATGCGGTAGGCGCAGGCGGAAGGTGGTGCCCGTGCCGGGGCGTGAATCAACGTCGATGTCTCCGCGCTGAATGCGTGCCAGATGGCGGGCGATATTCAGCCCCAGGCCGATGCCGGGCTGGTCGGTGGCATTGGAGGAGCGGAAGAAGCGTTCAAACAGCCGCGCTTGGTCCGCTGCGTCGATGCCGCGGCCGTGATCACGAACGGCACAGTAGACGCCCAGCTCGTCATGCCCCAGGCAGACCTCGATGGGGGTGTCATCGGGTGAGTATTTGAGGGCATTCGAGAGCAGGTTGGAAAGAATCTGCTCGACCAGTATGGGATCGCAATGCGCCAGCAGCGGGGCATCCTCCTGGTGCCTCAGTCGGATGCGTGATGAGCCGCTGGCGTCGGCTTGCAGATGGCAGCATCGCGCCGCCAGCGGCTGCAGGTCACAGCAGGTCGAGGCGGCCTCGATCTGGCCGCCATCCAGGCGAGCGGCGGTCAGCGAGCTGCCCACCAGGCGCGTCATGTGGGCGACCGAGTCGCGCAGGCGCCGATAGCGCTGTTGGCGCTGGGTGTCATCGAGTCGCTCGCCGAGCCGCTGCAGACGCTGCAGGCCGGAGTCGATCACCGCCAGCGGGGTGCGGAACTGGTGCGAGACCATGGCCGCAAAGCTGCGATAGAAGTCGCTGACGCCGCGCTCGCGCTGCAGTGCGCGTTCGAGTGCCTCCGAGGCCTGCTTGTAAGGCGTGATATCGGCCAGCCGTATGACATGGCCGCCATCGCGGCTGCTGGTCATGGTCAGCTGCAGCCAGCCCAGCTCGGCGATATGCAGATCGCAGCGCAGCGTGCCTTCGCGACGCTCCTTCGCGACGCCCTTCAGTTCGCCATTATCGTCGCAGTCGCCGAGTACCGTCAGGGCGTGCGCTAGGGAGCATCCCAGCGGCAGTCGTCGACTGGCGTCGGGCAGCATCTGCGTCAGCTTGGGATTGACCAGCGACAGTCGGCCGTCGGCATCGAAGGCGGCAAAGGCATCCGGTGCCGTATCGATGGCAGCCACCACCCGATGTCGCGCTGCTTCGAGATCGCGGGTGCGACGCTCCACTTCGACTTCCAACTGGTCACGATGCTCGGCTAGCGCTTGCTGTGCGGCGCGGCGCTGGCGCAGCGCGGCAATGAGCAAGGCGGCCAGGGCCAGCCCGCAGAGCATCAGGCCCACCACCGACGCGATCACCTGCAGGGTGCTGTTGCGGTGCCGGTCAAGGCGCTCGCCGGTGGCCTCCCACTCTTCGACCATGACGGCATTGGCAATGCGGTTGAGGTCCTGCATCAGCGGCTTGAGCTCGGCGTGGATGCTATCGGCCACCCTCGGTGCGTTGGGCGCGATGGCATCGAGCTGCGGTTCGATGGCCGCCAGGCGTGCAAAAGCCTCATCGACCTGCTCGGCGAACCCCAGCGCCTCCAGGTAGCGACGTTGGGGGCCTTCGTCGAGCAACACCAGGCGGCTGGTCAGCACGTCATAGCGCAGCGCCGGGCGAGCGGCCGGGTCACCGAGCGTGAGGCGGTGAACCTCTTCGTCGAGCCGATGGCTGGCCACCTGGGCCTGGGAAATCACCCATAGCATGTTCTCACTGACGTTGCTGCGCATGTCCTGCTCGACCTGGATCAGGCGCACCAGTGAGAACGTCAGCAATCCGGCGAAGGCGACCATCGCCAGGGCCGGCAGGGCATAGGCCGGGCGGCGACGCCAGACCATCAGCGGATCTCGAGTCGTTCGAGTTGCCACACCCAGCGATAGTCGTAGCGAATATCTTGCAGCTCGCTGTGATCGTCACGCGGATAGACGATCCACAGCGGCCCCTTGTCCTGAGCGGTGAGGGTTTCGCCGTCCATGGTGTCGGCCAGCAGGACATCGAACTGGTGAAAATCCTGCATGGGGATGTCGATGATGTAGTCGTTCAGCGCCGTGGCGACGGCCTTGTCGCCCTCGGCGCCGACGGCATCGAGCAGGTCGCGCATCAAGACCCCTTCGAAATGACTGACCCCGTCGGTGACCACGGTCGCCGTATCCAGCGTGTGGCGGGGCAGGTCGGCGAACAGGCTGCGGTCGATGTGGGCCTCTTCGCCGACATTGGGATGGGCGATATCGCCGCTGATGTACAAGACGGGGGTCGCCTCGGGGGCGGGAAGCGCGGCAGCGGGCAGTGCGATGCCTGCCAGGAGTCCAGCGGCAAGCCGGCGAAGGGCGATGGCGATTGGTGTGGAGTCGTTGCGCTCCAGCATGATGGGCTCCTTTGTCATGGGGGTATGGTCACCATAGCCAATATCAGGAATCTCATCTTCCGACGGCTGCTCGGCGCTGTCCCCGTTCGAATGAACGGGGGAAGACGCAAGTGCCTGCACTAGGCTGGGGGCATACAACAAGAGCAGGGGAATCAGGATGCGAGTCGCAGGCCGAGTGGGCGCGGCGCTGCTGGCGCTGGTAGTCGCGCAGGGTGTCGATGCCTATCCGCAAGTGACGTTCTCACAGGAACCCAATGACACGCCTGAGCAGGCCCAGTCGGTTAGCGCTGAGGCGCGGCTGGTCGGCGAGGTGTCTGGCGACGACACAGATCTGTTCTGGTGGGCGCTGGATGACAATCAGACCGACCGGCTATGGCAGGTCGAGCTGCAGGGCGATACCGAGGCGGCCATCGAGGTGCACTTCACCTGGCCTGCGGAGGAGCAAGCCCCGGCATCCAGCGGCGTCGCCGAGTTCGGAGAGGCGCAGCCCGAGGAGACGGCGGCCGAGGAGACGCGCCTGATGACCATGGACGTCAGCGCCGACCAGCCGCGGCAGCGTCGCCAGCAGCTGATCGTACCTCCCGGAGAGCACCTGATCGGCTTCCTGGCCCAGGGCATGGGCGGTGAGTACCAGCTGACCCTGACCGAAGCGGGACGCTTGAGGGTGCGTGGCCAGGTCGGGCCCGACGCGGCGGATGAGCTGGAGGTGACGCCTGGTCGAGTGTGGTTCTTCCATCTCGACGTGGCCGAGCACCAGATCCCGCTGGTCCCGGAGGAGGACGCCGAGGAGTTGCTGTGGCGGCTCGAGCTGCTGGGTGAACTGGGGGTTTCCCTGGAAGCCTGGATCGAGAACGGCGCCGGTGAGCGCATCGCCGAGGTGCACGCTGATTCACCCGTTCAACACCACTGGACACGCCTGGATCTCACCCAGGGCAGTCGCCTGCACCTGCGCCATCCCCAGGGCGAGGCCATCGGCCGAGTCGGGCTGGAACTGATCGAGGATGGTCAGCGCCCCGTGCCGGACGCGGAGAAGCAGGACGTCGTCGAGGTCGAAGCCTCGTCGCAAGAGGAGGCGCTGTGGTTCGGGCTCGATGAGACGGCTGCGCTGGATCTGGTGCCCAATCAGCGCCAGTACCTGGCTTTCTCGGTGGATGAGTCGGCGGCGGGACAGCGGCTGGATGTGGTCGGCGACACCGACCGTGATATCGATGTGTGTCTGAACCGGCGCGGCGACGACGCCCGCGACCCGGTGTGCCGTGATGGCCCAGCCGAGGCGCTGTTCGATCGGATGCAGCTCGTGGCGGGCGACTACCTGCTGCAGTTGCGGCTGTCGCGCCGCGCCGATGATCCCGTGCCCACCGAGGTGCGGCTGATGAAGGCGGACTTGCCTGAGCGGCGCGGCTGGGTGGGCGCGCCTAACGACAACCGTGACTGGGCCGCGGTGCTGAGAGCCGATGATGCCCGTCAGGGGCGCTTGCAAGGCGGCGACAGCGCCTGGTTCGAGCTGCAGGTCAGCGGCGAGACCCAGGTCTGGGAGCTGCATGCCGAAGGCGATCCTATCGAGCGCCTGGCACTCTTCCATGATGGCGACCGTCGGCCTTTTCTCGACAGCGCGCAGTCACGGCGCGGCGAGCCTCTGCAGCAGCGGCGGCTGAGCCCGGTGCGCCTGCTGCCGGGGCGCTATCAAGTCCTCGTCGAAGGGCAGGACACCGACTACCGTCTCGAGGCCCTGCCGCTTGGCCAACCCCAGCCGGGCCGCGAGATGGAGCCCAACGACGAGCCGGAGGATGCCAACCCGCTGTGGTTGGGCGAGGCCGTCGAGGGGCATTTCCACAGTGAGGATGACGTGGACCACTTCCACTTTCATCTGCCCGGCGAGAACCGGCTGGTGATGGACCTGGCGCCGCCGGAGGCGGGGAGTCTCGAGGCTCGATTGATCTGGCAGGGCAGCGAAGTGCTGCGCACGCTCGATCTGGAGCGCGATACGCGCATCAGCAGGATGCTGCCCCCCGGGGACTATGTCCTGCGGCTCGAGGGGGAGTCGCCTGCGCAAGCCCCCTACCGCGTCGCGTTGGCGGTCGGCGATCCCTGGCACCATCAGGGCGTGGCGGGGCTTGCCAAGCACATCGACCAGGCCGCCCTGGTCCCCGACGACGGCGTCATCAACCCTGAAGCGAGGGGCCTGGATGACGCCGAGGGCTATCAACGGCTCCCGCTGAGTGAGCAGACTCGCACGCTGCATTTCGAGGCGCGGCGCATCGGCGATCAACTGCGCTTCGTCGATGCGGATGGCAATGAGCTCGAGATAGAAGAGACCGACGAGCGGCGTCGCTATGCCGTAACGGTGCCCGGCGGGGAGCAGTGGTATGTCTGGGCCAGCATCGGTCGAGGCACCAGGAACCTGACCCTGGAGGATCCGGCGCAACCGTATACGCCTGAAACGGCGCCCATCGCCGTCGAGCTGGACAGCGATAGCCGGCGCTTGCCGCCTTTTCAGCCCCACGCCCAGCGCCTCGAGACCCGTCTGACGGTCAGCAATCAAGATGAGTCGCCCCTGGAACTACCCATGCAAGCCCATGCCAGCCAGGCCGGATGGTCGCTGTCGGGGCTGCCCGAGTCACTCGCCCTGGAGGGCGGAGAGCAACGCCAGCTGACCCTGACCTGGACGCTGCCGCCCGAGATGCTGAGGAGTGACCCGCCCTCGCTGTTCGTCGCGGCGGGAGATCATACGGCACGCCATGACCTGCAGATGGACCCCACTGCAGGGGCCCTGGATCCACAGCTGGTGCCTGCCGTGCCAGCGCCGCTCGATGGCAAAGTGGACATGGCCTGGAGACACCTCGGTGCGCACTTCGTCGATGCCGATGGCAATGAACTGGACAGTGACCTCGGCGGCCTTGCCCGCGGCGGGCACTTCCTGATCGACACGATGGCCAGTGCCGGGAGTTCCATCGAAGTCGATGTCGACCCGGGCGAGCCTCTGCCGCCGATCCGTCTGGCCGGCGAGGGAGGACGTGTGCATGGCCTGGCCCTCAATCAACGCTCTCGGCATGCGCACAGCTATCGCTGGCAAACGGTCGAGGTCGCGCTGGGCGAATCCCTCGACGATCTGGAGGTGGTAACGACCCTGGCGCTGGACAGCCGCGACGGCGAGCAGTTTTTCCCCTTCGATGAGCCGCAGGAGGCACGCTATGTGCAACTGCGGCCGTTGTCGATCTTTCTTGCCGAAGGCGAACGGCGGCGCTCTCGCCACGGCAGTGGAGCGCTGCGGGTGCTCGGTGAGCCGAGCGGTGAGCTGGCCGAACGGCGCCATGACCTGCTCGATCATGAGCTGGGCGGACACTGGGTCTACACCCTGCCGGATCTCAGCAGCCTGTATGGCTTTCAGGGGCAGCGCTACAACCATCGAGGGGTGATGAGTGAGCGCCGCGTGCGGCGCGGCCAGCGTATCAGCGGCGAGCGCGTCGAGATGGTTTTCGCCTTCCTGCAGCAGCGCGCGGCGCGGATCGATGAGTTGCGCTGGGTCGAGAACCTCGACTGGGATGGTCTGCCGGTGGACGAGGTGGCGGTGTATTCCACGCTGGAATCGCCGGTAGGGCCCTGGGAGCATCAGGCCGACTGGAGCCTGTCGCGTGACGATGAGGGGGTGGCGACCCTGGGGCTATCCGACGCACCGCGGATGCGCTACCTGCGTCTGGTGTTCGACGAGCCCGACATGCCTGACGGTGAGCGTCGGGCCAGCTGGCGTATCCCCGAAGCGCTGCAGGCGATCGAGGCCGATGCCCTCGACAGCGGCCGCTCGATCCTCGGCCACTGGGGGCTTGACGGTCCTCGCGGCCCGCTGGAGGCGGAGCAGGATGCCGGCCGCCAGCAGGCGCGTGAGATCGAGGATTCCGATAGTCATGCCGAGGCGCCTTACGCCCTGACGGATCGTGTCGTGGGGCGGGTCGAGGAGCCGGGAGATACACGCCACTATGCGCTGAGCCTCGATGCGCCGGATAACACCCTGGCGTTTGAGCTCGATGAGCCGGCTCGGGGGCGGCTGCGCGCGACGCTGCATGACGCGCAGGGCGACGCGGTGGCGCTCGAGTGGTCATCGGCCGGCAGTGGTCGCCGCCAGGCCGAGGCGCTGGATGTCCCGGCAGGCGAGTACCGCCTCACGGTCAGCGAGCCGCCGCGCTCGATTGTCTTCCTGTGGGATGGCAGCGGCAGTTTGTCCAATCACCAGCCGGCGATCTATCAGGCGCTGAACCGCTTTGCCGAGGGACTGGAACCCGACAAAGAGGTCTTCAACATGCTGCCGCTGGGGGGCCCCCTGCTGATCGATGGCTGGGCCACGCAGCCCGCTCAGGTGGCCCAGACACTCGCCGCCTACGACGGCAGGTTCAGCAGTTCCAACTCGGAACCTGCATTGGCCCTGGCCAGCCGCGCCCTGGCGCAGCGCGAGGGGCAGCGTGCGATCTTCCTGATCACCGACGCCGAGCAGACCGGCCGCGACCTGGGCGCCTGGGAGCCTCTGTCTGAGGTTCGGCCACGAATCTTCAGCCTGGAGGCCTCGCATGGCTCTCGCAAGGACACCGACGAGAACCGCTGGTACCAGAATCAAATGCTCAGCTGGGCCCAGGTGGCCGATGGCCGCTACCGCTACACCGCCGACCGCACCGACCTGATTCGCGGCTTCGAGGCCGGCATGCGCGAGCTACGCCAGCCCAGCGAGTTCATGCTGACGCTGGAGACACGCTATCAGGAACCGCCGGAGCCCGGCCGGCTGGCCGTCGTCAACGCCGACCCCGAGCAGCCGGCGGTGGCTGGCGGCGTCGTGCACCTGATCTTCGACGCATCGGGCTCCATGCTGCGCCAGATGGAGGGTGGACGGCGCATCGAAGTGGCTCGGCGCATCGTGCAGCAGACCCTCGACGAGCGTATTCCCGATGAGGTGCCGGTGGCGCTGCGCGCCTATGGCCACACCGAGCCACATAGCTGTGAGACAGAGCTGCTGGTGGAGCCCGATAGCGGCAATCACGTCGAGGTGCGTGAGGTGGTGGATGGCCTCCAGGCCATCAACCTGGCGCGTACGCCGCTGGCCGCCTCCCTGGATGCAGTGCTAGACGACCTGGCCGGCTACGAAGACCAGCCGCGGCTGGTGGTGATGCTCACCGACGGCGAAGAGACCTGCGACGGCGACGTGGCGGCTTCGGTCGATGAGCTGATCGCGGAAGGCGTCGACGTGCGCCTCAATATCGTCGGCTTCCATATCGACGAGATCGGCCTGCAGGCCGAGTTCGAGCGCTTCGCTGCCCGTGGCGGCGGCGAGTACTTCGACAGCCACGACGGCGACGAGTTGATGGCCGGGCTGGCCCAGTCGCTGGCCGCCACCTGGCGCGTGCTCGACGTTGACGGCGATGAGGTTGCCCGGGGCCGGGTGGATGACGACCCCGTTGAGCTGGACGTGGGCGAGTATGAGCTGCTGGTTGAGACCCAGGCGGGCGAGCAGCGCCGGGCCTTCACGCTGGGAGCGAATCAGCACAAGACACTGGAGGTGGGGCGTGATGACTAGGCTGGCCCTGTTGGGTATCTCGTTGACGCTGGCGCCGATCGCCTCGGCAGCGCTGATGTGTCCGGGGGCGCCCGGCATGAGCGAGAGCGACCAGCGCTATCTCGAGCAGCGCGTGCTGACCCTCGACCGCAACGTGCGCGATGCCTATCACGACTTGCCGTGGGAGACCCTGCGGGTCGCGGAGGCTCAGCAGGCGGTGGGCAGTCGCCCCGAGGCGCTCTTCGAATGGGTGCGAGACGAGACCCGCTGGCTGCCCTATGCGGGAGAGCTGCGCGGGGCGGCCGGGGTAATGCAGGATCGCATGGGCTCCAGCCTGGACCGTGCCCTGCTGCTGGCGGCGCTGATGGAGGACGCCGGCCACACCGTGCGCCTGGCCCGCACCGAACTCTCCGAAGAGGCGCTTGAGCGGCTCGACTCGGCCTGGGCCGACGACGCGGTGGCCAGGCGGCCAGATGGCCCCGTCGAGATGGACCTCTCCGAGGCGTCGATCGCGGCCCTGTCCGAGCGGCTCCAGAGCGACCCCGAGGCCATGGCCGAGGCGCTGTTGGAGCAGCGCGAGGCCGCCGACACACGGCGGGCGAGGCTGCTGGCCGATAGTCAGCGGCTGGCCGAGGGGTTGACCGCGCTGCTGGGCGCGGTCCCAGACGACGCCGATCTCAGCGATGACCGCCCGACCGATCACTGGTGGGTGCAGCAGCGCACCGCCGATGGCTGGTCGGACTTCGATCCGGCGCTGCCGGAGCATGCCCCAGGCGAACGGCTGATCGAGGCAGGCGACCTCGAGAGCCACTATCCCGAGGCGCTCCCCGAATCGGCTCGCCACTGGTTGCGCATTGAAGTGGTTGCCGAGCAGCTCGAAGGCGGTCGACTGAAGGAGGCGGTGGCCTTCTCGCATCGACTGCCGACCGCCGAACTGCTGGGTCAGCAACTGCACCTTGAGCTCTATCCCATGGCGCTACCGTCGCCCCAGTCGCTGCTCGATGGGAGCCTTGCGCTAGATAGCCTGCCGGACGAGCTGTTTACCCAGGAGCAGTGGGTGCCCTACCTGCGCCTGGGTGACAGCCTCGAGCGCCAGTACGGCATCATGGCCGACGGTAGCGTTGTCGATCTCGGCTCTCAGGCCTCCATTGCCGGCGCCTTCGGCGAAGCCGGCAGTGCGCTGGGCGAGGTGGGCGTAGGCGGTCTGGGCGCCGACGAGCCGGAGACGCCGCCGGAGTTGAGCGCAGTGATCACGCGCTTCCACGTCGAGGCGCCGGGGCGTGAGACGCACACCGTCGAGCGTCCGCTGATGGACCTGATTGGTCCCGACAGACGCAGCGCTGGCGTCGAGAGTTTCGAGGTCGATGAGAGCCTGCGCGAGCAGCGCGCCGTCGAGCTGTTGAGCACTATGACGGTGCTTGGCCAGACGACCTGGGTGCCGCCGGCGCAGCTGGCCGCCTGGGACTATGAAGGGCTGATGAACAACCGTCAGGCGGCCCTGGCTGGCGCCTACCTCGGCGCCCAGGGGGACGACAGCTTCATCGGCGAGGCCCTCGAGTCGCGCAATATCCGCCGATCGGCGCTGGATCAGCTTGCCGCCATGCGGCTGGCCTACAGTCCTGATCCTGAAAGCGTCGCGCTGACGCGCCTCAACCTGCTGGGGTACGTGACGCTGATGGAGTTCGAGGCGGGCGAGCACCGGCGGCGCGAGGGGTTCGACATCCTCGATAATCGGGTCACGGTGCCCAGCGGCGAGCGGGTGGCCGCGACCCGGCTGGCCCAGGGGGCGCTGGACACCCTGCTGGAGGCCGAGCTTGCGGCCGACGAACACGCGGCCCTGGGCAACACGGCTCAGGCTTTCCTGCACGACTTGCGTGAGGAGCGGCAGTGGCACCAGGTGACCAGCCTGGAAGGTCTCGAGGCGCTTGGCTGGCGGCCACAAGCCGACCTCGAGGCGCACTTCGCTGCGCGACTCGAGGAGGGGCAGACACTGCTTCTGCCCGACACCCCGGCACGCGACGCTGCGCCGACCTGGTGGCAGCTCGACCCCAGCAGCGGTGATCTGCTCGGCTACGGTCGTGATCGTCGCGGTCAGTACGTCGAGGGGATCCTGACCCTGATGAGTGCCGGCGACAGCGCCATGGGCGCGGTCGGCATGGTGCAGAGCATCTGGAGTTGCCTGTTTACCGCCAGCGACCCGCTGTGCTGCACCCAGGATGCCGCGGCCCAGGAGATGATCGGCAGCGCCGTCAGCGCTGGACTGGGAGGGCTCGCCGAGGCCCATGACATCAATATCGTCATCGGGCGTGAGCTGGTCTCCGGAGGCGCCTTCGACCGGCTCAATTCGGCGGGTATCGGCAAGGTGGCCGGCGACGTGGCCGGGGAGGGTGCCGGGTACATCGTGGATTCCTGGGGCCGCTGCAACTGAGGAGATGCCAATGAACCCGTCACGCACGCGCCAGGCCTTGCTCGGCATGGGGGGGCTGCTGGCCTTGCTAGGCCTGTGGACAGCGACACCGCTGGCGGCCCAGACGCCCTGCGCCGAGGCGGTGCGGGAGGGCCTCCCGGCCGTGGGGTGCAACCGTGCCGTCACCCTGCACGTCAAGGACATGGCGTTCAGCGATGAGCTGAACGGCCAGGCGCCACCGCCGGGGAAGCGCTGGGTCACGCTGGCGCTGCGCTTCGACAGCTGGATGCCCAGCGACCTGGTGTTCGGCCAGGGCTATCCCGAGCCATTGCTGGTGGCATCGCTGGAGCGTCAGCTCTACCTGCTGGTGGACGACCGTCAGGTGACGCGGCCGATCCTGCCCAATGATTCGCAGCTGGAGGACGAGTTCGTGCTGCCTCGAGCCGGCGCCAGGCGCCACGGGGAAGTGGCGTTCGCCGTGCCCGACGAGGCGCTGTCGCAGCTATCGCTGCACTACTACCACGACCAGTATGCGCCCATCGTGGTGCCGCTGCTGGGTGAGCGGGCCGAGCCCGATGAGGGCGCGGAGCAGGCAAATCGCCGGCAGGGCCACGACCTGTTGTCGCTGGGCGTTCACGACGTGGATCGTCATGACCGCTGGCAGGGCGAGGCGGCTCCCGAGGCGATGCAGTGGCTGGTGGTGGACCTGCGCGGCCAGGGGGAGTGGCGAACTCCAGTGGATGCCCGGGCGCTGGATGCCTCGGCCGAGCGTGAGGCGCAGGCATCGCTGCGCCGCGTGATGGAGTACATCGAGGCGCCGGGGCTGCTGCAAGCGGTGGTGGACGGGCGTCATGCCTATGTGCGCAACCTCGAGCTCAGCACCCTGGGCGATGACCCGGCGCTGCTCCCCGATGCCTGGGCCGGCGGCAAGGCGGTGTTCCCGATACCCGAGGACGCCGAACATATCGAGCTGGTGGCCTATATGCCGCAGTTTGGCGGTACCGATATCTCCTCGGAGATTCGCCCGGCCCTGCGCTTCGCGCTCGAGGAGGGCGAGCGTGAGCCGCACGCCGAGCCGAGAGCGTCGATAGAGGATGGCCCGATTGGCTTTCGGATCCATGACCTGACGCTAGGCGACAGCTTCGCCGGCCATACCGCCGCGGCGGGTGAGACGCTGGTCTGGATCGAGGCGGCGATGGCCAACCGCAGCGAGGTCGGCGGCATGATGGAGGTCGGCAGTCGGCTGCGACCGCGCGAGCCGGAAGGCGAGCTGCTGGGCGTCTATCAGGCCGGGCCGATGGCGCAACAGGAGCCCTTCTGGCTACCGGCGGACGATGAGCCGCGCCACTTCCAACTGCTCTATCGCTACTCCACGGACATCGAAACCCTCGAATTCGAGTATGGCGGTGTCGCCGTGATAGAGCAGGTGAGTCTCTCCGTTGCGGAGTGACGGTTCCAGCGCCGGCCTTTCCCCTGTGAACGAACGGGGCCAAGTGGCAAAAGGCTGATTAGTCTCATGGGGTGAGCGCAACGCTCACGCTCAGACAACTAACGATACGCTTTCTGTGCAGGGGGCATCATGTGGGATTTCAACATCGGCAGGGCGCTTGGCCTAATGGTCAAGACGCTGCCCTTCGTGCTCTTTCGGCTGGCTGTCTATTTCGGCGTCGCCCTGGCGTATGTGCTGATGACCGGCGTCGGCGCTGGGGTCGGCTGGGGAATCGGCGGCCTGGGCGACGAGGGCTTTCGTGCCGCCAGCACCTTCTGGGGCGGCGTCGCCGGCTTCGGCATCGTCGGCGTCGTGATGTATGTGCTGCGCGAGTACCTGCTGTATATGGTCAAGGCCGGGCATATCGCGGTGCTGGTGGAACTGCTCGACGGCCAGTCGTTGCCCCATGGGCGCAGTCAGATTCAGCACGCCAGTGCCTCGGTCAAGGAGCGCTTTGGTCAGGCGAGTGCCCTGTTCGCAGTGGACCAGCTGATCAAGGGCGTGCTGCGTGTCCTCACCGGCCTGGTGCGAGGCATTTTCGGGCTGCTGCCGATTCCCGGCGCGCGGCAGTTCCTGCGGCTGCTGCAGATGTTCTTGCGCATCGCCGTGGGGTTTATCGACGAGGTAATCCTGGCCTACAGCTTTCGCACCCGGGCCGAGAATCCCTGGGGCGCCTCCCGGGATGGGCTAGTGCTGTATGGCCAGAACCTCAAGCCAATGTTCAAGAATGCCGCCTGGCTGGCGTTGATCGTCTACGGACTCTCCTTCGTCATCTTCCTGATCATGTTGGCACCGGCGGCGCTGGTGGCCTATCTGATTCCCGGCGGTTGGTCGGCCACCGGCGTCATCGTGGCGCTACTGTTCGCCTGGAGCGTCAAGGTGGCGGTGCTGGAGCCCTTCGCCGTCACCTGCATGATGCAGGCCTACTTCAAGACCATCGAGGGGCAGACCCCCGACCCGGAGTGGGAGGCCAAACTGGATGGCCTGTCCGCCAAGTTCCGCACGCTCAAGGGCAAGGCCAGCGAGGCGGGCGCGGCAGGCCACGGCAGCGAAACGCAAGGCGCGCAGCCCTCACGTTGAGCGCTGCCGAGTAGGCTGTCGGCAGGCTAATAACAAGTCGGTAATAGGGAGTGAAACGGACATGACCCATGGGAGCAATAGCGCATGGCGGGTAGGCGTGCTTGTAGCCAGTCTGGGCTTATTGGCAGGGTGTGATGACGCTGCCAATGACCAGCAGGCGGAGGATGCAGCCGGCACCTCGGGTGCTGACAGCGGCGAGCTGGCAGACTTGCTGGAGAGCGTTGAGAGCGGTGAGTCGACGCTGTCTATCAGCGGTGCCGTCACCTCCACGGGCGAATATACCACGGCGGATGACCCGCGCTACGGCGGGGTGAGCAACGATACCTTTCGGCCCGCCCGGGGGAGCGGTTCTTCCCGCAGTGGCAGCAATGCCGACGGGCCCTACGCCATTTCAATCTATACCGATGCCACTCACGAGGATGACCCCGACGATGTCGTACGCGCCTGGGTCACGCTGGTGTTGCCGCAAGGCGCCGAGGCGGGTAACCGCTATCAGGTGGCCGGCTTTTCCGATGCCGATGACGACCAGGTCCAGGCCCATGTCCGCGGTGACGGCATGGCCTGGACCTTTGCGCGTCAGGTCTCGGGCAGCGTCTATCTGGACGAATACTCTGACCGGGTCAATGCCGCCTGGCAGCTGGAGGCCGCCGACGGGCGTGGCGAGGACGCAAGCCGGGTGGCGAGCGAGGGGGCGGTCAAGGATCTGCCGCTGACGCTGCAGTCCGAGGTGGAGTATGAGCTGACCGTCAACGGGGAAGCCGAGTCCAGGCTGGCCCGTGTCACCAGCCGCGACAACATGCTGAACATTGGCCACGGGGTCTACCTCTACCTGCCGTCGGGGGCAGCAGCGGGAAGTTATCCGGTCCAGGCAGGTCGCGATGATGACAGCGTGCGGGCTCAGTTCACTCGGCATGACGTCGATGAAGTCGACGGTGAGTTGACGCTGGCGGCCAACGGCGAGCGTTTCGATGCCGAGTTCAGCATCGATGCCAGCGGTGAGGATGACGTGCGCCTCGAGGGGAGTCTGCACTGGCTCGCGCTGGACGAGTAAGCCGCTGCACTGAGCGGCGGCCGGGAACGCATTTTGACGAGGAAGGGTGATGATAATGCCAAGACAACGCACGCTGAGCGCTGCCCTGCTGGGGGTTGGACTTTCGCTAACGGTCGCTGCTTCGGCGTCGGCCGATGACGTGGTCGAACAGATCGAGCTGGGCCTGGCACTCTACGAGGAAGAGGACTACGGCGGTGCGATCGCCGAGCTGGAGTTCGCCATCAACGACATCCGCAGTCGGGAAGCCGGGCGAATCGCCGAGACCTTTCCCGAGCCCCCGGCGGGCTGGAGCGCCGGGGAAGCCCATTCCGCCGGGGACGGTGGGGCCGCCGCCATGCTGGGCGGCGGCGGCGCGATGCTGGAACGTCAGTATCGCGAGGAGGATGGCAACGGCCAGATGGAAGCCACCTTGATGGTCGACCATCCCATGGTCCAGGGCATGGCGGCGATGTTCAACAATCCGGCACTGATCGCGGCCCAGCCCGAGCTGGAGCGGGAGCGCATGGGGCGGGAGATGGCCATTGTCAAATGGGAGCCCGAACGCTCTCAGGCTGAGGTGTCTCTGCTGCTCGATAGTCGAATTCTGATGCAGGTTAGCGGCCAGAACCTCGAGACTGAGGACGCGGCAGTGGAGCTGCTGCGTGACTGGGATCTCGACGCCGTGCGTGAGCAGGCGGCTCGCTGAAGCTCGTCAGGCGCATGTCACGAGTATGCACCGGAGCATGCGCACCATGGATGCCGGCGGATCCCGCCGGCTCCCCCCCCTTGCGGTAGAGTGACGCCTCACGCACCGCATATGATCAACGGTATTCAACGAACTTGCTCGCCCAAACGCGCTCTGAGGGGTAACGGTCCCGTCGAGACGACTAGCGTTGAATCTGCGGCGTCCGGTGTCCAACCAGCGCCGCCTAATTCTGTCTACGCTGATAGAGTCACCTCGCCCGGCAAGAGGTTCGACGCTGCCGCCGAGGGTCCGCGCTTAAGGAGGCTTCGATGAGCATCTTCGATCATGTGCAGAACCGCTACGAACGCGTTCAGCAGGAAGAGATCAGCCTGCAGGAATACCTGGAACTGTGTCGCAGCGAGCCCACCGCTTACGCCACCGCCGCCGAGCGGATGCTGGTGGCCATCGGCGAGCCCGAGGTGATCGATACTGCCAAGGACTCCCGGCTATCGCGGATCTTCTCCAACAAGGTGATCCGCCGCTACCCGGCATTCTCCGAGTTCTACGGCATGGAGGAGGCGATCGAACAGATCGTCGCCTACTTCCGCCACGCCGCCCAGGGCCTCGAGGAGCGCAAGCAGATCCTCTACCTGCTGGGCCCGGTGGGGGGCGGCAAGTCGTCGCTGGCCGAGCGCCTCAAGTTGCTGATGGAGAAGGTCCCGTTCTATGCCATCAAGGGCTCGCCGGTGTTCGAATCGCCGCTGGGGCTGTTCTCACCCGAGGAGGATGGCGAGCTGCTCGAGAAGGAGTACGGCATCCCGCAGCGCTACCTGAAGAGCGTGATGTCGCCCTGGGCGGCCAAGCGGCTCAAGGAGTACGGCGGCGATATCTCGCAGTTCAAGGTGGTCAGGCTCTACCCGTCGCGGCTCAACCAGATCGCCATCTCCAAGACCGAGCCCGGCGACGAGAACAACCAGGACATCTCCTCGCTGGTGGGCAAGGTGGATATCCGCCAGCTCGAGCTCTACTCCCAGGACGACCCGGACGCCTACAGTTTCTCCGGTGGGCTGTGCAAGTCCAACCAGGGGCTGATGGAGTTCATCGAGATGTTCAAGGCGCCGATCAAGGTGCTGCATCCGCTGCTGACCGCCACCCAGGAGGGCAACTACAACCCCACCGAAGGCATGGGCGCGATCCCCTTCGATGGCGTGGTGCTGGCGCACTCCAACGAGAGCGAGTGGCAGGCGTTCCGCAACAACCGCAACAACGAGGCCTTCCTCGACCGCGTGTATATCGTCAAGGTGCCCTACTGCCTGCGCGTCACCGAAGAGATCAACATCTACAAGAAGCTGCTCGAGCACTCGTCGCTCAACCAGGCGCCCTGCGCGCCGGACACCCTGCGCATGCTGGCGCAGTTCTCGGTGCTGTCGCGGCTCAAGGAACCGGAGAACTCCAGCGTCTACTCCAAGATGCGGGTCTATGACGGGGAGAACCTCAAGGACACCGACCCCAAGGCCAAGTCGATCCAGGAGTATCGCGACTCTGCAGGCGTCGACGAGGGCATGGACGGGCTCTCCACCCGTTTCGCCTTCAAGATCCTCTCCAAGGTGTTCAACTTCGACAACCACGAGATTGCCGCCAACCCGGTGCACCTGCTCTACGTGCTCGAGCAGCGCCTCGAGCAGGAACAGCTGCCCAAGGAGGCCCACGAGCGCTACCTGCGCTATATCAAGGAGTACCTGGCGCCGCGCTACGTCGACTTCATCGGCAAGGAGATCCAGACGGCGTATCTGGAGTCCTATTCCGAGTACGGCCAGAACATCTTCGACCGCTACGTGACCTACGCCGACTTCTGGATCCAGGACCAGGAGTACCGCGATCCCGAGACCGGCGAGCTGTTCAATCGCCAGTCGCTCAACGAGGAGCTGGAGAAGATCGAGAAACCGGCGGGCATCTCCAACCCCAAGGATTTCCGCCACGAGGTGGTCAACTTCGTGCTGCGCGCGCGAGCCCAGAACAACGGCATGAATCCCAGCTGGCAGTCCTACGAGAAGCTGCGCGGGGTGATCGAGCACAAGATGTTCGCCAACACCGAGGAGCTGCTGCCGGTGATCTCCTTCAATGCCAAGGCATCCACGGCAGACCAGAAGAAACACGAGGACTTCGTCGCGCGCATGGTCGATCGCGGTTATACCGAGAAACAGGTGCGGCTGCTCTCCGAGTGGTACCTGCGGGTTCGCAAATCGCAGTAGGCCGAGGAGGTCGCCATGACCTATTTCATCGATCGGCGAGCCAACGCCAAGCACAAGAGCGCGGTCAACCGCCAGCGCTTCCTCGACCGCTACCGCACGCATATCAAGCGCTCGGTGGAGGAGGCGGTCAACCGTCGCTCGATTACCGACATGGAGCGCGGCGAGAAGGTCTCGATTCCCGCGCGTGACATCTCGGAGCCTGTGTTCCAGCACGGCCAGGGTGGCGAGCGCACCATCGTCGCGCCGGGCAACAAGGAGTTCGTCGAGGGCGATCGCCTGCGCCGGCCGGGTGGCGGCGGAGGGGGCGGCGCCGGCGAGGGGGGCGCCTCCAACCAGGGCGAAGGCATGGACGAATTCGCCTTCAGCCTAACCCGCGAGGAGTTTCTCGACTTCGTGTTCGACGGCCTGGCGCTGCCGCATCTGGAGCGCAAGCAGTTGAAGGACCTCGAGGAGGTGCGCCCGGTGCGCGCGGGTATTTCTCGCGACGGGGTCCCGGCGCGGATCAATATCGTGCGCTCGATGCGCGAGGCTCACGCCCGGCGCATCGCCATGCGCGCGCCGATCCGCCGCGCCCTGCGCGAGGTCCAGGAGGCCCTCGACGCTGAGGAGCGCAAGGATGCGGTGCTGCGCAATCCGGCGCGCATCGCGGAACTCAAGGCCGAAATCGAGCGGCTCGAGAAGCGCCTCGAGGCGGTGCCGTTCATCGACACCTACGACCTGCGCTACAACAACCTCACCAACCAGCCGCAGCCCTCCAACAAGGCGGTGATGTTCTGCATCATGGATGTCTCGGGGTCGATGACCCAGGGGCACAAGGACATCGCCAAGCGCTTCTTCCTGCTGCTCTACCTTTTTCTCGAGCGCAACTACGAGAAGGTCGAGCTGGTCTTCGTGCGCCATCACACCGCGGCCAAGGAGGTCGACGAGGAGGAGTTCTTCTACTCGCGCGAGACCGGCGGCACCATCGTCTCCAGCGCGCTGACGCTGGTCGACGAGATCATCACCGACCGCTATCCACCGGGGCAGTGGAACCTCTACGTGGCCCAGGCCTCGGACGGCGACAACTGGGACGATGACTCCACTACCTGCCGCGACCTGCTGCTCAAGTCACTGATGCCGCGGCTGCAGTACTTCACCTACGTCGAGATCACCCCCCACGCCCACCAGGCGCTATGGGAGGAGTACGAGACGGTGGCGGCGCGCTTCCCGTCGCGCTTCGCCATGCGTCAGATCGTCGAAGGCAACGATATCTATCCGGTATTCCGCGAGCTGTTCAGACGTCGCGAAGAGGCCTGACGGCACGCCGGGGAGGGCAGTACATGACGTTACGCAAGCCGATTGCCAGCGGGTCCGACTGGAACTTCGAGGTGCTCGATACCTTCGAGCGCGAGATCGCCCGGCTGGCCGACGAATATCGCCTCGACACCTACCCCAACCAGATCGAGGTGATTACCTCCGAGCAGATGATGGACGCCTATGCCAGCGTGGGCATGCCGGTGGGCTACCATCACTGGTCGTTCGGCAAGCAGTTCCTGGCCGTGGAGCAGGCCTATCGGCGTGGCCAGATGGGCCTGGCTTATGAGCTGGTGATCAACTCCGACCCCTGCATCGCCTACCTGATGGAGGAGAACACCCTGATGATGCAGGTGCTGGTGATGGCCCACGCCTGCTACGGCCACAACTCCTTCTTCAAGGGCAACTACCTGTTCCGCACCTGGACCGACGCCTCCTCGATCATCGACTACCTGGTGTTCGCGCGGAAGTACGTCGCCGAGTGCGAGGAGCGCCACGGCGTGGCGGCGGTGGAGCAGCTGCTCGATGCCTGCCATGCGCTGCAGAACTACGGGGTCGACCGCTACAAGCGCCCCTCGCCGATCTCCGCCGCCGAGGAGGTCCAGCGCCAGAAGGAGCGCGAGGCCTACCTGCAGGCCCAGGTCAACACCCTGTGGCGGACCATTCCCAACCTCGCCGGCAGCGATTCCGAGGAGGCGCTGCCGAATGACGACGACCCGCTCGGCCTGCATCAGCATCAGCGCTATCCGCCGGAGCCCCAGGAGAACCTGCTCTACTTCATCGAGAAGAACGCACCGCTGCTGGCGCCCTGGCAGCGTGAGATCGTGCGCATCGTGCGCAAGCTGGCGCAGTATTTCTATCCCCAGCGCCAGACCCAGGTGATGAACGAGGGCTGGGCGACCTTCTGGCACTACACCCTGATGCACCGCATGTTCGACGATGGCCTGGTCGACGAGGGGTTGATCCTCGAGTTCCTGCAGTCGCATACCGCGGTGGTCAACCAGCCCGACTTCGACAGTCCGCACTACAGCGGTATCAACCCCTATGCGCTGGGGTTCGCCATGTTCAGCGACATCAAGCGGATCTGCGAGTCACCCACCGACGAGGATCGCGAGTGGTTCCCCGATATCGCCGGCAGCGACTGGCTGGAAACGCTGCACTTCGCGATGCGCAATTTCAAGGACGAGTCCTTCATTCAGCAGTTCCTGTCGCCCAAGGTGATTCGCGATCTCAAGCTGTTCAGCGTGGTCGACGATGACCAGGAGGAGATGCTCGAGGTCAGCGCCATACACGATGAGCGGGGCTATCGGCGGGTGCGTGAGGCGCTGTCGGTGCAGTATGCGCTGTCGGTGCGCGAGCCCAATATTCAGATCTACGCTGCCGACATCCGTGGCGATCGCTCACTGGCGCTGCGTCACGTTCAGGATCGTCGTCGGCCGCTGGCCAAGAGCGTCTATCCGGTGATGCGCCACCTGCATCAGCTATGGGGCTTCAAGGTACGGCTGGAATCGGTGGAGGAGGGCGAGGTGGTGCGCCGCTATCAGTGGCCGCTGCCCGAGGAGGGGCGACGGGACTCGACCTGACACGGCCCGCCGTGGCGGTGGAGGAGACAAAAAAACGCCGCACGAAGCGGCGTTTTTTGTGGCGCTGAAACGACGCTGTATCAGCTCATTTCAACCCACGACTGGCACCAGCCCGCCGGCTCGACGCTGTTTTCCGGGAACAGCGAGCAACCTTCGTTGGCCTCGGTATAGAACATGCAGTTGTCGCAGCGCTCGCCCTCTTCATAGGCGGGGTGATCGCTGGCATCGCTGGCTTCTTCCACGTAGTTGAGGGCCTCGGCCTCGGGGGAGTCCGGGTCCAGACGCGGCAGGCTGTCGGCGAAGGCGCTCTTGGACAGAATGCCCGCACCCAGCGGCAGGGCGGCCATGCCCAGCAGACTGTTACGCATGAAGTCACGACGACTCTGGTTAGCCATGGTATCTCCTTATCATCCTTCAGGGGTTCGTCGCGCCCTGCCAGGGGCGGCGAAGACTCCCTTCACGGTCTTCACGGTTGATGATGGCGACCTCGGGGTCGGCCATGCTCGGGCGGTGATCCGCCTCTGGGGTGGGGCAAGCGTTGGCTGGCCCCGCTGTGCGCGCCTCGAATCATGCGCGAGACTGACGCTATCCTGCAGACACGGGTCAGTCATCAGCCTGCTTATGACACCACCCACGGCGTGCAGTTCGTTCTATGCTAGTGCATCTGTGCGGCGATTCGCGAATCTGCGTCGAGATGTCGCGCTGCTCACCGCGGCACCACACAATAAGGAGACGTCATGCGTTATACCCAGTTTGCCTCGCCGTTCGGCGAGATCCTGCTGGCCGGCGACGAGCGTGGCCTGGCGCATCTGGTAATGCTCGAGGGCGAAGCGAGCCTCGAGATCGGCGACGACTGGCAGCGTGACGATGCTGCCCTGGCGGCCGCCCGCGACCAGGTGCTGGCCTATCTCGACGGGCGGCGGCGCAGTTTCAGTCTCGATCTGGCGCCCCAGGGCAGCGACTTCCAACGCCAGGTATGGGCGGCCCTGCTGCGCATTCCCTATGGCGAGACGCGCACCTACGGCGAGCTGGCCAAGCGGCTGGGGCGTGATGGCGCGGCGCGAGCCATCGGTGCGGCCAACGGTGCCAACCCGCTGCCGCTGCTGATCCCCTGCCACCGGGTGGTGGCCGCCGACGGCATGGGCGGCTATAGCGGCGGCGAGGCGCTCAAGGCACGGCTGCTGTCACTCGAGTCGTCGTCGCGGTGAGCGGCGGCGCTTGGCGCCCGGGCCGTGGCTGGGGTAGGGTGTTGGCATAACGTTCTGATTCGAATCGCTACGCAAGGATGCCGCCATGCCGTGGATCAAGTTCGTGCATATTGCCGCACTGGTCTGCTGGTGCGGTGCACTGCTCTATCTTCCCGCTCTGCTGATGGCCAGCGTGCGTCAGCGCGCCGACGGCGGCTTCGACCACGATGCCCCGCCAATTCCCCGCTACCTGTTCAACAGTGCCGCGACGCCGGCTGCGCTGCTGGCCATCGCCTCCGGCACGCTGCTGTTTCTGGTGCATGGCCTGACCGGCGGCTGGCTGGTACTCAAGCTGGCCGCGGTGGTCGGCATGGTCGTGTGCCATGCCTTGTGCGGCTGGCTGATCCTGCGCGTCGAGCAGCAGCACTGGCGGGGGGTATGGACGCTGAGCGCCCTGATTGCCACGCTCGCCTCTGTGTTGATGCTGGCGGTCATCGCACTGGTACTGGCCAAGCCGTTCGCCTGACCCACTCATGAGGAGACGCCGAATGCAGCACTCGCCAGGGACACGGCCGCCGCGCTCAGTCGTCGACGTCGACCCCCACCGCATGCTCGTAGACCAGCTGGCCGCCGAGCCAACCGGCCAGGGCGATCATCGCCGCGGTCATCAGCGACAGGGCCAGCCCCCAGGGCAGCATGTCGCTGGGGTCGTCGAGCCGGAACAGCCAGTTGAGCGAGGCCAGCGAGAGCATCATCACGGCGATGATGGCGTGGCACCAGCCGGTGATCAGGCGGCGTATGCGCTTGACCGTGACCAGGTCGATGATGCCCGCGACGCTGGCGATCCAGCCGCCGAAGGCACCGACGCCGGCCAGCCACAGGCTGGCACGCGCCCAGAACGGATCGCCGGTCAACAGGTAGGCCAGGTCGCTGGCCACCAGTGCCATCAGCGCGGCCACCGGGAAGTGGATCATCACCGGGTGCAGCGGGTGCCCGCCGAAGGAGGCGCGACTCTTGATCGAACGCTGTGGAATCTTGGGGGGAGAGGTCTTGGCCATGGTCGCGTCCTTTGCGCCAGCGGTGCAGTAGGGGTACCTGGCATTCAACGCGTCCCGCGGCGGTGGGTCAACCGTGGCGCGCGCTATCTGGCGCCGTGGCTGGGGCTGATGCTGGCCGGCTGCAGCGGCGACCGCTCGATTCTCGACCCGGCCGGCCAGGCCGCCCGCGAGGTGGCCTGGCTGTGGTGGGGCATGCTGGCCTTCTCTACCGTGGTGCTGGTGGTGATCACCGCGCTGTGGCTCTACGCCTTTCGCGGTGGCCGGCCCACGCAGCGCTCGAGTCGCGACGAGCAGCGTATCGCACGGCGCTGGATCATCGGCGGCGGGCTGCTGCTGCCGGGGCTGTCGATCGTGGTACTGCTGGCCTTCGGCGTGCCCGTCGGGCAGCGCATGCTGCCCCTGCCGCTGCCCGACGGTCAGCAGGCCGAGCGCATCGAGGTGATCGGCCATCAGTGGTGGTGGGAGGTGCGCTACCCGGAGGCCGACGGCGGCGAGGTGGTGACCTCGAACCAGCTGATGATGCCGGTGGGCGAGCCGGTGGATTTTCATGTCACCGGCGCCGACGTGATCCACGCCTTCTGGATTCCGCGCCTGGGCGGCAAGATAGACATGATCCCCGGGCGTACCAACGTGATCCGCCTCGAGGCGGATGTCGCCGGGGTGTTCGGCGCCCAGTGCGCCGAGTTCTGCGGCGCCCAGCACACCAATATGCAGCTCCACGTCGAGGCCATGCCGCGCGACGACTTCGACGCCTGGCTGGCCGAGCGCCAGGCGCCGCCCGAGCACTCCGACGATCATCAGGCGGCACGCGATACCTTCGTCGAGCACTGCGCCAGCTGCCACCGCGTGGCGGGGGTCAGCGATGGCCAGCAGGGCCCCGACCTCAGCGATATCGGCGACCGCGTCAGCCTCGGCGCCGGCCGCCTGGCGATGGAGGAGGGCGCCATCGGCCACTGGCTGCGTCACCACCAGCAGCTCAAGCCCGGTAACCGCATGCCGTCCCACGACCACCTCGACGCCGAGACGCTGGATGCCCTCGGCGCCTGGCTGGAGACCCTGAGCCCATGAGCGACACCGCCCAGACGGCAACGCCGCAAGATCCCCAGCGCCTGCATGAGGACATGCATGAGGTGTGGGGCAATCCGCGCGGCCTCAAGGCGCTGACCATCGTCAACCATACCACCCTGGGCCTGCGCTTCATGGTCACCGGGATGGTGTTCTTCCTGATCGGCGGGATCCTGGCGATGCTGGTGCGTACCCAGCTGGCCTTCCCCGACCAGGAGTTCATGTCGCCGGAGATCTATAACCAGGTCTTCACCATGCACGGCACGGTGATGATGTTCCTGTTCGCCATCCCCATGCTCGAGGGGCTGGCGATCTACATGATCCCCAAGATGATCGGTGCCCGCGACCTGGTCTGCCCGCGCCTCACCTCGCTGGGCTACTGGTGCTACCTGTTCGGCGGCATCATCCTGACCTCGAGCCTGTTCCTGGAGATGGCGCCGGACAGCGGCTGGTTCATGTATACCCCGCTGAGCAGCGGCGAGTTCGCGCCGGGACCGGGCTCCGACTTCTGGCTGCTGGGCATCACCTTCGTCGAGATCTCGGCGCTCTCCGCCGGGGTCGAGCTGGTGGTGTCGATCCTGCGCACCCGCACCCGCGGCATGTCGCTGGACAAGATGCCGCTGTTCGCCTGGTACATCCTGGCCATGGCACTGATGATCGTGGTCGGCTTTCCGCCGCTGATCCTGGCCAGCATCATGCTCGAACTCGAGCGCGCGGTGGGCATGCCGTTCTTCGAGGTCGCCGCCGGCGGCGACCCGATCCTCTGGCAGCATCTGTTCTGGCTGTTCGGCCACCCCGAGGTGTACATCATCTTCCTGCCCGCCGCAGGCATCGTCTCGACGCTGATTCCGGTGTTCGCCGGGCGCCCCATCGTCGGCTATCGCTGGGTGGTGGTGGCGATCATCGTCACCGGCTTCATCAGCTTCGGGCTGTGGGTGCACCACATGTTCACGGTGGGCATACCGCAGCTGGCCCAGGCGTTCTTTTCCGCCGCCAGCATGCTGGTGGCGGTGCCCACTGCGATCCAGGTGTTCGTGTGGCTGGCCACGCTGTGGCTGGGGCGGCCGGTGATGAAGCTGCCGATGCTGTGGGTCCTCGGCTTCCTGGTCATCTTCGTGTGCGGCGGCCTGACCGGGGTGATGCTGGCGCTGGTGCCGTTCAACTGGCAGGTGCATGACACCCACTTCGTGGTCGCCCATATGCACTACGTGCTGGTCGGCGGCATGCTGTTCCCGCTGATGGCCGGGCTCTACTACTGGCTGCCGCTGTTCTCGGGGCGCATGCCCTCGGAGCGACTGGGTCGCTGGGGCTTCTGGCTGACCTTCCTCGGCTTCAACGCGACCTTCCTGATCATGCACTGGACCGGCCTGCTGGGCATGCCGCGGCGCATCTATACCTACGAGACGGTGATGGGCTGGGATATCTTCAACCTGCTGTCGTCAATCGGCGGGTTCGTGATGTCGGCGGGGATTGCCATGGTGCTGCTGGATATCGCCCTGCACTTCCGCTTCGGTCGGCCGGCGCCGCAGAACCCCTGGAACGCCGATACCCTGGAGTGGACCACCTCGATGCCGCCCAGCGCCTATAACTTCGCCAGCCTGCCGCGGGTCGACAGCCGCCATCCGCTTTGGGACGACCCCGAACTGCCGCGCACCATCGCCGAGGGTCGTCACGACCTGGCGGTGATCGACCACGGCCGCCGTGAGCTGTGGGGCAGCGACCCGCTCACCGGCAAGGTGCGCGAGATCATTCACCTGCCGGGCAACTCCTGGTGGCCGCTGTTCGCCTCGCTGGCGCTGGCGGTGGTCTGCGTGTGCCTGCTGGTGCGGCTCTATCCGCTGGCCGGCCTTGCCACCCTGGCGGCGGTGGGCTTCCTGCTGCGCTGGTCGTGGGAGAACGGTGCCCATCCCAAGGCCGCACCCGACGCCCAGGTACAGCCCGGCGACCCGCCGCTTCACTCGCGAACCATGGATGGCCCGGGGCTATGGGCGATGTCGATTGCGCTGCTAGCCAACGGCTCCTTCTTCCTGTCGTACCTGTTCGGCTGGTTCTACCTGTGGACGGTCTCGCCGCAATGGAGCATGCCCGACACCTCGCCGCTGTCGCTGCCGCTGATGGTGCTGGCGGGGGTGGCGCTGACGGCCGGTACGCTGTGGCTGGAAAGACTGGTACGCGGCCTGCGCCGCCATGACGACCGCGGCCTGGCTCCGGGGCTGTTCGCGGTCACCGCACTGGGTGGCGCCCAGGTGGCACTGCTGGTCTGGGTGATCTGGCAGGCGGGTCTCGCCGCCACCGAGACGGCCCACGACGCGGTGCTGCTGCTCGGCCTGATCTACGTGCTGCTGCACGGCGCACTGGGCGCCATCTTGACCCTGCTGCAGGGGCTGCGGGTCGGTTACGGCTACGTCAGCGCCGCGGCGCCCTTCGAACCCGCCGTGGTGGCTCGTCTGTGGCGCTACAATCTGGTGGTCTTCTGGATCGTGGTATTCGCCCTGGTGGCGATGCCGATGTGGCTGGGAGGTGGGGCATGAGCCGTCTGGCGCTGACCCATCCGCTGCATCTGGTCATCGGGCTGACGCTGTGGAGCCTATGGTTCGTGGCGATCTACGGTGGGCTGTCGGTGGCCTGTGCGGTGGCGCCGCCGGCAGCGGAGCAGGGCGCGCTGACCGCCATCAATGTCGCGCTGGGCCTGCTCACCGTGGCGACTACGGCGCTGCTCGGCTGGCTGGCCTGGGCCTGCCTGGAGGCGGCCCGCGACGAGCTGGGCAGGCCGCGTTTCGTCGCCGCGGTATCCGCCGGCCTGTATCTGTTCTCGGCGGTGGCGACGCTGTTCGTGGGGATTCCAGTGATCGGCGTGCCGCCGTGTCTCTAACGGTGACTATTGCTAGGTGCTGGCAGTGATCGACGCGAGGAACGCCGGGGGCAGGTCGAAGAGGAGGTTTGCGCCATGGATGGCGCAAGGTAGCGCCCAGGGATGGGTTCACAGCGCCTCCTCGTAGGCCTGCCGACGGATCAGTTCCGAGCTGCTACCTACCTGCGCAAAGGACGCCGAGCGCGCCACGCTGCTATAATCCCGCCACCGCTTTACCCCCATCCAAGGAGCGACCCATGCAGAACGCCGTGATTCTGATCAACGCCGAGAAGGGCAAGATCAAGGCCGTGGCCGAGCGCCTGGCCGACGTCGAGGGCATCAGCGAAGTGTTCTCCACCTGCGGTCGCTACGACCTGGTGGCGATCGCCCGCACCCGCGACTTCGAGGGCTTGGCCCAGCTGGTCACCGAGCGCCTCGATCAGGTCGAGGGGATCCGTGAGACCGAGACCCTCAATGCCATGCAGGTACACTCGCGCCACGACCTGGAGACGATGTTCTCGGTCGGTTGGTAAGTACTTACCGGGGCGCGAGGTGAGCGGCGTCATTTGCCAGCCCGGCCCCGGGGCGAAAGAACATGAGGGTTAGCAAGTGTTTACTGCATGAAGCGACGCATATCTCGCTGGCGCCGACGGGCGCGCGGCTTGGGTATCAGCCTGGTGTTCGTGCTGGTCGGCACCGGGCTGTGGTACAGCCAGGAGCAGGCGTATCGCGACCAGCTGGTGTGGATGGGCGTGCCGACCTGGGAGTCGCCGACGCCGACCAGCCTGCATCGGGTGCTGCGCAACGACGGCTTCCTGGTGGGCTGGTCGGATCTGCGCGTCAACCCGCTGTGGGTCAGCTATACCCTGCATGAGGTCGAGGATCCGCGTGCCGGCCCGCGGCCCAATTTCCAGCGCGACTGGCGCACCCTGTGGCCGATCGCGCCGGATAGCTACTTCGGTAGCGGCTACGACCGCGGCCACCTGGCGCCCAACTACGCCATCGCCGCGGTGCACGGCGCCGAGGCCCAGGCGCAGAGCTTCCTGATGAGCAATATCTCGCCGCAGCGTCCCGATCTCAACCGACGCCTCTGGCAGCGCCTCGAGGAGGTGGTGATCGACCACTTCGTGCCGCGCTTCGGGGTGGTGCAGGTGGTGACCGGGCCGGTGTTCCCCGAGCGCTTCATGGACAACGTCTTCAATCGCGTGGGGCTGGTCGAGATTCCCGAGGCCTTCTACAAGATCCTGGTGGTGCCCACCGAGCCGCCGCGGGCGCTGGCCTTCATCATGCCCCAGGAGGTCGCCGGCGATGAGCCCCTGGGCGACTACCTGGTCAGCATCGACGAGGTCGAGGCGCAGACCGGGCTGGATTTCTTTCCCAACCTGCCCGTCGCCGAGGCGCAGCGACTGGAGAGTCGCGTGGTCACCGACGGCTGGGCGCTGGATGAGGTCGCCAGGTTGCCGGGCCGCTTCGACTAGCCCGGCCAGAGAGCAGGCACGAGAATGCGCCACCCGGATCGTTTCGGGGTGGTGGTGCGAGTCGTGGAATTGAATAGTCGAGGGGGTATTGCCGGTGGTGCCCAGAAGAGGACTTGAACCTCCACGTCCGTAAGGACACTAGCACCTGAAGCTAGCGCGTCTACCAATTCCGCCATCTGGGCAGCGGTTACATCTGGAGGGGCTCTTGCTGCACGATACGCGTGGTGCCCAGGAGAGGACTTGAACCTCCACGTCCATAAGGACACTAGCACCTGAAGCTAGCGCGTCTACCAATTCCGCCACCTGGGCGTATCGTGTGGTCATGTTCGCGTGGTGCCCAGGAGAGGACTTGAACCTCCACGTCCGTAAGGACACTAGCACCTGAAGCTAGCGCGTCTACCAATTCCGCCACCTGGGCGAACATGAACCGTCGAGCTGATAAAGAGCGTGGGATCTAGATCCCGTGACATCCGGAGATGTCGATTGGTGCCCAGAAGAGGACTTGAACCTCCACGTCCGTAAGGACACTAGCACCTGAAGCTAGCGCGTCTACCAATTCCGCCATCTGGGCAAGTGGCGTGCATCATACCGATTTTGCCTTTTATTGCAAGCCCCGAACGCCGCCTTGGCGCGCTTTCGGGGTGCCCGGGCTCGACCCAGCAAGTACCCCGCAGCGGCAATGGGTTGGGTGTAGCGGGCGGCGGCGCTATACTGCCGCCATGACATTGACAACTCGACCGAATATTGCCTCCCGCCCGCAGTGCCTCGCGCGCAATTCTTCAAGGACGCCCCTCGCATGACTCATTGGACGCTCAGCGACGACCCACACGCGGAACGTGAAGCCCACAAGTACGACAATCCCGTTCCCAGCCGCGAATATCTGCTGGCCCGCCTGGAAGAGTACGGTAAGCCGATTACCCACGAGAACATGAGCCGCATGCTGGGACTCGAGGACGAGAACCAGCTCGAAGCGGTGCGCCGCCGCCTGGCCGCCATGGAGCGTGACGGCCAGATCCTGCGCGACCGCCGCGGCGCCTATGCGCTGATCGACAAGCTCGACCTGATCAAGGGCAAGGTGCTCGGCCACCGCGACGGCTTCGGCTTCCTGATTCGCGATGACGGCAAGAAGCCCGACCTGGTGATGCCGCCGCGCCAGATGCGCCGCGTGTTCCACGGCGACCACGTGCTGGTGAGGGTCAGTGGCCGCGACCGCCGCGGCCGCGACGAGGCGACCATCGCCGAGATCATCGCCCGCAATACCCAGACCATCGTCGGCGTCTACCGCCAGAACAGCGATGAGTTCGGGGTGCTGATCCCCGAGAATTCGCGGATCTCCCAGGAAGTGATCATCCCCCACAGCGCCTGCGGCGGCGCCCAGGACGGCCAGGTGGTCTCGGCCAAGATCGTCAAGCAGCCCGAGACCCGGGTGCAGCCGGTGGGCGAGGTGGTCGAGGTGCTCGGTGAGCGCATGGATCCGGGGATGGAGATCGACATCGCCATCCGCAGTCACGACATTCCCGCCGACTTCCCGCCCGACGTGCTCGACCAGATCGCCAGCATGTCGGCGGAAGTGGCCGAGGAGGACAAGGCCCACCGCATCGACCTGCGTGACGTGCCGCTGGTGACCATCGATGACGAGAGCGCCAAGGACTTCGACGACGCGGTGTGCGCCTGGAAGACCAAGTCCGGGAGTTGGAAATTGCTGGTGGCGATCGCCGACGTGTCGCACTACGTGCGCCCCGGCAGTGCACTGGACCAGGAGGCTCACACCCGCGGTAACTCGGTGTACTTCCCGGGGCAGGTGGTGCCGATGCTGCCGGAACTGCTCTCCAATGGCCTGTGTTCGCTGAACCCGGACGTCGACCGCCTGGCGATGGTCTGCGAGATGAATATCTCCCAGAGCGGGGTGATCAGCCGCTACCGCTTCTACGAGGCGGTGTTCCGCTCCCATGCCCGCCTCACCTATAACAAGGTTGGCAAGATCCTCGAGAGCGAGGAGAGCCCCGAGCGCACCGCGCTGCACGAGGAGTACCGCGAGCTGGTGCCGTCGCTGGAGAATCTCCACGCACTTTACCACCTGCTGCGCGAGTCACGCAGCGAGCGCGGCGCCATCGAGTTCGAGACCACCGAGACGGCGATCCTGTTCAACGAGGAGCGCAAGATCGAGAATATCGTGCCGCGTTCACGCAACGATGCCCACAAGATCATCGAGGAGTGCATGCTGGCCGCCAACGTGGCCACCGCGCGCTTCCTCGACAAGCACGACCTGCCGGCGCTGTACCGCATCCACCAGCCGCCGACGCCGGAGCGTCTCGACAAGCTGCGGCTGTTCCTCAACGAGCTGGGCCTGTCACTGGGCGGCGGCGATAACCCCACGCCTCAGGACTATCGCGCGCTGGCCGCGGTGATCAAGGATCGCCCCGATGCCGATATCATCCAGACCGTGATGCTGCGCTCGATGAACCGCGCGGTCTACTCGCCGCACAACGAGGGCCACTTCGGCCTGGCCTATCCGGCCTATGCCCACTTCACCTCGCCGATCCGCCGCTATCCGGACCTGCTGGTGCACCGCGCGATTCGCTCGGTGGTGCGCGGCCCGCGCCAGACCGCCACGGTACTGCGCGCCGAGGGCGCGCCGGTGGATCCGCCAAGCAGCTGGTGCCCATACACCTTCGAGCAGATGATCGAGCTCGGCGAGCACTGCTCGATGACCGAGCGGCGCGCCGACGACGCCACCCGCGACGTCGAGGACTGGCTCAAGTGCGAGTTCATGTCCGACAAGCTCGGCGAGGTCTACGACGGCACCATCGCCTCGGTCACCCAGTTCGGGATCTTCGTGCGTCTCGACGATATCTACGTCGAGGGCCTGGTCCACGTCACCTCGCTGCCCTCCGACTACTACCACTACGAGGCCGAGAAGCACCGCCTCAAGGGTGAGCGCTCCGGCGTCTCCTATCGCCTGGGCGACGGCGTCACCGTGCAGGTGGCGCGGGTCGACCTCGATGAGCGCAAGCTCGACTTCGACCTGGTCGACGACAAACCGCGGCCGAAGCGCACCCCCAAGCGTGGCAAGCCGAGCGCTGCCAACTCGGACGGCGCCAAGTCGGACGCTGCCAAGAGTGACAAGGCCGAGGCGCCGGGCGGCAAGTCGCGCCGCCGCCGCGGCCCCCGCAAGCCCAAGGGCGGCGGCAAGCGCTGATGGCGATACACAAGCGCCGCAAGCCGTCGTCGAGAGGCAATAAAGCCCAGCCCCCCGGCGGCCTGGATGCGGTCTACGGGGTACACGCGGTGCGTGCACTGCTCGAGCGCGGCGAGCGCCCCCGTGAGCTGTGGGTGCAGGAGGGCGGCGCCGCGGCACGCCTCGCCGAGCTGGTCGACAGCGCCCAGCAGAGCGGCGCGCGGCTGGTCAGCCAGCCCCGCGAGCTGCTCGATGAGCTGGCCCAGGGGGCGGCCCACCAAGGCATCGTTGCGTTCTGTACGCCGCTGGCCGCCGAGGGCGAGGCCTCTCTGTGGCTGCGCCTCGAGGCGTGGCCGGATGGCGCGCCGCCGCCGCTGCTGCTGATTCTCGACGGCGTCACCGATGTGCACAACTTCGGCGCCTGTCTGCGCAGCGCCGATGCCGCCGGCGTGGACGGCGTGATCGTACCCAAGGACAAGGCCGCGCCGCTCAACGCCACGGTGCGCAAGGTGGCCTGCGGCGCGGCGGAGAGCGTGCCGGTCTATCAGGTCACCAACCTGGCGCGGGCCATGGCCAAGCTCAAGGCGCTGGGGGTGTGGATCACCGGCACCGCCGGCGAGGCCGACGCCAGCCTGTTCGAGGCCGACTTTCGCGGCGCCACGGCGCTGGTGATGGGCGCCGAGGGCAAGGGCATGCGGCGCCTGACCCGCGAGGCCTGCGATGGGCTGGTCAAGCTGCCGATGGCCGGCAGCGTCTCCAGCCTCAACGTCTCGGTGGCCACTGGCGTCTGCCTGTTCGAGGCGGTGCGCCAGCGTCATCAGAGTGCCGTCTTGTTATAGCCACGTTCATTGCAGTTGCCAGAATGGCGCACTGCCTGCTAGCGAGGGACGCCGGCGGTAGGTCGAAGAGGAGGTTTGCGCCATGGGTGAGGAGCATTGCTCCGAACGGGCTGGCCATGGATGGCCAGCACTGGTCCTGCAAGCGAAGCAGGATGCGAGAGCGCAGCAGGGCGCAATGTAGCGCCCAGGGATGGGTTTACAGCGCCTCCTCGTAGGCCTACCGGCGGATCAGTCCCGAGGGTGCTGCTAGCTATATGCCATAGCCCAACACTTCTCTCCCTCCAGCTTGCGGAATTTGCCTTTAGTCCTTAGAATATTGGCGCCCGTGCGTCCTTCGTGCGGGCATTAGTGTTTCCACTATCACCTCCTTGCTTCCCCTGGTCGTGCCACGTCAGGCCTCAGGAAGCTGTCAAACCGAAAGGAGCTAGCATGCGCCATTACGAAATCGTGTTCATGGTCCACCCGGACCAGAGCGAACAGGTTCAGGCGATGGTCGAGCGCTACACCTCTCTCGTCACCGAGAGCGGCGGTACCGTGCACCGTCTGGAAGATTGGGGCCGCCGTCATCTGGCCTACCCGATCAACAAGATTCACAAGGCTCACTACGTGATGATGAACGTCGAGTGCCGCGGCGAGACCCTCGAGGAAATCGAGAACATCTTCCGCTTCAACGACGCGATCATCCGTAGCCTGGTCGTGCGTTGCAAGGAAGCCATCACCGAAGCGTCACCGATGATGAAGCCGGCGGAAGAGAAGCGTCCGCGCCGCGAGGACAAGCCCCGCGAGCGTAACGAGAACGAAGAAGAAACCGCCGAAGCTAACTGATTTCCGCACGTCCATAGGAGACTTTACATGGCACGCTTTTTCCGTCGCCGCAAGTTCTGCCGTTTCACCGCCGAAGGCGTGAAGCAGATCGATTACAAAGACATCGATACGCTCAAGGCCTACGTCACCGAGACTGGCAAGATCGTCCCGAGCCGTATCACCGGTACCAAGGCCCGCTACCAGCGTCAGCTGTCTACCGCGATCAAGCGGGCACGCTACCTGGCGCTGCTGCCGTACACCGATAGCCACCAGTAAGCCATAGGCGTGATGCTGCCTATCGCCCGCTGGCTGATGCGCGGCACCCCCTACGCGGTGGGCGCCGCGGCACTGGCCTCCGTAGTCCCCTGGCTGTTCTGGTTCGGTGCGGCCATTGCTGCGCTGGTGACGCTGCGCCGCGGTTTGGCGCCGGCCACGCCGGTGATCCTCGCCGCCGCGCTCCCCGCCGGCTGGTGGTGGACCCAGGGGGATGCCATCCCGCTGGCCACGGTGCTGCTGGTCACGCTGATGGCCAGCGTGCTGCGCGCGAGGATGCGCTGGAGCGAGGCGCTGATCGTCGGCGCCCTGGCCGGCGCGGGGATGGTCCAGTTGGGGCTGTTCGTACCGCCCGGCGGCGCGGGGCCACTGCTCGAGCAGGTGCGGCAGAACTCGGCGGAAGTCGATCGCATGCTCACCGAGTTCGCCAATCAGGGGCTCGATACCGAGCGTCTGGCGGTGCTGCTGATCGGCGGGGTGACCGGGCTGATCGTGCTGGTCGCCGCGGTGGCCTGTTTGGCGCTGGCGCGCAGCTGGCAGGCCGGGCTCTACAACCCCGGCGGCTTTCGCCAGGAGTTCCACGGGCTACGCATGGCGCCCAAGGAGCTGGCGGTGCTGGTGGTGCTCGGGGTGATCGGCATGCTGCTGGGGATCCCGGCGCTGGCGATGCTCAGCTGGGTGCCGCTGCTGGTGGCAGGGGTTGCGCTGGTACATGGTTTTATTGGTCTAAAGGGGATGAACGGGCTGTGGTTGGTGGCCTTCTACGTATTGCTGATTACCACCTGGCCCATGATTCTGATTGTACTGCTTCTGGCCTTCATCGATTCGCTCGCGGACTTCCGTGGGCGCCTGGCCCGAAGCGACTGACAAGAGGTTAACGAGATGGAAGTCATTCTGCTCGACAAGATTGGCAAGCTGGGTGGCCTGGGTGACAAGGTCACCGTCAAGCCCGGTTATGGTCGTAACTATCTGGTGCCCTACGGCCTCGCCGTGCCGGCCACCAAGGACAACGTTGCCGCCTTCGAAGCGCAGCGTGCCGAGCTCGAAGCTCAAGCCGCCGACCGCAAGGCCGAGGCCGAAGCCCGCGCCGCTCAGCTCAGCGAGATCGAGCTGTCGCTGGTCTCCAAGGCCGGTGACGAAGGCAAGCTGTTCGGTTCCATCGGTCCGCGCGACCTGGCCGAAGCGATCGCTTCTGCCGGCATCGACATCGCCAAGAGCGAAGTGCGCATGCCGGAAGGCCCGATCCGTGCCACCGGTGAGTACGACATCGACCTGCAGCTGCATGCCGAAGTCGCTACCAGCGTGCGCGTTGTGGTCGTCGCCGAGTAAGCGATACGCCATGCGACGGCGCATGCCGTCGCAGGACGCCAGTCCCCAAGCCCCCGTAGCCCTGCTGCGGGGGCTTGCTCGTGTCTGGCTGGTGGAAACGGGCCTGTAGGCTTGCCAAAATGTCAGACATTTTATAGGCTGGCTTCTCGTTCGTCAGGAGGCCTGCCATGTCGCTCGATCAACTGCCGCGTCACCGGGGGGGCGCCGACGCCCTGGCGCGGCTGCTGGGCCAGGCACTATTGGCCGGCAGCTGGCAGCCGGGCGAGGTCTTTCCCCGCGAGCTGGACCTGTGCCAGCACTTCGATGTCAGCCGTAACCAGGTGCGCAATGCGCTGGCAAGCCTTACCGCCACTGGCCTGATCGAGCGTACTGCGGGCCGCGGCACCCGGGTTTGTCCGGTCAGCGACTGGCATCTGCTCGACCCGCTGATGAGCGGCTGGCTGGCCGGTCTGGATAGCCCTGACCCACAGCTGGTGCGCGAGATCTTTGCCTTCCGTTTTTCCGCCGAGCCGGTCGTCGCCGGGCTCGCTGCCGGCGCCGCCGCCGCGCCTGATATCGCGGCGATCGAGCAGGCGTTCGAGGGCATGCGCGTCACCGCCAGTGCCGGGCAGGGCGAGCAGCACGTCGAACACGACCTGGCCTTCCACGAAGCGATCTACCGTGCCAGCCACAACCTAGTGTGGCGGCAGATGGGCCATCTGCTGCGGCCCTCCATCATGGCACTGATCCAGCACTCGCAGCACAGCGTTGCGACCCTCGACGACAGCCTGGTGCGCCATGGCCAGGTGCTGGCGGCGATCCGCGAAGGCCAGCCCGAGGCCGCCGAGCGGGCGGCACGCGAGGTGCTCAAGCGCACTGCCATCGACCTGGGTATCGTCGCCGAGACGATCGACGCCTGATCCACTCCAAGGAGTCCCGTATGAAGATCACCCGACTCAAGACCTGGCAGGTGCCGCCGCGCTGGCTGTTCCTCAAGATTGAGACCGACGCGGGCTGCTACGGCTGGGGCGAGCCGGTCATCGAGGGCCGCGCCGCCACCGTCGAGGCCGCCGTGCACGAGCTGTCCGACTACCTGGTCGGCCAGGATCCGCACCGCATCGAGCATCTGTGGAACATGATGTATCGCGCCGGCTTCTATCGCGGCGGCCCGATCCTGATGAGTGCTATCGCCGGTATCGACCAGGCGCTGTGGGACCTCAAGGGCCGTGATCTCGGCGTGCCGGTGCACCAGTTGCTGGGCGGCGCGGTGCGCGACAAGATGCGCATGTACGCCTGGACCGGCGGCGACCGGCCCAGCGACGTGGGGGCCGGGGCCCGCGCGCTGGTCGAACAGGGCTTCACGGCGTTCAAGATGAACGGCACGCCGGAGCTGGCCATCGTCGACTCCCACCACAAGATCGACGAGGCGGTGGCGCGGGTCGCCGAGGCGCGCCAGGCGGTGGGGCCCGAGGTGGGTATCGGCATCGATTTCCACGGCCGCGTGCACCGCCCGATGGCCAAGGCGCTGCTGCGCGAGCTGGAACCCTTCCACCCGATGTTCGTCGAGGAGCCGGTGGCCCCCGAGCACCTGCCGTGCCTCAAGCAGATCGCCGGCGGTCTCGGCTATCCGCTGGCCACCGGCGAGCGGCTGCATACGCGCTTCCAGTTCCGTGACCTGCTGGCCGACGGCATGATCGATATCATCCAGCCCGACCTCTCCCACTGCGGCGGCATCAGCGAGGGGCTCAAGATCGCCGCCCTGGCCTCGGCTCACGATGTGGCGCTGGCACCGCATTGCCCGCTGGGCCCGCTGACCCTGGCCACCTCGCTGCAGCTGGATGCGGTGTGCCACAACGCCTTCATCCAGGAGCAGAGCATGGGCATCCACTACAACCAGGGCAACGACGTCCTCGACTATCTGGTCGACAAGTCGGCGCTGGCCATCGAGGACGGCTTCTGCGCCATTCCCCAAGGGCCTGGGCTGGGCGTGGAGATCGATGAGGCGTTCGTCGAGGAGCGCGCCAAGGTCGGCCATCGCTGGCGCAATCCGGTGTGGACCCACGCCGACGGCTCGATCGCCGAATGGTGAACGAGGCCATGCCGATCAGCCAGCGGCTCAGTTGGATCGCCGTCGACTGGGGCTCCAGCAACCTGCGCGCCTGGGCCATCGGCGATGACGGCCGGGGGCTGGCGCGAGGCGGCAGCCAGCGAGGCATGCTGTCGCTGGCGCCCGGCGACTATGAGACAGCGCTGCTCGAGGTGGTGGGCGACTGGCTGCCTGTCGGCAGGCGCACGCCGGTGCTGGTCTGCGGCATGGCCGGTGCCCGACAGGGCTGGTGCGAGGCCGCCTACCTGCCGCTGCCGGCGCGCCTCGACGACCTGGCCCGCGGCGCGGTGAGTCCGACGGTCGCTGATCCGCGCCTGGCCGTGCAACTGCTGCCGGGACTCTGCCAGACCCGCGAGGGTGCCTTCGATGTGATGCGCGGCGAGGAGACCCAGCTGGCCGGGCTGGTGGCCGACGACGGGGCCTTCTCGGGGCTGGTCGGCCTGCCGGGTACCCACGCCAAGTGGGCGCGCCTCGAGCAAGGCGCGGTGTCCCGCTTCACCACCTGCCTCAGCGGTGAGCTGTACGGCCTGCTGGCTCGCCAGTCGCTGCTCAAGCACTCGATCGGCGAGGACGACCTCGCCGCGCCCGGCGACCGCGAGGCCTTCGTGTCCGCGGTGCGTGACCTCCACGCCAACCCCGGACGCTACAGCGCGGCGCTGTTCGGCCTGCGTGCCGCCGATCTGCTGGATGGCGAGCTGCCCAGCGGCGCTGTGCGTGGCGCCCGTCTGGCCGCGCGACTTTCAGGGCTCACCATCGGCTTGGAGCTGGCCGGCCTGGGCAGTGAGCTGACGGCCAGCGACCCCATCACCCTGATCGGTAACACGGCGCTCTGTACGCGCTATGCGTTGGCGTTGGAGTCCCTGGGCTACGCCAGTCGCTGCCTGGACGGCGACACGGCGGTGCTGGCCGGCCTGGGCCTGGCGTACCAGGCGCTGCCAAGCTGATCCTTTTTTTGCTGGAGACTGCGTGATGACGCTACCCCTGATCGGTATCCTGCGCGGCGTTACCCCCGACGCCGCGGTGGCAGTGGGCGAGGCGGTGCTCGCCGCCGGTATCACCACCCTCGAGGTGCCGCTCAACTCCCCGCAGCCCCTCGACAGCATCGCGCGGCTGCGCGAGGCGCTGGGCGAACGGGCGCTGGTTGGGGCGGGCACCGTGCTGAGCCCCGCCCAGGTGCGCGAGGTGCACGCCGCCGGCGGCCAGCTGGTGGTCTCGCCCAACTGCCGACCGGCGGTGATCGAGGCGACGCGACGGCTCGACATGCACAGCTGGCCGGGGGTGGTCACGCCCAGCGAGGCCTTCGAGGCCCTCGACGCCGGCGCCAGCGGGCTCAAGCTATTCCCCGCGGTGCAGGTGGGGATCGCCGGCATGCAGGCGCTGCGCGCGGTGCTGCCCGCCGGCACCCGGCTCTACGCGGTGGGCGGCATCGGCGTCGACAACTTCGCCGACTGGTGCGCCGCCGGCGTCGACGGGGCGGGGCTCGGCAGCGCCCTTTACCGGACGGGGCAGGACCCAGGCCAGGTGGCTGAGCAGGCCCGCCGCCTGGTGGCGGCTTGGCGAGCGGCTGCGCAAGCCCCATGAGCGGCGTCGCCGGAGGGCCGCAGGCCAGGCTCGCTGAGGTCAGGCGTTGGGCCCCGCTTACCTCGATCCTGCCGCAGGATTTTCATGATCGACTCGGAGTGGCTGCATCGCTTGGGGTAGAATGCGCTTGCTTGGCGTGTTCGCCTAGCGTGCAAGCCACTCCGTTTTCCCCAGGCCGTGAAGCGTCATGAACGACATCGTAGAGACCGATAAGGAAACCGCCGCGCTCAAGGTGCCCCCGCACTCGTTGGAAGCCGAACAGTCGGTGCTGGGCGGCTTGATGCTCGACAACCAGGCCTGGGACACCGTCTCCGAGCGGCTGGTGGGCGGCGACTTCTACCGCTACGAGCATCGCCTGGTGTTCAACGCCATGCAGGGTCTGGCCGAGGGCGGCCATCCGCTGGACGTGGTGACGCTGTCCGAGGCGCTGGAGAATCGCGACCAGCTGGATACCGTGGGTGGCCTGGCCTATCTCGCCGAGCTGGCGCGCAATACGCCGTCGGCGAGCAACATCCGGGCCTACGCCGACATCGTCCGCGAGCGGGCCACGCTCAGGAAGCTGATCCAGGCCGCCAGTCAGGTCGCCGAGAGCGCCTTCGCGCCCCAGGGGCGGCCCGCCGACGAGCTGGTCAACGAGGCCGAGCGGCTGGTGTTCCAGATCAGCGAGGAGCGGCCCAAGTCGGGCGGCCCGATCGGCATGAGCGAACTGCTGGCCAAGGCGGTGGACCGCATCGACGAGCTGTTCAACATGCAGGGCGAGATGAGCGGGCTGTCGACCGGCTTTCGCGATCTCGACGATATGACCTCGGGCCTGCAGCCTTCCGACCTGGTGATCATTGCCGGACGCCCCTCGATGGGCAAGACCACCTTCGCCATGAACCTGGTCGAGCACGCGGTGATCTCCAGCGACAAGCCGGTGGTGGTGTTCTCCATGGAGATGCCCGCCGAATCGCTGATGCTGCGCATGCTGTCGTCGCTGGGGCGCATCGACCAGACCCGCGTGCGTACCGGCCAGCTCGAGGACGAGGACTGGCCGCGGCTGACCTCGGCGGTCAACCTGCTCAAGGACAAGCAGCTGTTCATCGACGACACCGCGGCGCTGTCACCCAACGAGATGCGCTCGCGGGTGCGGCGCATCGTTCGCGAGCACGGTAATATCGGCCTGATCATGATCGACTACCTGCAGCTGATGCAGATCCCCGGCTTCTCCGAGAACCGCACCGGTGAGATCTCCGAGATCTCGCGCTCGCTCAAGGGGCTGGCCAAGGAGTTCGGCTGCCCGGTGGTGGCGCTGTCGCAGCTCAACCGCTCGCTGGAGCAGCGTCCCAACAAACGCCCGGTGATGTCGGACCTGCGCGAGTCGGGGGCCATCGAGCAGGACGCCGACGTGATCGCCTTCGTCTATCGCGATGAGGTCTATAATCCGGACAACCCCGATAATCAGGGGCTCGCCGAGCTGATCATCGGCAAGCAGCGTAACGGACCCATCGGCACGGTGCACATGGCGTTCATCGGCAAGTACACGCGCTTCGAGGATCTGGCCCCGGACAGCTACGGCCAGCACTTTGGGGAATAGGACCGCGGCCTTGAGCCGCGGCGCCCAGTCCGTATAATGCCGAGCCCCACGCAACCCGCAACAGGAGGCCTCATGGCAGGCGGATTTCGACGCGGCAACCGCAAGCGCATTCCCAAGCTGGAAGGGCGTGGAGAGCTCCAGGAGCTCGAACGCGAGGGGCCGTTCAAGGAGTGGCTGGGCATGCCCGACCTCTACCGCTACCGGCTGGTGGTCGACGGCGTGACCTACAGCTACCAGACCGAGGATGCCGAGGTGCCCGTGGCCGTTGGCGATCGGGTGGTGTTCCGCTACAAGGAGACCAAGGCCGGCAACTGGGTCGACCGCAACTCGCTGGGCAAGGCCATCGACCCCTCGGAATACCAGTAGGCGAGCTTGCACCTGGAACTTGACGACTTGGACAGGGTCACAGATCTGTCGTCGTAAGGACACGACGCTGTCATCGGGGGACGCCATGCTGACCCCTATTTATCTACCCATCGTCGTCATTTTTCGGGAGCTGGATCCATGGAGTTCGACAATCTCAAGGCCTTCGTGGCCGACCACGATAATTTCGAGATTCGCGTCATCAGCCACGCCGGCAGCCGCTACTATCAGCTCGAGCTGGAAGACTTGGAAGGGCAGCGCCATATGCTGTGCCGGCGCGGCAAGCCGGTGATGTTCCGCGCCCTCGACGACATCTACCTCGAGCTCAAGCGCGCCGGCATTCATCGCGCCTATCTGGTGCAGTACGTGGCCCACGACGAGATGATCGGGCGCGACGCCCACTACAACGATCCGCTGTCGTCACGTATGCCCCTGGTGTTCTAGCGCCACGCCACCCTCACTCGGTGCGCCTGCGGCGTGCCAGCCACCAGCGCCCCAGCCGCACCCGGCGACGCGCAAACCAGCGATACCCCGCGTCCAACGCGCCTGCCAGCCCCGGTAGGCCGCTTATCCACACCAGTCGTCGGTAGCCGAGCACCGCATACAGCGCACGGCTGGCGTCCATGCCCACGAACCACTGGCCCGCCGCATCGCGCAGGTGCAGCCGCCCCATCATCGCCTCGAAGCTGCTGCCCAGCGCCTCGGCGTCGAAGCCGTCGGCCTGGATATCCACCAGCGCCACCCGGTCGCGACGCGGATGGCGCGCCAGCCACGCCACTTCGCGCTGGCATAGCGGGCAGTGCCCGTCGTGGAACAGCGTCACCGGTGAGCGGGCGGCGAGGGGGCGATGGCGTGACATCACGGGGTCTCCTGGTGGTAGCCGGCGCGATGCGCCTGGTGCTGTGTGCCGCCGCCATAGCTCTCCTCGCCATCGAGGCGGGCAAGAAAGGCCTCGGCCTGCTGGCGGATGGCATCGCGCTTGGCGTCGGTCATGCGTCGCAGCGAGCCGTAGATCAGCGCCATGCGCGGGTTGTCGGCGAGCCGCTCGGCGTGGCGCTCGAGAAACTGCCAGTAGAGGCTGTTGAGCGGACAGGCGTGGGTGCCGGTGATCTGCTTGGGATCGTAGCGGCACTGGCGGCAGTGGTCGGACATGCGATCGATGTACTTGCCCGAGGCGCAGTAGGGCTTGGAGCCCATCAGGCCGCCGTCGGCGTGCAGCACCATACCCAGGGTATTGGGCAGTTCGACCCACTCGCAGGCGTCGGCGTAGACCGCTAGGTACCAGTCGCACAGCGCCTCGGGTGCGACGTCGCAGAGCAGCGCAAAATTGCCGGTGACCATCAGCCGCTGGATATGGTGGGCGTAGGCGTTGTCGCGGGTCATCTCGATGGCGCGCCTGAGGCAGCGCAGCTCGGTATCGCCGCTCCAATAGAAATCTGGCAGCTGGCGCCGGGCGCCGAGGTGGTTGCCAGTCTTGTAGGCGGGCATCCGGGTCCAGTAGAGGCCGCGCACGTACTCCCGCCAGCCGAGGATCTGGCGAATGAAGCCCTCCACGGCGTTGAGCGGAGCGCGGCCCTCATGGTAGGCGCGCTCGGCCGCCTCGCACACCTCGCGGGGCGACAGCAGGCCGAGGTTGAGCGCCGGGGCGAGCCGCGAGTGGAATAGCCAGGGCTCGGCGTCGCTGATGGCGTCCTGGAAGCGGCCGAAGTCGGGCAGCGCATGGGTCAAAAAGTGGCGCAGGTCGGCCAGCGCCTGGCGGCGCGTCACCGCCCAGTTGAAGCCCGCCAGGTCGCCAAAGTGGTCGGCGAAGTGCTCGGCCACCAGCGCCAGCACGTCGCGGGTGATGGCGTCGCGGCGGTGCCGCGGCGGGGCGGGAGGCGCCGCATCGTCGGCGAGCGGCTGGCGGTTGTCGTGGTCGAAGTTCCACTGGCCGCCGGCCGGCTCGCTGCCCTCCATCAGCAGGCCGCTGCGGCGCCGCTGTTCACGATAGAAGTACTCCATGCGCAGCGACTTGCGGCCCTCTGCCCAGGCGGCGAAGTCGTCTGGAGTAGTGAAAAAGCGCGTATCCTCGTGCAGCTGCCAGGGCAGGGCGGCGTCGCGGCGCGCCTGCATCGCCTGCCATAGCCGCCACTCCCCCGGGCGTACCGCCCGTATGCTGTCGCAGCCGTAGCGCTCGGCGAGGCGCTCGGCTTCGGCGATCAGGCTGTGGGCATTGTCGTCGTCATCGAGCCGGCTGTAGTGCACGTTAACGCCGCGCCGGCGCAGCTCCTCGGCGAAGTGGCGCATCGCCGCCAGCATCATGGCGACCTTCTGCGGATGGTGCGGTACGTAGCGGCCTTCGTCCTCGACCTCGCATAGCGCCACTACGGCATTGGCCGGGGCGTCGCGCAGGATGGCGAGGTCGTGGCTGAGCTGATCGCCGAGCACCAGCAGCAGTGGCTTGGACATGAATTGACCTGAAGTTATACAAATAATGCTGATAGTATAACCTGATTCTTCTCGGCGGCGAGCCGGATGCTAGAATCGTTCGACGACTTCGATACCACTTAGGGCGACTGCGGCTGCTTGGTGAAGGGCAAACACGTCCCTGCCCACGGTTGCGCGGCGACCCAACAAGGATGCCAATGCATGTCAGCAAGTGATGTGAAACTCGACCAGCCGGGCCAGGGCCGGCTGGCCCATGCCGGACCCGACCACCCGCCGGTGGCCCGCGCCAAGATCGGCGTGGTGATCGCCAACCTGGGCACCCCCGACGCCACCGACTACTGGTCGATGCGCCGCTACCTCAATGAATTTCTCTCCGACAAGCGGGTCGTCGACTACGCCTCCTGGAAGTGGCAGCCGCTGCTGCAGGGCATCATCCTGACCAAGCGGCCGTTCAGTTCCGGCAAGGCTTACCGCAGCATCTGGAACGAGGAAAGAAACGAGAGCCCGCTGCTGACCATCACCCGCGACCAGACCGCCAAGCTGGCTGCGCGGCTCAACGCCGAGCTGGGTGACAAGGTGGTGGTGGACTTCTGCATGCGCTACGGCAACCCCTCCACCGATAGCGTGCTGCGCCGGCTGCAGGCCCAGGGCTGCGAGAAGATCCTGTTTTTCCCGCTCTACCCCCAGTACGCCTCGCCGACCACCGCCACTGCCAACGACCAGGCCTTCCGCACCCTGATGAAACTCAAGTGGCAGCCGGCGATCCGCACCGTGCCGGCCTACTTCGAGCACCCGGCCTATCTCGATGCCCTGGCGGCCTCGGTCAACGAAACCTATGCCGCCGCCGAGTCGCAGCCGGACATCCTGGTCGCGTCCTATCACGGCGTGCCCAAGCGCTATCTAATGGAGGGTGACCCCTACCACTGCCAGTGCCAGAAGACCACGCGCCTGCTCAAGGAGCGGCTGGGTTGGGACGACAGCCAGATCGTCACCGCCTTCCAGTCGCAGTTCGGGCCCGAAGAGTGGGTTGGCCCGCCCACCGTCGACCACGTCGCCGAGCTGGCGCGCCAGGGGAAAAAGCACATCGCGGTGGTCTCGCCGGCCTTCGCCTCCGACTGCGTTGAGACCCTCGAGGAGATCAACGAGGAGATTCGCGACAGCTTCCTCGAGGCCGGTGGCGAACAATTCACCTACGTGCCCTGCCTCAACGACCGCGACGACCATATCGAGGCGCTGGCGCAGGTGGCGCTTAACGAGCTCGGCGGTTGGATCTAAGTTTCCTCTAACGGCGCAGTCGCCAGCGGCGCTTCTGCCCCTCACTGGCCGGGCGCCGCGGCCTGGGCGGGCGCGCCACTCGGCCCTGGCCGACGTCCTCGTCGCGTAGCTCGGGGCGCGAGCCACGGGTGTCGCGGGTGTAGCGCAGGTGCATGTGCAGGCCGGTCTTGGCCAGCATGTGCCCGGTCACCGGGGCGGTGATGAACAGAAACAGGGTGATCAGCAGCTCCTGCACGTGGATGCCCGGCTGAACCACGCTGAAGTAGATCATCGAGGCGACCAGGATGCAGCCGATGCCCAGGGTGGTGCCCTTGGTCGGCCCGTGCAGACGCATGAAGAAGTCCTTGAACTGCAGCATGCCCAGCGAGCCGACGAAGGCGAACACTCCGCCGGCGACCAGCAGCAGGCTGATCAGCCATTCGAGAAAGACATACCACGCCATGTCAGGGTCTCCTATTCGATGATATCGCCGCGCAGCAGGTAGCGGCAGATCGCCATGGTGCTGACGAAACCGAGCATGGCGATCAGGATCGCCGCCTCGAAGTAGACCTTGGTGTTGAGCCACAGCCCCAGCAGCACGATCAAGGCGATGGAGTTGACGTACATGGTGTCGAGGGCCAGCAGCCGGTCGGGAATGTCGGGCCCGCGGGCCAGGCGCACCACGTTCATGGCCAGGGCGGCGACGATCAGCGCCAGGCTGATCCACAGTGCCTTGTCTAGCATTCGAAGATCTCCTTGAGCGGCTGCTCGTAGCGGGTGCGAATCGCCTCGATGAGGGCTTGCTCGTCCTCCAGGTCGAGGACGTGGATCAGCAGCGACGAGCGGTCGAGGCGGATATTGGTCGATACCGTGCCCGGGGTCAGGGTGATGGTGTTGGCCAGCAGGGTAACGGCCAGCGGTTCGCTCACCAGCAGCGGGTATTCGACGAAGCCCGGTCGCGGCGCGCGGCCGGGCTTGAGTATCAGGTAGCTGACCTCGAGGTTGGCCTTGAGGATGTCCCACAGCACCCGGCCAACGAAGCGGCACAGCGTCCAGGGTCGGCGTACCCGCGGCAGCGGATCCCACAGGCGTCGAGTCAGCAGCGGGATGCCCATCGCCAGCAGCAGGCCCAGCAGCAGTTGGCCGGGTGCCAGGCTACCTACCAGCAGCAGCCACACCACCAGCAGTACCAGCGACAGAGTAGGGGTGGGCAGCAGCATGCCTAGCGATCTCATGGTCGTGCTCCCGGTGCGGTGGCCAGCGGCAGGGTGTCAGGCGCCTCAAACCGGGTCTCGCTGCGCGCCAGCTGAGCGGCGGTGGCGTCGGCGTAGTCGCTTACCGGCCCGGCGAACAGCGTCAGCAGCGGCAGTGCGGCGAGCAGCCACAGCACCCCGGCGAGCTGCGCGGGGCGCACCCGCTGGGTGCCTGGCTTGCCCTGGTGGCTGGCCCAGAACAGTACCGACCCGGCCCGCGACAGGGCGATCAATGCCGCCAGCGTGGCCAGCAGCAGCAGTGGCCATAGCCAGGGTTGATGGCTGGCGTCGGCGGCCTGCAGCAGCCACAGCTTGGCGAGCGCCCCGGACAGCGGGGGCAGTCCCACCACGCCGATAGCGGCGACCATGAACAGCCCGGCGAGCAGGCGCTGCTGATTCAGGCGTCGCCCACATACCAGACGGGTGCCGGCCTGGCCGCGCTGGCGGTCGATCAGCTCGGCGATCAGGAACAGCGCCGCGGTCACCAGCGTCGAGTGCAGCAGGTAGTAGAGCAGTGCGGCGTCGCCGGCGCGATGGCCCATGCCCAGCGCGACCAGCAGCGCACCGACCGAGATCAGTACCAGATAGGCCACCAGCATACGCAGGTCGCGGGCGCCGAGCGCGCCGATCATGGCCAGGGTCAGGGTCGCCAGGCCGGCGCTCCACAGCCAGGCCTGAATCGGCGCGCTGGCACTGGTGTCGGCGAATACCAGCGACTCGACGCGCAGCAGGGCATAGACGCCGACCTTGGTCATGATGGTGAACAGCGCGGCCACCGGCGCGGGAGCCGCAGCGTAGGTGCGCGGCAGCCAGAAGTATAGCGGCAGCGCCGCGGCCTTGAGGCTGAACACCACGACCAGCAGCAGCGCGCCGGTGGTGGCCAGCGCCGCCTGATCGCCGTCCAGCGCCGCCATGCGCTCGCCCATGTCGCGCATATTGAGGGTGCCGGTGGCGCCGTAGAGCACGCCGAGCGCAATCAGGAACAGCGCCGAGCCGATCAGGTTGAGTACCACGTAGTGCAGCCCGGCGGCGACGCGAGCCTTGCCGCCGCCGTGCATCAGCAGCGCGTAGGAGGCCAGCAGCAGGATCTCGAAGAACACGAACAGGTTGAACAGGTCGCCGGTGAGGAAGGCGCCGTTGAGTCCCATCAGCTGCAGCTGAAAGAGGCCGTGGAAGTGGCTGCCCTGGGCGTCCTCGCCGGCGCAGGCGAATGTCACGCAGCCCAGTGCCAGTACCGCGGTAAGCAGCAGCATCAGCGCGGCCAGGCGATCGAGGGTCAGCACGATGCCGAACGGCGCCTGCCAGTTGCCCAGCGCATAGTGATAGACCTCGTCGCTGCCGGCCTGGTGCAGCAGCAGCGCGGCGAGCCCGGCGAGCAGGGCGGTGGCGGCGACGCTGATCTGGCGCTGGCGGCGTTCGTCGAGTCCCAGCCCGAGCAGCGCCAGGGCCGCCAGCATCGGCAGCAGGATCGGCACGATTGGCAGGTGCTGGCTGATCATCGCGGTGGCTCCTCGTCGCCCTGCTTGCCGTCGACGTGGTCGTTGCCCAGCTCGCTGCGCGCGCGAATCGCCAGGATCACCACGAAGGCGGTCATGGCGAAGCCGATCACGATAGCGGTGAGCACCAGGGCCTGGGGCAGCGGGTCGGTGGGCGACAGCGACTCGCCGATCACCGGGGCGGCGTGGGTGTTCAAGCCGCCCATCGAGAACAGGAACAGGTTGACGGCATAGGAGAGCAGCGTCAGGCCGACGATCACCGGGAAGGTGCGGCCACGCAGCATCAGGAACAGTCCGCAGGCGGTCAGGGTGCCGACCACCCCGGCGAATAGCGCTTCCATCAGGCGTCCTCCTCGATACTGGGGCGATGCACGGTGGTCACGCGGCCCAGGTTGACCAGGATCATCAGGGTGGCGCCGACCACCGCCAGGTAGACGCCGAGATCGAACAGCAGCGCCGAGGCCAGCTCGATCTCGCCGATCAGCGGCAGGTTGACGTGGCCGAACGCCGAGGTCAGGAAGGGGTAGCCGAACAGCCAGCTGGCGAGCCCGGTGGCGGTGGCGATGGCCAGCCCCGAGACGGCCAGCAGCGGGTAGGAGAGCGGTAGCCGCTGGCGGGTCCAGTCGTAGCCACGCGCCAGGTACTGCAGCAGCAGCGCCACGGCGGTGATCAGGCCGGCGATGAAGCCGCCACCGGGCTGGTTGTGACCGCGCAGGAAGATATATGCCGAGACCAGTAGCGCCAGGGGCAGCAGGATCTGGGCGATCACCGCCAGGATCATCGGGTGGCGATGTCGTGACCAGTGAATGCCCTCGACGTTGCCCGCCGGCATGAACAGCTTCATGCGGTTGAGCAGTTTGTAGGTGGCAAGCCCTGCGAGGGTCAGCACGGTGATTTCGCCGAAGGTGTCGAAGCCGCGGAAGTCGACCAGAATCACGTTGACCACGTTGCTGCCGCCGCCGCCCGGCACGCTCTCGCGCAGGAAGAAGTCGGCGATGCTCTGGCTCTCGCGGGTCAGCAGCGCATAGTTGAGGCTGGCCACCACCAGGCCGCACAGCCCGGCCACCAGCAGGTCGCGCAGGATGCGCCGGGTCGAGACCCAGGGGGGCGGGCGCTGGGGCAGGAAGAACAGCGCCAGCATCAGCAGGATCATCGACACCACCTCCACCGACAGCTGGGTCATGGCCAGGTCGGGGGCCGAGAAGCGCACGAAGGTCAGTGCCACCGAGAGCCCCACCACCGACAGCATCAGCAGCGATACCAGCCGCCAGCGGTGACTCAGGGCGCTGCCGACGGCGCCGAATACCATCAGTGCCGCGCCCAACACCAGCATGCCGTCAAGCGGCTGCACGCCGCGCTCGCCGGTGAGCCGCTCGACCTGGGCGAGGCCAAGGCCGGTCATGGCCACGGCGGTCAGCAGCAGTAGCGCCAGGTAGCGCTGCAGCGAGCCGTTCTCGAGCTTGAGGGTCAGCCACAGGCTGACCTTGGTCAGGCGGATGACACCGGCCTCGAACAGCCAGCGCGCATCGCGGCGCGGGAACAGCGCCACCAGGCGTGCCAGCCGGGGCTGGCGCAGCGCGACCAGCAGCCCGCCGAGCACCGCAAACACGCTGATCGCCAGCGGCAGGCTGGGGCCGTGCCACAGGGCCAGATCGAGCGTCGGCGTGGCGCTGCCCTGTACGGCCTGACTGGCCAGGACGATCAGCGGCGCGGCAAGGGTCATCGGCAGCAGGCCGATCAGCAGGCACAGGCCGGCCAGCAGCAGCCCCGGGGCGAGCATGCCGCGCGGCGGGTCGCGGGGCGGCGGGGCATCGCTGCGGCGGCCGCCGCCGAATACGCCATATGCCAGCCGCAGCGAGTAGCCCACCGAGAGCAGTGCGGCCAGCCCCACCAGCAGCGTGACCGCCGCGCCCAGGCCGCCGAACAGCCGGCTGTCGAGGGTCGCGGCGAGTAGCAGCTCCTTGGACAGGAAGCCGTTGAACGGTGGCAGACCGGCCATGGCGGCGGCGGCCATCAGCGTCAGCGTGGCGGTCAGCGGCATGGCTCGGGCCAGCCCGCCGAGGCGCTGCAGGTCGCGGGTGCCGGTCTGGTGATCGACGATGCCGGCGCTCATGAACAGCGCCGCCTTGAATAGCGCATGGTTGAGGATATGCAGCAGCGCGGCGGCGATCGCCAGCGGGCTACCCAGCCCCAGCAGCAGGGTGATCAGCCCCAGGTGGCTGATGGTCGAGAAGGCCAGGATGCCCTTGAGGTCGCGCTCGAACAGTGCGAACCAGGCGCCGTAGAGCAGGGTGGCGAGACCGATCAATGACAGCGACAGCGCCCACAGTGAGGTGTCGCCGAGCGCCGGGGTCAGTCGCGCCACCAGAAATACCCCGGCCTTGACCATGGTCGCCGAGTGCAGGAAGGCCGAGACCGGCGTTGGCGCGGCCATGGCGTGGGGCAGCCAGAAATGCAGGGGGAACTGTGCCGACTTGGCGAAGGCACCGAGCAGCACCAGCGCCACGATCAGCGGATAGCGGGGCGAGGCGCGCAGCGTATCACCGGCAGCCAGCACCTCGCCCAGCGCCAGGCTGCCGACCTCCTGACCGATCAACAGGATGCCGGCGAGCAGCGCCAGGCCGCCGGCGCTGGTCACCACCAGCGACATGCGGGCACCGCGGCGGGCATCGCTGAGCTTCGACCAGAAGCCGATCAGCAGGAAGGAGGCGAGCCCGGTGAGCTCCCAGAATAGCCACAGCAGCAGCAGATTGTCGGAGAGCACGATGCCGAGCATGGCGCCCATGAACAGCAGCAGGTAGGCGAAAAAGCGCGCATCGGCTTCGTCGCGGTGCAGGTAGTGGCCGGCATAGATGATGATCAGGCTGCCCAGGCCGAGAATCAGCAGCGCGAACAGCAGGCCCAGGCCGTCCAGGCGCAGCGCCAGGTCGAGACCCAGGGCCGGCATCCAACTGAGCTGCACGCGCGGCAGGTCGCCGGCCACGAGGGGGGGTATCAGCAAGCCGACCAGCAGCAGCGCCAGCAGGGGAGGCAGCAGGGCCGAAAGGGTCAGCGAGCGTCGGCCGTGGCGGGCCGCGGCCAGCGGCAGCAGGCTTCCGGCCAGGGGGGCGAGGAGAATCCACAGCAGTGACATCGAAGATCGATCCCGTCGCAGCGGGGCACGCCTGAGGCGTTGCCGTTGGGGTTATTGTCGTGGCATGGCGACACTGGAGGGCAGTGCGTCAGGCGATAATATCTAGCAAAAACAGGCAGTAAGCGCGGAAGGGAGAGAAAACTTCTGACGCGACGGGCCGCTATTTCTTGCCAACTATCACATTGATTCTATAGGCTTTACCCCCATCATTGTAGGCTTGCATGTCGCCCCGCGGTTAATCATTAGGCGTAGTAAATTTATAAAATTGCGCCATCCACCGCCCTGTGTGCGCGGGTGACGACGACGACAAGGAGAGACCCGCGTTATGCAACTTGCCGTGCTTTCAGGCTTCGTGCTGGCCGCCTTCGCCCCGCTACTGCAGCGCTGGTGCGGCGCGCGAACCAGCCTGGTACTGGCGCTCTACCCCGCCGCGCTGGCGCTGTGGCTGCTGACCCAGCTGCCGGCCGTCATGGGCGGTGACACCCTGGTCTTCAGCCTGGAGTGGGTACCGGCGCTGGGCATGAGTCTGACCTTCGTGCTCGACGGCCTGTCGATGCTGTTTGCGCTGCTGATCACGGTGATCGGCACCTTCGTGCTGATCTATGCCGGCGGCTACCTCAAGGGCCATCCCGATCTGGTGCGCTTCCACGTGGTGATCGTCGCCTTCATGGTGTCGATGCTGGGGCTGGTACTGGCCGACGGTCTGATGACGCTGTTCGTGTTCTGGGAGCTGACCAGTATCACCTCCTACCTGCTGATCGGCTTCAATCATACCGATCTCGAAGCCCGCAAGTCGGCGCGACAGGGGCTGTTCGTGACCGTCGGCGGCGGGCTGGCCCTGATGGCGGGGCTGGTGATGCTGGCGATTGCCGGCGACAGCTGGTCGCTGCAGGAGCTGCTGACCGACGGCGACGTGCTGCGCGAACACGCGCTCTACCTGCCGATGCTGCTGTGCCTGCTGGGCGGTGCCTTCACCAAGTCGGCGCAGTTTCCGTTCCACTTCTGGCTGCCCAATGCCATGGCCGCGCCGACCCCGGTGTCGGCCTACCTGCACTCGGCGACCATGGTCAAGGCCGGTATCTATCTGCTGGCCCGTCTGCACCCGGGGCTTGGCGGCACCGAGGTGTGGATCGGCATTCTCTCGGTGGTCGGTGCCCTGACCATGTTCACCGGCGCCTTCTTGGCGCTGCGTCACACCAATATCAAGAAGCTCCTGGCCTACTCGACGATCATGGCGCTGGGCACCTTGACCATGCTGCTCGGCATCGGTACCGAGGGCGCGCTGATCGCCTTCGTCACCTTCCTGCTGGCCCACTCGCTGTACAAGGGGGCGCTGTTCATGGTGGCCGGTATTCTCGACCACGAGACCGGCACCAAGGATGTCACCGCCATGGGCGGGCTGCGCCGCCTGATGCCGGTCACCGCGCTGGTGGCATGCATTGCCGCGCTGTCGCTGGCCGGGGTGCCGCCGCTGTTCGGCTTCATCGGCAAGGAGCTGATGTTCGAGTCGGTACTCGAGGCCGGCAGCTTCCGCGCCGTTATCTTCCTGCTCAGCTTCGCGGCGGCCATCTTCACCATTGCCGTCGCCGCCATCGTGGTGCTGCGACCGTTCTTCGGCGAGCGGCGCGAAACGCCCAAGGCGGCCCACGAAGCGCCCAGCTCGATGCTCGCCGGGCCGGTGGGGCTGGCCATCCTGACGCTGGCGTTTGGCCTGCTGCCGGTGCTCGCCGGTACCGGCCTGCTCACCGCGGCCGCCTCGGCGGTGGCCGGGGAGCCGGTCGCGGTGTCGCTGTCGCTGTGGCACGGCATCAACCTGCCGCTGATCATGTCGCTGGTCAGCCTGGGGCTCGGCTACCTGCTGTTCCGCCACTGGGACCGGGTGCGTGGCAACCTGTCGCGGCTCGACCCGCTGTTCGCCCACGGCCCCGAGGCCGGCTACGAGAACCTGATGGACGGCATCGTGCGGGTCTCCGAGTGGCAGACCCGGGTGCTGCAGAACGGCTACATGCGCAACTACATCATGGTGATGGTGGTAGTGCTGATCGCCCTGGTGGGCAACTCGCTGCTGCTGCGCCATGCCCCCGAGTTTGCCATCAGCTTCAACGTGCAGTTCCACGAAGCGGTGGTGGCCGGGTTGATGGTGGCCGGGGCGCTGTTCGCCTGTATCTCGCGCTCGCGGCTCGCGGCGGTGGCCTCGGTGGGCATCATGGGGTTCTGTATCGCGCTGATCTTCATTCTGTTCAGCGCTCCTGATCTGGGTATCACCCAGCTGCTGGTCGAGACGCTGACGGTGATCCTGCTGATCCTGGTGCTGTTCCGCTTGCCGCGCTTCGCCAGCCTGTCGACGCCGCTGGAGCGGGTTCGCGACCTGGTGGTGGCGGGCTCGATGGGGGTGCTGATCATGCTGCTGATCCTCACCGTAGTGGCCAGCAATCAGTTCTTGCCGGTGTCCGGCTACATGATCGAGAACAGCGTACCGCTGGCCCACGGTCGCAACATCGTCAACGTGATCCTGGTCGACTATCGCGCGCTGGATACGCTGGGCGAGATCTTCGTGCTGGCGCTGGCGGCGATCGGCGTGATCGCGATGCTCAAGCTACGTGCCCCCAAGCCGGAGGCCAAGAGCGCCGGCAAGGGCCAGGGAGCCAAGGAGTCTGCCGATGGTTAAGTCGGGTACCATCATTCTGAATACCGCCGCACGGCTGTTGATGCCGCTGCAGCTGCTGTTCTCGGTGTTCCTGCTGCTGCGCGGTCACGATGAGCCGGGCGGCGGGTTCATCGCCGGCCTGGTCGCGGCAGGGGCCTTCATCCTCTATCTGTTCGCCTTCGGGGTCTCGGCGACCAAGGAAGTGCTGCGCATGGTCGATCCCCGCGACCTGATCGGCATGGGGCTGCTGCTGGGCACGCTGTCGATCCTGCCGGCCTGGTTCGTCGGCGAGCCGTTCTTCACCGCCCAGTGGTGGGAGATTCCCGGCATCGACTTCAAGGCCTCGACGCCGTTGATCTTCGATATCGGCGTCTACCTGGCGGTACTGGGCACCCTGCTGGCGGCGATCATGACGCTGATGGAGGTGGACAAGGATGAGCCCTGACCGCGTATCCACAACGTATGCCGTGTTTCTCACGCCCATGATTCAGGAGGTGCCATGGAACCGCTGATGGCGCTCGCCATAGGCCTGCTCTACGCCACCGCGATCTACATGATGCTGCGGCGTTCCATCGTCAAGTTGGTGATCGGCCTGATGCTGCTCTCCAACGCCGCCAACCTGCTGATCTTCACCTCGGCGGGGATGACCCGCGGCGCGCCGCCGCTGATCCCCGAGGGCGCCCTGGCGCCGGCCGGCCAGGTGGCCGATCCCTTGCCCCAGGCGCTGGTGCTGACGGCGATCGTGATCGCCTTCGGCGTGCTGGCCTTTGCCGTGGTACTGATTCGCCGCGCCTATGAAATCGTCAAGGCCGATGATCTGGACAAGATGAAGGATACCGACACGTGAGGCCCGAAGTCGCACTCCCCGTTATCATTCCGCTGCTGTCCGGCGCGATCTCGCTGCTGTTCTGGCGCTCGCGGCCCATGCAACGCTTTATCGCCGTGGCGGGCACCCTGGCGCTGCTGGTGGTGGGCCTGTGGTTGATCACCAGCGTGTCCCGCGAGGGCTATGTGGTGATCCACATGGGCAGCTGGCAGGCGCCCTACGGGATCAGCCTGGTGGCCGATATGCTCAGCGCGATCATGATCCTGCTGACCGGCATCATCGGCCTGGGGCTGGCGATCTATTCGCTGGCCTCGACCGGCCCCAACCATGAGAAGTTCGGCTTCTATCCGCTGATGCACCTGCTGCTGGCGGGGGTGGCCGGGGCCTTCCTGACCGGCGACATCTTCAACCTCTACGTGTGGTTCGAGGTGATGCTGGTGGCCTCCTTTGCGCTACTGATTCTCGGCGGCGAGAAGGCGCAGATGGAGGGGGCGATCAAGTACGTGACCCTCAACCTGCTGGCCTCGGTGATCTTCCTCACCGCCATCGGCCTTACCTACGGCATGGTCGGCACCCTCAACATGGCCGATATCGGCCAGCGCCTGGCCGAAGCCGAGAATCAGGGCATGGTCGAGGTGCTGGCGATCATGTTCATGATCGCCTTCGGCATCAAGGCCGCGGCCTTCCCGCTGTTCTTCTGGCTGCCGGCTTCGTATCACACGCCGCCGGTGGCGGTGTCGGCGCTGTTCGCCGGGCTGCTGACCAAGGTCGGGGTCTACTCGCTGTTCCGCGTGTTCACGCTGATGTTCGACCAGACCATGGACTATGTTCAGGACATCCTGCTGTGGGGCGCGGCCTTGACCATGGTCACCGGGGTGCTCGGCGCGGCGGCCCAGTACGAGTTCCGCCGCATCCTGTCGTTCCATATCGTCAGCCAGATCGGCTACATGATCCTGGGGCTGGCGCTGTTTACGCCGCTGGCCCTGGCCGGTGGGATCTTCGCGGTGATGCACAACATCATCGTCAAGACCAATCTGTTCCTGATCAGCGGCATCACCCACCGACTGCAGGGCACCTACCAGCTCAAGAAGATGGGTGGGCTGTTCAAGGAGCGTCCGTGGCTGTCGGTGGCGTTCTTCCTGTCGGCCTTCTCGCTGGCCGGGGTGCCGCCGCTGTCGGGCTTCTTCGCCAAGTTCGTGATCGTGCGCGCCGGCATTGAAGCCGAAGCCTATGTGGTCACCGCGGTGGCGCTGGCGGTGGGCTTGATGACCCTCTACTCGATGGTCAAGATCTGGAACGAAGTGTTCTGGAAAAAGCTGCCAGAGGATAATCTGGTGCCGGAGAACACCACGCCCAGTGGTGATGAGGGGCGTCTGGTCAAGAGTTCGCTGGGGTTGATGTACCTGCCGGTGGCGATCCTGGCGCTGTTCGCGGTGCTCATCGGCGTCTTCGCCCAGCCGCTGATGGAGATGATGCTGATGGCCGGTGAACAGCTGATGAACCCTCAAGGCTACATGGATGCGGTGCTGGGCGAGGATCGCACCGTGCTGCTGCGTGACGCCCTGGAGGTGAGCCCATGACCGGTGCGATCTGGAATCTGCTGCTGGCGCTGGCCTGGGTGATCCTGGGCGGCGAGTTCACCGGCATCAATCTGGTGGTGGGGTTGATCTTCGGCTATGCCACCCTGGTGCTGATCGAGCCCCAAGTGCCGGCGCTCAAGGGCTATCCCGGGCGCGTGCCCATGATCATCATGTTCATCGGCTTCTTCATCAAGGAGCTGATCATGGCCAATATGCGCGTGGCGTTCGATATCCTGACCCCGCCCTGGCATATGCAGCCAGGGGTTATCGCGATGCCGCTCAAGGCCGAGACCGAGCTCGAGATCACCATGGTGGCCAACCTGATTTCGCTGACCCCGGGCACCCTGAGCCTGGATGTCTCAGACGACAAGCGGGTGCTCTATATTCACGCCATGTTCCTCGACAACGAAGAGGAGCTGCGCAAAAGCCTGCAAGAGATGGAGAGTCGTGCGCTGGCACTGTTCCGCTGACCGCTCGATGCCCTGTGAGGAGTGACCTTGGATACCGTGATCCTGATAAGCCAGGTGTTGATGGGCCTGGCGATGATTCTCGCCTTCGTGCGCCTGGTGCGCGGCCCCAGCCTCCCCGACCGGGTGGTGGCACTGGAGCTGTTTGCCAGCATCATCGTCGGCCTGGTCGGCGTGCATGCGATCAGCTCCGACCTGTCGAGTTTTCTCGATGCGGCGATCGTGATCGCCTTGATGGCGTTCCTGTCTGCCATCGGCTTTGCTCGTTTCCTGGAACGTGGAGGACCCCGCGATGATTGAAGTGATCAAGGGCACGCTGATCATCGTCGGTGCGCTGTTCATGCTGCTGGCATCGCTGGGCATCCTGCGCTTGCCGGATCTGCTGACGCGCATGCACGCCACCACCAAGGCGGCGGCACTGGGCGTGATCCTGGTGATGCTGGCGGTCGCCATGCATTTCGCCGAGGTGGGCGTGGTGGCGCGGGCTTTCGCCATCATCACCTTCATCCTGATGACCGCGCCGGTGGCCGCCCACGTGATTGGCCGTGCGGGCTACTTCGTCGGCTCCAAGCTGTGGAGCGGCACGGTCAAGGATGAGCTCAAGCCCAACTACGACCCACTGACCCATGAGCTCAAGAGCGGACTGGAAACCGAGGCCAACGCCGCGCGCCAGCCCAAGCATACCGACAAGCCCTGACCGCAAGGCGGGCATGCATCGATGACAGGGCCACCCCAGCGGGGTGGCCCTGTTGCGTTGGTGGCCGCGTCATGACGAGGCTGTCTTTTGATGTACAATGAGTGTAGATTGATATCACTATTGTATAGGTATTAGGGTCCGCCTTATCCGGGCGGCCACTTCATGGGCACCCCTGGGTGCAAGCGAGTGTGAGCATGCGTCGAACCGCCGATCTGCCCAGCAAGCAGTGCGAGCAGTGTCAGCGTCCCTACCGCTGGCGACGCAAGTGGTCGCGCTGCTGGGACGAGGTGCGCTACTGCAGTGAACGCTGTCGCCGAGAGGCGCGCCTCGCCAGGAGGCGGGCATGAGCACCGCCATCGTGTGGCTGCGCCACGACCTGCGGGTGGCGGACAATCCGCTCTTCAGCGCCCTGGAGGGTGCCACGTCGTTGGCCTGCGTGTATGTGCTGGATGCCCGAGAGCTGCGTGATTGGGCGCCGGGCCAGGCCGCCAGTCGCTGCGGCCCGGCGCGGCTGCGCTTCCTGTGGCAGAGCCTGATGGCCCTGCGCGGTGAGCTGCTCAAGCGCGGCAGCGATCTGCTGGTACGCATCGGCGACCCGCCCGAGGTGCTTGCCGAGCTGGCCCTGCGGCTGGACGCCAAGCGGCTGCTGGTGCGCGATGAGCCCGGCAGTGAAGAGCGTGCCCAACTCGATCGGCTAACGGAGCTGCTCGACGGCACCTGTCGGCTCGAGCGTTGCGAGTCGGGTATGCTGTTCACGCGCGCGCAGCTGCCCTTCGCTGACGATGCCCTGCCGGCCTCTTTCTCGGCCTTTCGCCGGCAGATGGAGCGTGACTGGCAGGTGGCGGCCCCCCTGCCGGCACCGGTGACGCTGCCGCTGTGGCCGGATGGCGCGCCGCGCGGACTGCCGCCCCTCGACCAGGTCTGCGAGCGGGCCTCGGCGTGGCGCCCGAGTGATGCCGCCGGCCTGGTAGTGGAGGGGGGCGAGGCCGCCGCCCACGCCAGGCTCGATCACTACCTCTGGGACAGCAATGCGGTAGCCACCTACAAGGCGACTCGCAACGGGCTGCTGGGGGCGGATTTCTCGACGCGCTTTTCGCCGTGGCTGGCCCACGGTTGCCTGTCGGCACGCCAAGTACATGCCGAGGTGCGCGCCTGGGAGGCCGAGCATGGCGCCAACGAGTCGAGCTACTGGGTGATTTTCGAACTGCTGTGGCGCGACTACTTCCACTGGGCCGCCTGGCAGGATGGCGCAACGCTGTTCGGTACGGCACAGCTGCCGTCGCCCGATGCCAGCGTGCTGGCCTGGTGTGAGGGCCGCACCGAGGTACCCTTCATCGATGCCGCCATGCGCGAGCTGGCCAGCAGCGGCTGGATCTCCAACCGCGCTCGCCAGAACGTGGCCAGCTTCCTGGTCAAGGATGTCGGCGGCGACTGGCGGCTGGGGGCGGCCTGGTTCGAGCACTGCCTGATCGACTACGACGCCAGCAGCAACTGGGGCAACTGGCGCCACGTAGCCGGGATCGGCCGTGATCCGCGCCAGGATCGCTATTTCAACGTGCTCAAGCAGGCGCGCCAATACGATCCTCAGGGGCACTATGTGGCGCACTGGTTGCCGGCACTGGCCGCGCTGCCGCCGGGGCCGGCCCGCCATCAGCCCTGGCAGGCAGCTCCCGAGCGCTTTGCGGCGCCGCGGGTCGAGCCGGCGGCCTGGCGCGAGTGGCGCATCCCGGCGTTGGGTGGTGCCGAGCCGGTGCAGCCGGATGAGTAAGGAGCATGCTGGGCTGCTGCAGGCCCGATTGACCACGCGGCTGGGTAGTGCAGGCCTTTTGCCCTTTGCCCTGACGCTGCTGATGGCCTGGACGGCGCCGACGGGCTGGCAAGCGTGGGCGGTCAGCGCATTTCTCTTCTACAGCGCGGTGATCCTGTCGTTTCTCGGCGGCGTCCAGTGGGGCGTGGCGATGAGCCTGGACGCGCCCGAGGATGCGGCGTTTGCCTCGCGGATGCTGCGCAGCATGCTGCCCAGCCTGATCGCCTGGCCGGCGCTGCTGCTGCCGGACCTGGCCGCTACCCTGACCCTGCTGGCGGGCTTCCTGCTGGTGCATGTCTATGAAGGCCAGCCCGCCAGCCGGGCGCGGCTGCCTGGTTGGTACCAGTCGCTGAGGCGCTCCCTGACGTTGTGCGTCGCCGGCGGACATGTGCTGATGACGCTGCGTCTGGTGATCGGCTGAAGGCGGGCAAACGGGACTGGTTCCGCGGGCACTTCTGGGCGATGATCCCGGTCACAGACTGACTCATTTCGGAACTGCTGACAGGGATGGCCATGCGTAAGCTTTTCTTCACTTCACTGGTGTTCACCATGCTTGCCGGCTGCCAGTCCGGCGCCCAGATGGCGCCGCCGGCCGCCGCCGACGACGCCGAGCCTCAGGCCAGCGAGACCGCCTCCGACAGCGGCGCGGCATCGGCCAGCAGCGCATCCAACGGCGCTGACAACGGCGCCGAGCGTCCGGCCAGTTTCACGGCCTGGGTCGACGCATTTCGCCGCCATGCGCGCAGCGAAGGGATCTCCCAGGCGACCCTCGACGAGGCCTTCGCCGAGGTGCGCTACCAGCCGCGCATCATCGAGCTCGACAGGTCGCAGCCGGAGTTCGTGAGGCCGATCTGGGAATACCTCGACACCGCGGTCTCCTCGACGCGCATCAACCAGGGTCGCGACAAGCTCGCCGAGCACCGCGACACCGCCCGCGAGATGGAGCAGCGCTACGGCGTGCCGGCCGAGATCGTGGTGGCGATCTGGGGCATCGAGAGCAACTACGGCGGTAATTTCGGCAGCTTCTCGACCATCGATGCGCTGGCCACCCTGGGCTACGACGGCCGCCGCCAGAGCTTCGCCCGCGGCGAGCTGATGGCGGCGCTGCGCATCATCGAGCAGGGTGATATCGCCGCCGAGCAGATGGTCGGCTCTTGGGCCGGCGCCATGGGCCACACTCAGTTCATCCCCTCGAGCTTCGAAGCCTACGCCGAGGACGGCGACGGCGACGGGCGCCGCGATATCTGGGGCAGTATTCCCGACGTCATGGCCTCCACCGCCAACTACCTGGCGCGGGCCGGCTGGCAGCGCGGCCAGCCGTGGGGCGTCGAGGTCGAGCTGGGCAGCGACTTCGACTACTCCCAGGCCGACGATACCCGCTTGAGCAGCCGTGAGTGGGCCGAGCGCGGGGTGCGCCCGGTGAACGGCGGCAGCCTGCCCGACTTCCGCGAGGCGGCGGTGGTGGTGCCGGCGGGGGCCAGCGGCCCGGCGTTCCTGGTCGGCCCTAACTATCGGGCGATCCTGCGCTACAACAACGCTACCAGCTATGCGCTGGCGGTGGGCACCCTGGCCGATCAGATCGCCGGGCGCAGCGGCGTGGTGCAGGGCTGGCCGCGCAGCGAACAGCCGCTGACCCGCAGCCAGGTGCGCGAGCTGCAGGAGCGTCTCAATGCTGCCGGCTTCGACACCGGCACCCCGGATGGCGTGTTCGGCCCCAATACTCGCAGCGGGCTGCGCAGCTACCAGCGCGCCGAAGGGCTGGTGCCCGACGGCTTTGCCACCGTCAGCCTGCTGGAGCGCCTGCAGCGGCGCTAGGCCGCATCGACGTCCTGCGCATCGGCGCTCAGCCGAGCCGCGCCAGCAGTGCCACCACCGCGGTCTCGACGCGCAGGATACGCGGGCCGAGATGAATGCCCTCGCAGCCGGCGGCCAGCAGCTGCTCGACCTCGTAGGGGATGAAACCGCCCTCGGGGCCGACCAGCAGGGTGGCCGGCGCGTCAATGCCTCGCGGGCAGGCCGCTGGCATGCCGGGATGCGCCAGCAGCGCCCGGCGCCCGGCGATCTCATCGGCCAGGTTATCCTCGACGAAGGGCTTGAAGCGGGTCGCCAGGCGCACCTCGGGCAGCACCGTATCGCGGGCCTGCTCAAGGCCCAGCAGCAGGTGCTGATGGATCTTGTCGGCGGCCAGCTCCGGCGACTGCCAGTAGCTCTTCTCGACGCGCCGGGTATGCAGCAGGGTGATGCGCTTGACGCCCAGCGCGGTGACGTGCTCCAGGCTGCGCGCCAGCATGCGTGGGCGCGGCAGGGCCAGGATCAATTCGATGTCCAGCGCCGGGGGCGGCGGCTGGTCGAGGGCATTGCACTCGAACCAGGCGCCCTCGGCGTCGAGCCGGGTCAAGCGGCCGCGGCCAATGCCGCCGCCCAGCCGGCCCAGGGTCAGCTCGTCGCCGGGGGCGGCGCGGTGCACCTCGCGCAGGTGGCGCAGGCGCCGCGGGTCGGCGATGTGCGCCCGGCCATCGGCCTGCCATTCGTCTTCTGCGAGCAGTATCAGGTTCATCGCGTCTCATCGTTACGGCGGGCTGGCAGCCGATAGTCTACCTCAGCACGAGCGAGTTTCGTTTGCATGGTCGGCCAGCCGGTGCACAATACGGGCAACCATGGATTAAAGGAGCAGCGCCGTGCGCGTGATTCGCAAGTATGCCAACCGTCGTCTCTACGATACCGAGCAGAGCCGCTATGTGACCCTCGAGGACCTGCGCGGGCTGATTCTCGACGAGGTACCGTTCCGCGTCGAGGATGCCAAGAGCGGCGAGGATCTGACGCGGACCATCCTGCTCTCGATCATCATCGAGCAGGAGCAGGCCGACGGCGAGTCGGAGGTGTTCTCCAACGATCTGCTGGAGCAGTTGATTCGGGTCTACGCCATGTCCCAGCCGCTCCCCCTGGCGCGCTACCTGGAACAGGGCACCCGGCTGATGATGGAGCAGCAGCAGCGCATGCAGGATCAGTGGCAGCAGGCCATGCGTCACTCACCGATGGAACTGATGCGCGAGCTGGCCGAGGAGAACATGCGCTTCTGGCAGCAGACCATCAACCAGGGCCAGCAGCGCAAGGACGACGAGGAGTGAGGGGGTAGCCGACAGCCTGCCGGGCTTCTGGCATACTGTCGGCCCGAAACGGGTCCATCCTGCGTATCAATCTGTCGAGCAAGGTCTGTAGATGAAGGTTCTGATCATCGGCGGCGGTGGCCGCGAACACGCCCTGGCCTGGAAGGTCGCCCAGTCTCCCGCGGTGGAGCGGGTCTTCGTAGCGCCGGGCAATGCCGGTACCGCCGGCGAGCCCAAGCTCGAGAACGTGCCCGTGGCGGCCGACGACCTGGCCGGGCTCGAGGCCTTTGCCCGCCAGCAGGATATCGCGCTGACCATCGTTGGCCCCGAGGCGCCGCTGGTCGAGGGCGTGGTCGACCGCTTCCAGGCTGCCGGTCTGACCATCTTCGGCCCCAGCCAGGCCGCCGCCCAGCTCGAGGGCTCGAAGTCCTTCACCAAGGATTTCCTGGCCCGTCATGCGATCCCCACCGCCGACTACGCGACCTTCACCGAGATCACTCCCGCCTTGGCCTACCTGGCCGAGAAGGGCGCGCCGATCGTGATCAAGGCCGACGGCCTGGCGGCAGGCAAGGGCGTGATCGTGGCCATGAGCGAGGCCGAGGCCGAAGCGGCGATCCGCGACATGCTCGAGGCCAACGCCTTCGGCGATGCCGGGGCACGGGTGGTGATCGAGGAGTTCCTCGATGGCGAAGAGGCCAGCTTCATCGTCATGGTCGACGGCAAGCACGTGCTGCCGATGGCCACTAGCCAGGACCACAAGCGCGCCCACGATGGCGACACGGGCCCCAACACCGGTGGCATGGGCGCCTACTCGCCGGCCCCGGTGGTCACGCCGGCGGTCTACGAGCGCATCATGGCGCAGGTCATCATCCCCACCGTCGAGGGTATGGCCGCCGAAGGCCACCCCTACGTGGGTTTCCTGTATGCCGGCCTGATGATCGACGCCGAGGGCAATCCCAAGGTGATCGAGTACAACTGTCGCTTCGGCGACCCCGAGACCCAGCCGATCGTGCTGCGCCTGCAGTCCGACCTGGCGGCGCTGTGCCTGGCCGCCACCCGCGGCGAGCTGGACACGGCGCGCTGCGAGTGGGACCCGCGCGCGGCGGTGGGCGTGGTGCTGGCCGCCGGCGGCTACCCGGGCGAGTATCGCAAGGGTGACGTGATCGACGGCCTCGAGGCCGCCGCGGATAGCGGCTGCAAGGTCTTTCACGCCGGCACCGCCAGCGATGCCGAGGGGCGCGTGGTAACCAGCGGTGGCCGTGTGCTGTGCGTCACCGCGCTGGGCGACAGCGTCTCCCAGGCGCGCGACCTGGCCTACCGCGGCGCGGCGGCCATCGACTGGCCCGGGGTGCTGCTGCGTCGCGATATCGCCTATCGTGCCATTGCCCGCGAGGCCTAAGGCGCGCCATTCTGCCCCTGGTAGCCGTTGCGCCACCTACAACAACGGGAGAGTTCCATGCGCTTCACCATCACCCGGCGCCGCTGCCCTCAAGTCATAGCGGAGCGCGACTGATGTCCCGCGAGTATCCGGTCATCGCGGTGACCGGCTCGTCAGGCGCCGGCACCACCACGGTGCGGCGCACCTTCGAGCGCATGTTCGCCCGCGAGGACGTGCATGCCGCCTTCGTCGACGGTGACGCCTTCCATCGCTATACCCGCGACGAACTGGCGCGCATGTTCCGCGAGGAGCCGGAGCGCACCGATGAGCTGTCGCACTTCGCCGTGGAGGCCAATCTCCTCGACCGCCTCGAGACGCTGCTGCAGGAGTACGGCGAGCAGGGCACCGGCACCTATCGGCACTATATTCACGCCGAGGACAAGCGCATGATCGAAGGCGGGCACCAGGTCGGCACCTTCACCGACTGGCAGCCGCTGCCCTGCGGTACCGACCTGCTGTTCTACGAAGGGCTGCACGGCGGCCTGGTGACCGCCGACCTGGATATCGCCCGCCACGTCGACCTGCTGGTGGGGGTGGCGCCGACCATGAACCTGGAGTGGATCCAGAAGATCGATCGTGACACCAAGCTGCGCGGCTACTCCCAGGAAGCGGTGATCGACACCATCCTGGGGCGCATGCACGACTATGTGCGCTACATTCAGCCGCAGTTCTCGCGTACCCATATCAATTTCCAGCGCGTTCCCACCGTGGACACCTCCAACCCTTTCGAGGTGCAGGATATTCCCACCGACGCCGAGTCGTTCGTGGTGATCCGCTTCCGCGACCCCTCGGCGGTGGATTTCCCCTACCTGCTGGCAATGATCCAGGACGCCTTCATGAGCCGGCCGCACACCCTGGTCGTCCCCGGTTCGCGGATGCCGCTGGCCATGGAGTTGATCCTGGCTCCCCTGGTACGCCACCTGCTCGCCCAGCGGCGCTTTCGTTGACCGCATCACCCGTGAGGAGTCGCCATGTCTACCCTGTTCAGCAAGATCATCGATCGTGAGGTTCCCGCCGATATCGTCTACGAAGACGACCAGGTGCTGGCCTTTCACGACATCAATCCCCAGGCCCCGACCCATATCCTGATCATCCCCAAGAAGCCGATCGCTACCCTCAATGATCTCACCGAGGAGGATCAGGCCCTGGTAGGGCGCCTGCCGCTGGTCGCGGCCAAGCTGGCCAAGCAGCTGGGGTTTGCCGACGAGGGCTATCGGGTAGTGATGAACTGCAATGAAAATGGCGGCCAGACGGTCTACCATATACACATGCACCTGATGGGCGGTCGCCGCTTCACTTGGCCGGCTGGCTAGCCGGCGCTCCGCGGACTCCGCGCCACCATCAAGCGCCGCGACGCATCGGTGCATACCCTTTTGTACCATCTGCAGCAACAGACGGCCGCCCTTGGGCGGCCGTCTGTCGCGTGGCCAAGGCCATCATTCCTGCCAGGAGGCATCCACCATGTCACGCCAACTCTCTTCCCGCGACCAGTGGATCGGCCAGTTCGACAGCGTGCTGCGTACGCTGGTGCCGCATGCCGCCCAGGCCGCGCGGCCGTCGCCTGCGGCTGATCTGCCCGAGGCGTCGCTCAGCGAGGCCGAGCGCGAGCATGTGGTGGGACTGATGCGTATCAATCATACCGGTGAGGTCTGCGCCCAGGCGCTCTATCAGGGCCAGGGCCTGACCGCCAAGCTGCCCGACACCCGCGAGCAGATGGAGCGCGCCGCCCAGGAGGAGATCGACCATCTGGCCTGGTGCGATGCGCGCCTGCAGGAGCTCGAGGGTCGCACCAGCCTGCTCAATCCGCTGTTCTACGCCGCTTCGTTCGGCCTGGGAGCCGTGGCCGGCGCAGTGGGTGACCGGGTCAGCCTGGGCTTCGTGGCCGCCACCGAGGAGCAGGTCGGCAAGCACCTCGACGCGCATCTGCATGAGCTGCCCGCGGTGGATCACCGTTCGCGGGCGGTCCTCGAGCAGATGCGCGAAGACGAGGCGCACCACGAGCGCTGGGCGCTGGAGGCCGGCGGCGCACGCTTTCCGCTGCCGGTCAAGCTCGGCATGCGGCTGGTCTCCAAGGCCATGACCCAGAGCGTTTACCGCCTGTAGCGCGCGGCGCTACTCCTCGACGATGGTGTAGGCGTGGCTGATCTCGACGCCACCCTGGGCGAGCATGATCGAAGCGCTGCAGTACTTCTCCGCCGACAGCGACACCGCGCGCTCGACCTGTTTTTCCTTGAGGCCGCGGCCGGTAACGGTGAAGTGCACGTGGATTCTGGTGAAGACGCTGGGCACGCTGTCGGCGCGCTCTGCCTCGATGCTGGCCACGCAGTCGCTGACCGGGGCGCGGGACTTCTCGAGGATCTCCAGCACGTCGAAGGAGGTGCAGGCGCCGAGGCCCATCAGCAGCATCTCCATCGGTCGCGGGCCGGTATTGCGGCCGCCGTGGTCCGGCGGGCCGTCGATTACCACGCTGTGGCCGCTGCCTGACTCGGCAACGAACTGGCGACCATCGGTCCATTTGACACTGGCTTTCATATCGCGGTCCTTCTGTTTCAGTGAGCGGAGGGCGTGCCACGCAACTGGGCGTCGAGGGCATACAGGCGCTCTGGTGTCCCGACATCGATCCAGGCGCCGCGGTGGTGATGCCCGCGTACCTGGTGGGCATCCATGGCGCGCTTGAGCAGCGGTGCCAGGGCAAAGGCGCCCGGCGGCTGGCCGGCGACCAGCGCCGGGTCGAGCAGGCTGAGGCCGGCAAAGGTCAGCCGCGGTGTGCCCTCGACGTGAACGGTGCCGGTGGTATCGAGATGGAAGTCGCCGGCCGGGTGGTGATCGGGATTGTCGACCAGCCACAGATGCGCCAGGGCGCCCTCCAAGGCCGGCTTGGCGTCGAGCGCGGCATCGCACCAGATATCACCGTTGACCAGCAGGAACGGCGCCTCGCCGAGCAGCGGCAGCGCCTGGCGAATGCCGCCGCCCGTCTCCAGCGGCGTCTCCTCGCGGCTCCAGGCGATGCGCACGCCGTAGTCGCTACCGTCGCCCAGCGCCTGGATGATCTGCTCAGCGCGGTAGCTGACGTTGATCACGATATCATCGATGCCGGCGGCCGCCAGTCGCTCCAGATGGTGAACGAGCAGCGGCTTGCCGGCCACCGGCAGCAGCGGTTTGGGGCAGTGGTCGGTGAGGGGGCGCATGCGGGTGCCGAACCCGGCGGCCAGGATCATCGCCCTCATGACTCGCCGACCTCGACGTCGCGGGCCTCGAGCACGCGCGACAGCGCCGGGGTGAAGGCTCCATGCAGCCACTCGCTGAGGGCGTCGAACTCGGCGTGGGGCGCCAGGCTATCCTCGAGATGGGCGAGAAAGTGGGGCAGGCGTGCCAGGTAGCCGGCCTTGCCGTCGCGCAGGCTCAGGCGGCAGAAGATGCCCAGCACCTTGAGGCTGCGCTGGGCGGCCATGGCATCGACCTGGCGGCGAAACGCCTCGCCCCCGGTGTCCGCTGGCAGGCGCCCATCGGCCAGGGCGCGCTGGCGAAACGCCTCGCAGCGCTGCCCGAAGTCGTCCAGATCGAAACGCCGGTAGCGGCCGCGCAGCAGCGAGATCAGGTCGTAGCTGAGCGGCCCGACCACGGCGTCTTGAAAATCGATCAGATAGAGGTCGTCGCCGTGAAGCATCAGGTTCATGGCGTCGAAGTCGCGATGCACCGCGACCCGCGGCTGGGCCAGCGCCATCTCGATCAGCCGCTGACGCCAGGCCGGCCACTGGGGCGGCGGCGCGAGGTCGACCAGCTGCGCCAGGCACCAGTCGGGAAACAGGTCGAGCTCGCGGCCGAGCAGGGCGCCATCGTAGGCCGGCAGGCCCGCCTGTGGCGCGGCGGCCTGGAGGCGATCGAGCAGCGCCTCGGCGCGATCATAGGCCGTATCGCTGAGGCGTGCGCTGAGCGGGGTGTCGCCGAGGTCCTCGAGCTCCACAAAGCCCCGCTCGAGGTCGGTAGCGTAAACGCCGGGCACCGGCAGGCCGGCGTCGCGCCACTGCTCGGCGATGCGCACGAAGGGCGCGCTGTCTTCCTGTGCGGGTGGGGCATCCATCAGCATCCGCGTGGTGCCGTCGGGCAGTCTCAGGCGGTAGTAGCGGCGAAAGCTGGCGTCGCCGGCGGCCAGCTGTAGATCGACGCTGCCCGCTGCCAGGCCGTGGCGTTCGGCGCTCCAGTGGGCCAGGGCGTTGAGGCGAGGCGTGTGGGGCATGAAAACTCCTGGTCGAGGGGCCGTACCGGTGCCAGCGGTTGACGGGCCGCGGGCGCCGCCGCATGCTGAGCCAGACGCCACCGGCGATCAGGGCCAGTCGCGGGCGACAGCCGTAACGCGCTCTGTATAATACCGATTTCACTCGCCAAGGACATCGAGAAACATGGGCAAGCGACTCTCCTGGACTGCCCTGGCCGGGCTCGCCAGCGGCTCAGGCCTGTGGGTCATGACGGCCCACGCCGCGCCGCCGCCGCTTCCGGCGGAACAGCTCGATTGGCAGCCATGGGGAGAGCAGGCGCCGGCCGAGGCGCTGTGCCGGGGCCGCTACGTGATGCCGGGGTACCGTATCGAGGCCGCGCCGAGCCCTGAGCAGGCGCGTTCGGAGTCCGACGACGCCAGCTACGGCGAGGATGGCGAGACGATCCTCGGCGGTGAGGTGGTGCTGCGCCGTGGCGAGAGCCAGCTCGAATCGCCCCGCGTGCGGGTCAACGCCGAGCGCGATCGCGCCTTCGCCGCGGGGCCGGTGACGCTGCGCGACCGGGGCCTGCTGCTGCGTGGCGATGCCGCCGAGCTGTCGTTGGTCGACGACCAGGCCGCGGTCGAAACCGCCCACTACGTGCTGCACGACCAGCGCCTGCGCGGTGGGGCGCAGCGCCTCGAGCGCCTCGAGGATGGCCGCTACCGCATGACCGAGGCCAGCTTCACCACCTGCGACCCCGGCGACAACCTCTGGCAGCTGGTCGGCAACGACGTGGTCCTCGACGAGGAGAGCGGCTTCGGCACGGCGCGGCATGCGCGGCTCGAGGTGGCCGATGTACCGGTGTTCTACTGGCCCTGGGTGCGCTTCCCCATCGATGACCGTCGCCAGAGCGGCTTTCTCTGGCCGACCCTGGGGATCTCCAGCAGCGGCTTGGACTACTCGCAGCCTTACTACTTCAATCTGGCGCCCAACTACGATGCGACGCTAACGCCGCGCGTCATTACCGACCGCGGCCTGCTGCTGGGCGGGGAGTTCCGCTACCTGTTCGACAGCGACGAGGGCCAGATCGAGGGCGCCTACCTGGCCGACGACCAAGGGGGCTCGGCGCGCGATCCCAACAGCCCCAGCCGGCGCTTCGAGGGGGAGGATCGCTGGTATGTCGATTACCAGCATCAGGGGCGCTTCTCTCCCGAGCTGCGCTACCAGCTACGCTATGGCGGCGCCAGTGACGGCCGCTACTTCGAAGATTTCGGCGGCGACTTCGGTGAGCAGGAGACCGAGAACATGCCGCGGCTGGCGCAGCTCGACTACCGCGGCAGCCTGTGGCGGCTCGAGGCGCGTGCCCAGGGCTTCCAGAAGCTGGAAGACCCGCTACGCGACCGCGACAAGCCCTTCTATCGGCTCCCTAGCCTGACCGCCAATGCCACCTGGCGCCAGGATAACGGGCTCTATCAGCAGTGGCGCTCCAATGCCACCTACTTCTGGCGCGACGTCGACGAAACCCGCGTACCGCTGCGCGAGTCGGCGACCGGTGGGCGCGTGCATCTCTCGCCGGCACTCGGCTGGCGGGGCGAGCCGAGCTGGGGGTTTCTCGAGCCGCGGGTGGAGATGCTGCACACTGCCTACGAGGTCGACTATGGCGATCGCCAGACCGACCGCGATACCAGCCTGACGCGAACCGTGCCGGTGACCTCGGTGGACGCCGGGCTGGTCTTCGAGCGTGAGCTCGACGTGCGCGGTAACGGCTACCGCCAGACCCTGGAGCCGCGTCTCAACTACGCCTATGTGCCGGCTCGGGACCAGAGTGAGTTCCCCGAGTTCGATACCAACGAGCGAGCGTTCTCCTGGAACCAGCTGTGGTCGCCGCATCGCTTCTCCGGGGCCGATCGGGTCGGCGATCTCAATCGACTCTCCTATGGTCTGAGTACGCGTTTCTTGGCCGATGAGAGTGGTCGCGAGCGTTTCTCGCTGGGGGTAGGCCAGGCCACCTATTTCGATGATCGCACCATCGACATGAACGGTGACCCCGACACCCTGCCTCCCGAGTCCAACTTCGAGCGTCGCTACAATGCGGTTCGCGACCGTTCGCCGGTGGTCACCCGGCTCGACTGGCAAATGACCGACCGCTGGAGTGCCGGCTATGAACTGCTTTACGATGAGCAGCGGCGTCTCACCGAGCGCAACTCGGTAGACCTGCGCTATCGCGATCCGCGCGGCCATGTGTTGAACCTTGGCTACCGCTGGGAACTCGAAGGGTTCGATCCGTCGCTGGATGAAGAGGACAGGCTCGATTACAACCGCGAGGAGTACGATGTCTCCGGGGCCTATCGCATCAGCCCACGTGTCGATGTGATCGGACGTTTCACCTACGACCACACCAATAGCCGAGCCCTGGAACAGCTGGCCGGGGTGCAGTGGAACGACTGCTGCTATGGCTTGCAGCTGGTGTGGCGCGAATGGATCGACGACAACGATACGGCGAATATCGATGATGATTTCACCGATCGCGGTATCTTCCTGCGCTTCGTGTTCAAGGGGCTGGGTGGTGTTGGGCGCGACGCGGACAGCTATTTCGAAGAGGCGATCCCCGGCTATCGTGCCACTCAGTTCTAATCATGCAGCCATTGCCAGTGCAACGGCGCTACACCTAGGGTGTCTGGCCGCAGGGCCAGACGCCGATCAGAGAGTCAATGATGAGAGTAGATGAGGTAGCTATGCGCAGTCGACACCCCTCCCTACGGTTCGCGGTGGCGAGCAGGCTGTTGCTGGCCATCGCCCTGCTGTTGCTGGCGCCGGCCGCCTGGGCGCAGTCGATTCAACCGCTCGATCGTATCGTGGCGGTGGTCAACCAGGGCGCGATCATGGCCAGCGAGCTCGATCAGCGGGTAGAGCAGGCGCGCAGCCAGCTCACCGGGCGCGGCATCGATTCGCCTCCCGATCAGACGCTGCGACGCCAGGTGCTGGAGCAGATGATCAATGAGGAAATCCAGATGCAGCTGGCGCGCAGCGCCAACCTCAGCGTCGACGACACCGAGCTCAATCGCGCGGTACGTTCGATCGCCGAGAGCAATAACATGACCCTCGATCAGTTTGCCGACGCCGTGGAAGCGGACGGCTTGACGCTGGCGTCGGTACGCGAGGAGGTGCGGCGCGAGCTGATCATGCGTGAAGTGCAGCAGCGCCAGGTGGGTAGCCGGGTCAACGTCAGCGAGCGCGAGGTGGATCGCTACCTCGACCAGCAGGGGGCGTCTCAGGGCGTGCGCTATCGCCTGGCGCATATCCTGGTGGCACTGCCGCAGTCGCCGACCAGCGATCAGGTCAACGAGGCGCAGCAGACCATCCAACGGCTGCGCGGTGAGCTGGAAGACGGCGCCGACTTCGCTCAGTTGGCTGCCGCCGAGTCCGACGGCGGCCAGGCCCTCGACGGTGGCGAAATCGGCTGGCGCGAGGCCGGTGAGGTACCCAGCGTGTTCGCCGAGGCGGTGCCGCAGCTCGAGGTGGGGGAGTTCAGCCAGCCGCTGCGCAGCCCCAGTGGCTTCCATATCGTCAAGCTGCTCGATCGTGAGCAGAGCGGCCAGTCGGCCAGCGGCCAGGATCAGCGCGACCAGGCTCGCCAGGCGCTGTTCCAGCGCAAGGCAAATGACGAGCTGGATATCTGGCTGCAGGAGATTCGCGCCGACGCCTTCGTCGAGGTACGGCTGTAACCATGCCTCCGCTGGTGATCACCGCCGGCGAGCCCGCCGGCATCGGCCCCGACCTGATCCTTGGGCTGGCCGCCGAGGGTGCCCGAGTGGGGCGGTCGTGGCTGGCGATCGGCGATCCCGAGCTGTTTCGCCAGCGTGCCGCGCAGCTCGACCTGGCGGTCGAAGTGGTGGCCCTGGCCGACGGCGAGACGCCACATATGGCGTCCGGGCGGCTTTCGGTGTGGCCGGTTGCCTTGAGGACGGCCTGCCAGCCGGGGGTGTTGGCGACGGGCAATGCCGGCTATGTACTCGAGTGCCTCGATGTGGCGATTGCTGCCTGCCGCGAAGGGCGCGCGTCCGCGATGGTCACCGCGCCGCTGCACAAGGGCGTGATCATCGAGGCGGGCTGGACGCAGTTCACGGGCCATACCGAGTACCTGCGTGACGCCTGCGGTGTCGACGAGGTGGTGATGATGCTGGCCACCGACGACGCGCTGCACGCCCGGCAGCCTGGCTGGCAGGGCAGCCCGGGGCTGCACGTGGCGCTGGCCACCACCCACCTGCCGCTGCGCGAGGTGGCCGATGCCATTACCCCGGCGTCACTGGGCCGGGTGCTGCGGATTCTCGACCACGACCTGCGCTGCGATTTCGGCATCGCCCGACCGCGCATTGCGGTGTGCGGGCTCAATCCCCACGCCGGTGAAGATGGCCACCTGGGGCGCGAGGAGCTCGAGGTGATCACCCCGACCCTGCAGGCGCTGCGTGGCGAGGGGCTGACCCTGGACGGTCCGCTACCCGCCGACACCCTGTTCACTCCGCGCCATCTGGCCGGCGTCGATGCGGTGCTGGCGATGTATCATGACCAGGGCCTGGCGGTGCTCAAATACGCCGGCTTCGGTCGCGGCGCCAATATCACCCTGGGCCTGCCGATCGTGCGCACCTCGGTGGACCACGGCACCGCCCTCGATCTCGCTGCCAGCGGAGGCGCCGATGCCGGCAGCCTTGCGGTGGCACTCAATCTGGCTGCCGAGATGGCCGCCGCGCGGGCCGCTAGCGCCTGTCCATGATTTTCGCCTGACCCATAGAGGACGCCAACCCGCATGTCATCTCGCCCTCCCGTACACCGGGCCCGCAAGCGCTTCGGCCAGAACTTTCTGCGCGACCCCGGCATCATCTCGCGCATCGTGCGTGCCATCGCCCCCCGCGACGGCGAGCGCCTGGTCGAGATCGGCCCCGGTCAGGGCGCGCTCACCGAGCCACTGCTTGACGCCGCCGGTGGGCGCCTCGAGGTCATCGAGCTCGACCGCGACCTGATCCCCGGGCTGCGGGTGCAGTTCTTCAACTACCCGGATTTCACGATCCACGAGGGCGATGCGCTGAAATTCGACTTCGCCGCGCTCAAGGGTGACGGCCAGCCGCTGCGGGTGGTGGGCAACCTGCCCTATAACATCTCCACGCCGCTGATCGTGCATCTGCTCGAGCAGCGCGAGGCGATTGCCGACATGCACTTCATGCTGCAGAAGGAGGTGGTCGAGCGGCTGGCGGCAACGCCCGGCGGTCCCGACTGGGGACGACTCTCGGTCATGGCCCAGTATCGCTGCCGGGTCGATTCGCTGTTCGTGGTGCCGCCGGAGGCCTTCGTGCCGCGGCCCAAGGTCGATTCGGCCATCGTGCGCCTGACCCCGCATGCCGAACTGCCGCACCCGGCCGTCGATGAGCGCGTGCTGTTCGAGGTGGTGCGCGAGGCCTTCGGTCAGCGCCGCAAGACGCTGCGCAACAACCTCAAGGGGCGCATCACTGCCGAGACCCTGACGAGTCTGGAGATCGACCCGGCGCGGCGGCCGCAGACCCTGCGCATCGAAGAGTTCGTGCGTATCGCCAACCATCTGGCGGAGGTGGTCTCATGAGCCGTCAGCCGCTACCCGACGGCGTTCACGTCGACGTCGAGCCGCACTTTCGCGAGGATGAATCTTCTCCCGACGAGCGGCGCTTCGTGTTCAGCTACACGATTACCGTGCACAACCACTCGGCGACCAGCGTGCAGCTGCTGGCACGCTACTGGAAGATCACCCAGGGCAGCGGCAAGGTGCAGGAGGTGCGTGGCAAGGGCGTGGTCGGCAAGCAGCCGCTGATCGGCCCGGGCCAGACCTTCCGCTATACCAGCCGAGCGATTCTCGATGGCCCGGTGGGAGTCATGGAGGGCGCCTATACCTGCGTCGACACCCATGCCCAGCGGGCCTTCGACGTCACCATTGCGCCCTTCCGTCTGGCCGGGCCCAATCAGGTACACTGAGTCCCGGCTGTCACCGCCGCCGACACCCATAGCAGAGCAAGGAGAGCACCATGGCGCGCTACGCCGTTGGCGACCTGCAGGGCTGCCACCGTGAATTCGTCGCACTGCTCGAGCGACTGGCGTTCGACCCGCAGCGCGATCAGCTGTGGCTGGCCGGCGACCTGGTCAACCGCGGTCCGGGCTCCCTCGACTGCCTGCGCGAAGTGCAGGCGCTGGGTGAGGCGGCGCGGGTGATACTCGGCAACCATGACCTGCATCTGCTGGCGGTGGCGCGGGGCGGCGCGACGCTCAAGCGCAGCGATACCCTGGGCGCCATCCTCGTCGCCACCGACCGTGACACCCTGCTCGACTGGCTGATGCAGCAGCCGCTGGCGGTGGCCGAGGGTGAGCGGCTGATGGTGCACGCCGGCATTCTGCCGCAGTGGTCGCTGCCCCAGGCGCTGGGGCTGGCCGACGAGGTTCGTGAGCGGCTGGGCAGTGAGCGCGGCGGGGCCTTCCTCGAGCAGATGTACGGCAACCAGCCGGCCTGCTGGCGTGACGACCTAGACGGCATCGAGCGGCTGCGGGTGATCGTCAACGCCTTTACCCGCATGCGCTTCATCGACGCCGAGGGCTGCCTCGACTTTGCCGCCAAGGAGGGCCTCGACTCGGCGCCGCCGGGCTTTGCTCCCTGGTTCAGCTACCCGCGCGCCGACGACCCGCAGATCATCTTCGGCCACTGGGCGGCCCTCGAGGGGCATACGCCGGGCGCTCGGGTGCGCGCCGATGCCCTGGATACCGGCTGCGTCTGGGGCGGCAGCCTGACGGCGCTCGACCTCGACAGCGGCGAACGTATCAGCGTACCCAGCCAGCAGCGCTGAGACTGCAGCAGCCATGCCACAGGAGACACCCATGAGCGACACCCCCTTCGAGCACCTCGACCCCATCACGCTAGCCGACTGGCTCGACGCCGAGGCCTCGCTGACGCTGGTCGACATTCGCGACCCGATGAGCTTTGCCCAGGGGCACATCCCGGGCAGTCGCCACCTCGACAACGCCAGCGCCGGTGCGCTGCTCGATCAGACGCCCCACGACCGGCCGCTGGTGGTGGTCTGCTACCACGGCCACTCCAGCCAGCAGGCCGCTGCCTGGCTGGCCGGGCAGGGCTATCGGCAGGTGTATAGCCTCGACGGCGGCTTCAGCGACTGGGCGCAGCGCCACCCGACCCGGGTGGCGCACTGACAATGGGCGCCGCCGGCGACCGCTACACCGCTGGGCTCGAGGTCTATCGGGTCGGCGGTGCGGTGCGCGACGCGCGCCTCGGCTGGCCGGTGTATGACAACGACTGGGTGGTGGTGGGCGCCACCCCGGAGGAGATGCAGCGGCGCGGCTTCAAGCCGGTGGGCCGCGACTTCCCGGTGTTCCTGCATCCCCGGAGCCACGAGGAGTACGCCCTGGCGCGCACCGAGCGCAAGGCCGGGCACGGCTATACCGGCTTCGTGGTGCACGCCAGCCCCGAGGTGACCCTCGACGAGGATCTGGCGCGCCGCGACCTGACCATTAACGCCATGGCCGAGGATGCCGACGGTGGCCTGGTCGACCCCTTTCACGGCAGCGACGACCTCGAGGCGCGGGTGCTGCGCCATGTGTCGCCGGCCTTCGCCGAGGATCCGCTGCGGGTGCTACGCACGGCGCGCTTTCTCGCTCGCTATCAGGGGCTGGGGTTTATCATCGCCGAAGAGACGCTGACGCTGATGCGCGAGCTGGCGGCCAGCGGCGAGATGAGCCATCTGGTCGCCGAGCGCGTCTGGGCAGAGACCGAAAAGGCCCTCGGCGAGCCTCACCCTGCGGCCTACTTCACGATTCTCGATGCCTGTGGTGCCCTGGCACAGCTGATGCCAGAGCTCGACGGCGACTCGGATGAGCTCGCCGCTGCCCTGGCGCGTCTTGTGCGGGTCCCGGAAGAGCCCCTCGACGATCTTGCCGGGGCGCTGCCGCGCTGGCGCTGGGCGCGGCTGGTCGAGCACCTCGCCGGCGACCAGCGTGACGCCTTGGCCAAGCGCCTGCGGCTGCCCAATGCCTACGTCGACCTGGCGCGGCAGGTGGCGCTGAGCCGCGGGCTATGGCGCCAGGAAAATCCCGATGCAGCGGCGATCCTGGGTTGGTTGGATGCGATTGACGCCTGGCGCCGCAGCGCGCGGGTGGTACCGCTGATCTCGCTGGTCAGCCTCGAGCGCCCGGCGCTGGCCGAAGACCTGGCGCTGGCCTGGCGGCTGGCCCAGCAGGTGGTGCCGCGGCTGCTGCTCGAGGAGGGCTATCGCGGCAAGGCGCTGGGCGAGGAGGTGCGGCGGCGGCGCTGGCAGGTGATCGCCGACGCCCTGGTGTGAACGGTCGCCGCGCAGATGTTTACAGCTTATCTGTCGGCTAGCGGGCGCTGGAGAGGGTCCTGCCCTGCCACACGAAATCCACCGGCCACAGCGGCTGCTGGCGGGCCTGTTCGCTCTCGGCGAAGTGCGCCCAGAGGGTTGCGTAGCGCTGGCCGTTGAGCGGGTGGCGGTGGTCGGGCAGCAGCTCGGCCAGCGGTCGCAGCACGAAGGCGTGCTTGTCGACCTCGTCGCGGGGCAGCGCCACGCCGTCCACCAGGCCACAGGCATCGCCCACCGTGAGCAGGTCGATGTCGAGGGTGCGCGGGCTGTACTTGGGGCTGTCCTGGCGCCGGCCGTTAGCGTATTCGAGGGTCTTGCACCAGCGCTGTAGCTCGCCCACGCCGAGCTGGGTCTCGAAGGCCGCCACCAGGTTGTAGAAGTTGCGCCCGTCCTCGAAGCCCACCGGCTCGCTCTCGAAGACCCGTGAGATCTGCAGGGCGTCAAAGCGCTCGGCGAGAGCGTCGAGGCATACCCGTACGTGGTGGTCGCGCTGGATATTGCTGCCGATGCTGACCGTTACCAGTGTCATGACGACCACTCCCGCTCGATGCTCACACCTACCGCGGCCGCCTCGGCCACGGCGCCGGGCTTGCGCACCGTGAGCGTCAGCCCGGCGATGGCGAACTCGTCATGCAGCAGGCTGGCGAGGCGCTCGGCGAAGGTTTCGACCAGGGCAAACGCCTGCTCATCGGCGAACCGCGCGATGCGCTGGCTGATGGCGGCATAGTCCAGCGTCAGGGCGATGTCGTCGTTGGCGGCGGCGGCGCGGATGTCGGTGGCCAGCTCGAGGTCGAGCACCAGCCGCTGGCGGATCTCACGCTCCCAGTCGTAGACGCCGATCACGGTCTCCACCGCCAGTGCCTCGATGATCACTCGATCGCTGCGCATCCCTGTCTCCCATCCTGCTGTCTGACGAACGAGCGGCGATTGTACTGTAGCCATGTCGCCAACGATAGGAAGGCACGGCTACCGCTCGCTCGGCAAGGCTGGCAGAATCGAGGCATCCTTTGCTATGGCGCGCTGGCCATGTCGTCTGTCGAACTGCTGCTGGTTACCCTGATGCTGATGGCGCTGGCCTATGCCTGCGGCGGCTGGTTGGGGGCGATCAGCGTATGTCGCTGGGCGAGAGTGCGCGACCCGCGACTGGCCGGCTCGCGTAACCCGGGGTTCTCCAACGTGCTACGCCTGTACGGCGCGCGCCTGGCGCTGGCCACGCTGGCGCTGGATGCCGCCAAGGGCATGCCGGCGCTGTGGCTGGCCAAGGGGGCGGGGCTGCCGGCCTGGGCGCAAGGGGTGGTCGGCCTGGGGGTGCTGCTCGGCCACAGCTATCCGCTGTGGTACCGCTTTCGCGGCGGCAAGGCGGTGGCCAGCGCCTTCGGCGTGCTGCTGGTGCTGACACCCTGGGTGGCCCTGCTGTGTGCGCTGCTGTGGGCGCTGCTGGCATGGCGGGTGCGCACCGCGGCGGTGGCCTCGTTGGCCACCGCCTGCCTGGCGCCGCTGGCCAGCTGGTGGCTGGCGCCGGACTATGTATGGGTGGTCAGCGCCTTCGCGCTGCTGGTGGTCATTCGCCACGTGTGGAACATTCGTCGACTGGGCAGCGGGGGCGAGCTGCGCTTCCGGCGGCGCGGCGTCAAGCCGCCGGAGGAGTGAGCTCCGCCAGCGGCCAGCGCGGCACGGCGAGCATGGTGGCGCTGTCGCGCTCCCCGGCCAATAGGCGCTGGGTTCTGAACATAAATAGCGCGATCATTGCGGGCTTGGCGTACTGGCAGGCGGGGTTAGATCCGCCAGTGGCCAGCGCGGCACGGCGAGCATGGTGGCGCTGTCGCGTTCGCCGGCCAATAGACGCTGGGTTCCCGCATAGGCAATCATGGCGCCGTTGTCGGTGCAGAAGCGTCCGCGCGGGTAGTAGGCCCGGGCGCCGCGCTTGGCGCACTCGCGGTCGAGGCGCTCGCGTAGGCGGCGGTTGGCGCTGACGCCGCCGGCCACCACCAGGCGCGTCTGGCCGCTGGCGTCCAGCGCGCGGCGGCACTTGATCACCAGGGTATCCACCACCGCCTCCTCGAAGGCGCGGGCCACGTCGGCGCGGGCCTGATCATCGAGTTCGCCGGCGGCATCGAGCTGGCGGATCGCGGTCAGGGTATGGGTCTTGAGCCCCGAGAAGCTGAAGTCGAGTCCCGGGCGGTCGGTCATCGGCCGCGGAAAGCGCAGACGCTGGGGATCGCCGCTCTCTGCCAGGCGGGCGATCTGCGGCCCGCCGGGGTAGTCGAGGCCGAGCATCTTGGCCGCCTTGTCGAAGGCTTCGCCGGCGGCGTCGTCCACCGACTCGCCGAGCAGGCGATAGCGGCCCAGGGCGAGCACCTCGACCAGCTGGGTGTGGCCCCCCGAGACCAGTAGCGCGACGAAGGGGAAGTCAGGCGCGTCGTCTTCGAGCATGGGCGCCAGCAGATGGCCTTCCATATGGTGGACGCCGAGCACCGGGATATCCAGGGCGCGCGCCATGCCGTGAGCGGTGGCGGCGCCGACCATCAGCGCGCCGACCAGGCCGGGGCCGGCGGTATAGGCGATGCCGTCGAGGTCGTGGCGACTCAGGTTGGCCGTGCCCAGCACCTCGTCGATCAGCGGCAGCAGGCGCCGGGTATGGTCGCGGGAAGCCAGCTCGGGCACCACACCGCCGAAGTCGGCATGCATTGCCACCTGGCTGTAGAGGGCATCGGCCAGCAGGCCGCGCTGGCTGTCGAACAGGGCGACGCCGGTCTCGTCGCAGGAGGTCTCGATCCCCAGTACGCGCATCGTGGCGGGCTTCCGTGGTCGCTGTGGGGCGCTCATTCTACGTCCTTTGCGGCGTCGAGGGCAGGGGCCGCGCCGGGAAATTTGCAAACCCGGGAGACGACGACTAGACTACTGTGCGCTGTAAGACTGGGTCGTGCGCCCGGGATGCACTTTTTCTTTCGCTTCTCCCTTTTGCTGCCCTTGCCTGTTCTCATGGTGAAGTCAGCCAGTGACGAAACGCGTGAGGGACGGGGTTCCCCAGGGCGTGCGTTCAAACCGAACTCATGATTCCAAGGTAGGTGAGTGCTTAATGCCTTCTGTCAAAGTACGTGATAACGAGCCGTTCGACGTCGCTCTGCGTCGCTTCAAGCGTTCCTGTGAAAAAGCCGGTGTTCTCTCCGAAGTGCGTCGTCGCGAGCACTATGAGAAGCCGACTGCCGAGCGCAAGCGCAAGGCCGCAGCCGCCGTCAAGCGTCACGCCAAGAAGCTGCAGCGTGAGCGCAAGCGTTTCGAACGGTTGTATTGATCCGTACTGGGAGCGGTCGCCGTCGCGTTGACTGACCGTTCCAAGAGGGACGCCAAGCGGCCGCCGATTCGGTGGCCGCTTGTTTTTCACGCGCTGCTATTGCTCACGCTGGCGAGTGCGTTTCAGGATCGCTGAGGTTCATGGCCGGACAAATTCCGCAACGCTTCATCGATGATCTACTGGCCCGCGTCGACGTGGTCGAGGTGGTGGGTGAGCGCGTACAGCTCAAGAAGAGCGGCCGCAACCACTCGGGCCTGTGTCCGTTTCATCAGGAAAAGTCGCCGTCCTTCACCGTGAGCCAGGACAAGCAGTTTTATCACTGCTTCGGCTGTGGCGCCCACGGCAACGCGCTGCGTTTCCTGATGGAGTATGACAATCTGCGCTTCCCCGACGCGGTCGAGCAGCTAGCGGCGCGCCAGGGGATGGAAGTGCCGCGGGAGGGCGCCGACGACCCGCGTGCCCAGGCCCGCGAGAAGAAGCGCAAGCAGGGCGTCAACCTGCTGGAGCTGGCGGCACGCTTCTTCCGCGAGCGCATGAAGATGGCCGAAGGGCAGGCGGCGCGCGGTTATCTCGACAAGCGTGGCCTGTCGCCCCAGGTGGTCGAGGAGTACGGCATCGGCTTTGCCCCCAACGACTGGGAGGCGCTCAAGCGCCATCTGGGTGAGCAGGGGATCAGCGAGGCGGTGCAGATCGAGTACGGCCTGCTGGTGCATCGCGAGGAGAGCGGGCGTACCTATGATCGCTTCCGCGATCGGGTGATGTTTCCGATTCGCGACGTCAAGGGCAATACCATCGCCTTCGGTGGGCGGGTGCTGGGGGATGCCAAGCCCAAGTACCTCAACTCCCCGGAAACCCCGGTGTTTCACAAGGGGCGCGAGCTCTACGGGCTGTATGAGGCGCGACAGGCCCATCGCCAACTGGAGCGGGTGCTGATCGTCGAGGGCTACATGGACGTGGTGGCGCTGGCCCAGTTCGGCATCCGTAACGCGGTGGCGACTCTGGGCACCTCGACCAGCGAGGACCATCTGACGCGGCTGTTTCGCATGGTCGACGAGGTGGTGTTCTGCTTCGACGGCGATCGCGCTGGTCGTCAGGCCGCTACCCGGGCGCTGGAAACGGTGCTGCCGCTGATGATCGACGGCCGCCAGGCGCGTTTCCTGTTCCTGCCCGAGGGCGAGGATCCGGATACCCTGGTGCGCAATGAGGGCAGCGAGGCCTTTCATGATCGCGTGACCTGTGCCAGCCCGCTGTCGGAGTTCCTGTTCGATCAGGCGGCGGCGGGTCGTGATCTGGCGCGCGTCGAGGAGCGCGAGCGTTTCGCCAGCCAGGTGCTCAAGGCACTGGCGCGGCTGCCGGAAGGGGTGCTCAAGTCGCTGATGCTCAGCGAGCTGGCCAAGCGTACCGGCGTCGATCAGGCGCGCTTCGAGTCGCTGTTGAGCGCGCCGGATCCCGTGGCAGCGCCCGCGCCGCTGGCCGAGGCGTCTGCCGAGGTGCCGCGCAGCGAGCGCCCCGCCGCATCGCGGGGCGCCCTGAGCCTGGCGGCGCGGGCGCTGCAGCTGCTGGTGCATGAGCCCGGGCTGGTGGAGAGATTGCCGGCGCAGGATGACTGGTGCCCCGAGGCTGATCCGGATGGAGCGCTGTGTCGCGAGGTGATCGCACTGATTCGCGCCGGCGGCTATCGCAGCGCCCAGGTGCTGTTGGCGCACTTCCACGGCAGCCAGGAGGGCGAGCGGCTGGCGGCCCTGGCGCGCCGGGAGCTGCTGATACCCCGCGCCAATCGCGGCGCCGAGCTGGATGGCTTGGTGGCCTACTTTCAGCGCAATCGGCAGCAGCCGACTCGCCAGCAGGAAATCGACAGCCTGCTGGGTAGAAAGCGTCAGGGAGAGACGTTGACGGCCGAGGAGCGGCGACGCCTCATGACCTTGTTGGCTGAGGCAGAGAAATGAGCGGCTAGGGCCTTTATTGGGCATCAGGGTTGAATTGTTACCCGGCAGCACCATCTAAGGGGGCAAGGCGACCGCTGTCGAGAGCCTAACCGAACAAACTAACACACCTGAACGTCGGCGCAAACGCATCACTGGCGGACCCCTATGGCTAGCAGCTATACTGGTCGGCTTTACGATTTTCTTCGCCTACCCGTTTGGGTGCTTCATTCTTCTTCGTCGAGATAGGGTTTCTATGGCTGGAAATGCGCAGCAGCAGTCACGTCTGAAGGAGTTGATCGCGCGCGGCAAGGAGCAGGGCTTCCTGACTTATGCCGAGGTCAACGACCACCTTCCCGAGGATATCGCCGACCCGGATCAAGTGGAAGACATCATCGGCATGATCAACGACATGGGTATCAGCGTCGTTGAAGAAGCGCCCGATGAAGACACCTTGATGATGTCCGATCACTCCACCGACGAGCAGGCCGCCGAAGAGGCGGTGGCGGCACTCGCCGCGGTGGAGAGTGACGTGGGCCGCACCACCGACCCGGTGCGCATGTACATGCGCGAGATGGGGACCGTCGAGCTGCTGACCCGCGAGGGCGAGATCGAGATCGCCAAGCGCATCGAAGAAGGCACCCGCGAGGTGATGTCGGCGCTGGCCTACCTGCCCGGTGCGGTGGAGTCGATTCTCGAGATCTACGACGGCACCCAGGACGAAGAGGCCCCGGGGCGCTTGTCCGACCTGTTCTCCGGCTTCATCGATCCCGACGAGGGTATCCCCGGCGTGGCCGAGGCCGAGGTGCCGGAGCCGGAGCCCGAGTCCGAGCTCGACGAAGATGACGACGAGGAGGATGACGAAAGCAGCAACGAAGGCGGTCCCGACCCCGAAGAGGCGCGTGCGCGCTTCGAGCAGATCCGCGAGCAAAATGCGCTGGTCCAGGATGCCATCGCCAAGCACGGCCGCACCTCCAAGCAGGCGCTGGAAGAGCAGGCGCGTCTGGCCGAGCTGTTCTCGCCGATCAAGCTGGTGCCCAAGCATTTCGAACGCCTGGTGGGCCAGGTGCGCATCAGCGTCGAGCAGGTGCGCGAGCAGGAAAAGGTCATCATGCAGGTGTTCGTCAAGCGCGGTAAGGTGCCGCGCAAGACCTTCATCAAGTCGTTCCCCGGCAACGAGTCGCGCAGCGACTGGATGGACGACTTCCTGGCCGCCAACGCCAAGTACAGCGATCGCCTGGCGCCGTTCCGCAGCGATATCGCCCGCGCTCAGCGCAAGATCTCCTTCGAGGAGGAGATGGTGCAGCTGCCGGTGACCGAGCTCAAGGAGGTCAATCGTCGGCTGTCGATCGGCGAGGCCAAGGCGCGCCGGGCCAAGAAAGAGATGGTCGAGGCCAACCTGCGCCTGGTGATCTCGATTGCCAAGAAGTACACCAACCGCGGCCTGCAGTTCCTGGACCTGATCCAGGAGGGCAACATCGGCCTGATGAAGGCCGTCGACAAGTTCGAATATCGCCGCGGCTACAAGTTCTCGACCTACGCCACCTGGTGGATTCGTCAGGCGATTACCCGCTCCATTGCCGACCAGGCGCGCACCATCCGTATCCCGGTGCACATGATCGAGACCATCAACAAGCTCAACCGCGTGTCGCGGCAGATGCTGCAGGAGATGGGCCGCGAGCCGACCCCGGAAGAGCTCGGCGAGCGCCTCGAGATGCCCGAGGACAAGGTGCGCAAGGTGCTCAAGATCGCCAAGGAGCCGATCTCCATGGAGACGCCCATCGGCGACGATGACGACTCGCACCTGGGCGACTTCATCGAGGACGGCACCATGCTGCTGCCGATCGACTCGGCCACCGGCGAGGGGTTGATCGAAGCCACCCGCAACGTGCTCGGCGGCCTTACCGCCCGCGAGGCCAAGGTGCTGCGCATGCGTTTCGGCATCGACATGAACACCGACCACACCCTCGAGGAGGTCGGCAAGCAGTTCGACGTGACCCGTGAGCGGATCCGTCAGATCGAGGCCAAGGCGCTGCGCAAGCTGCGCCACCCGTCGCGTTCCGAGCCGCTGCGTTCGTTCCTCGACGAGTAGTTTCCCGGGTCGCCCCGTTCAAGACGCCCGCCTCCGCAAAGAGGCGGGCATCTTGCGTTGTGCCGCGGGTCGATTACGCCTGCGCTGGCGCGCCGCGCCGGGCTTCTTCCACCAGCCAGTCGTGAACGGCCAATACGCGGCGGTCGTCCAGTGCGCCCTGGGCGTAGACGATGCCGTAGCGCTTGCCGGTGGCCACGCGCTGGGGGAAGGGGGCGATCAGGGCGCCGCTCTTGAGTTCGCTGGTGATCAGCGTCTGGCGGGCGATCGCCACGCCCATGCCGGCGATGGCGGCCTCCATGGTCAGCTGGTTACGGTTGAAGGTGTAGCCGCGGCGTACGTTGACGTGGGGCGCTTCGATGGCGTGCAGATAGTGTTCCCACTCGGCGTAGTCGTGGCTGCCGCGCCAGGCGGTGACGTCGTGCAGCAGCGGGTACCAGGCCAGGTCCTCGGGCGCCGACAGCGAGGGCTTGCCGCGCAGCAGGGCAGGGGCGCAGACCGGGAAGATCACCTCGTCCATCAGCGGGGTGATGGCGAGCCCCGGGTAGTGGCCATCGTTGAGGTCCAGGGCCAGGTCGTAGTCGCCGTCGCGCAGTGAGATGTTGCTGTCCTCGGCGACCACCTGCAGCTCGATGTCGGGGAAGCGTGCCTGCAGCCGAGGCAGGCGCGGCATCAGCCACTTGGCCAGGAACGACGGCACGCTGCGCAGCCGCAGGATGCCGCTCATGACACCGCTGCGCAGGCGCCTGACCTCGAGGCCCACGGATTGATAGGCATCGTCGACCACCGTCGCCAGGCGACGCCCCTCATCGGTCAGCTCGAGTCGCCGCGGTCGGCGTCGGAACAGCTTGAAGCCGAGGCGCTCCTCGAGCTGCTTGATCTGTTGGCTGACCGCGCCGGTGGTGACGTGCAGCTCCTCGGCGGCGCGGGTGAAGGAGAGGTGGCGGGCGCTGACCGCGAAGACCTTCAGCCAGGCGTGGGTCTGGGCGTTGAGTGAACGGCTCATGGTTTAGTTTAAGTATATCCAGGACAAAATATTCTCGATTGTCGCCTATCGCATCCTGATTGAACATGGCTTCCATGCGTAGGCTATCCTTGATAGGCAAGATGCGTTGCTACCGAGGTTTAGTCAAACTGATCCAATGGCCTATGAGGCCAAGCTGGGAGCCGAGCGATGTCCATCAGCGTGTTTGACCTGTTCAAGATCGGCGTCGGGCCGTCGAGTTCGCATACCGTGGGGCCGATGCGCGCCGCCTGCGACTTCTTGGCCGAGCTCCGCGAACGGGAGCTGCTCGAGCGAGTGGCGCGTATCGAGGTGCATCTCTACGGCTCGCTGTCGGCCACCGGCGTGGGCCACGGCACCGACCGTGCGGTGATCATGGGGCTGATGGGCGAGCAGCCGGATCGCATCGACCCGGCCATCATCAGCCCCTGCATCGAGGAGCTGCTCGAGTCCCACAGCCTGCTGCTCGACAACCGCCTGGCCGTGCCTTTCCTGTGGAGCCGCGACCTGCAGTGGCACGACGAGTGCCTGCCGCATCACCCCAATGCCATGCGCCTGGTCGCCCATGGCCATAGCGAGCCGCTGCATCAAAACACCTACTACTCGGTGGGCGGCGGCTTCGTGATTGACGAGCGTCAGGCCCAGGCCGGCGAACTGGATAGCGACACCACCGCGCTGCCCTATGACTTCAACTCCGCGGCCGAGCTGATGGCCCTGTGTCGCCTGCATGACCTGCGCATCAGCGAGCTGATGCTCGAGAACGAGAAGGCCTGGCGCAGCGAGGCGGAGATTCGCGACGGCCTGTGGCGGATCTGGCAGGCCATGCGCGCCTGCGTGGATACCGGCCTGGCCGCCGAGGGCGTGCTGCCGGGTGGGCTCAACGTCAAGCGCCGGGCAGCGGCCCTGCATCGCCGCCTGCTGGCGGTGGGCGAGAGCCCCAGCCTGATTGCCACGACCTTCTCGGCAATGGACTGGGTCAACGTCTTTGCCCTGGCGGTCAACGAGGAGAACGCCGCCGGCGGGCGCATGGTTACCGCGCCCACCAACGGCGCGGCGGGCATCATCCCTGCCGTGCTGCACTACTACATGAAGTTCCAGCCCGACGCCTGCGAGCGTGACGTGGTCGACTTCCTGCTCGCCGCCGGGGCGGTGGGGATCCTGTGCAAGAAGAACGCCTCGATCTCGGGGGCCGAGGTGGGCTGCCAGGGCGAGGTGGGCTCGGCCTGCGCCATGGCCGCCGCCGGCTTGGCCGAGCTGATGGGCGGCAGCGTCGGCCAGGTGGAGAACGCCGCCGAGATCGGCCTGGAGCACAACCTGGGGCTGACCTGCGACCCGGTGGGTGGCCTGGTGCAGGTGCCGTGCATCGAGCGCAACGCCATCGCCTCGGTCAAGGCGATCAACGCCGCCCAGATGGCGATGCGCGGCGACGGCGAGCACTTCATCTCGCTGGACAAGGTGATCCGCACCATGCGCGACACCGGCGCCGACATGCAGGAGAAGTACAAGGAAACCTCCCGCGGTGGCCTGGCCGTCAACGCCATCGAGTGCTGATCAAAGGCGCTGGATGGCCTGCCTCCCGGGCAGGCCATCCCCGCTGTCATGCCTCTCGACCTGCCCCTGCCATAGCCCACGCTGATGTTCTGTAAGTCCGCCTAGTCTTTGATTCGTAAGGCCATTTTGCGCTGTCCTGTGGCGGCGGGTGGGATAGCGGTCGGCTGCATGTGAGCGTTAGGGTATAGTGGCAAAAATGCTGCTGCCAGCGCCGACAGCAGTGCTCGATATCGTCATCAGGGGAGAGGCGGTCGTGGACTACACAGACAGTTGCATCATTCGGCACTTCAATCACTACTGTTCGCTATCGGAAGCCGACAAGCGCTTGCTCAACGATCTGGAGCAGAGCCCAACCGAGGTCAAGGCCGGCGCCCAGCTCTGGGAAGAGGGCGATCGTGCCACCGAGTTCTGCACTCTACGCACCGGCTGGGCCTACTCCTACCGGCATCTCGAGAATGGCAACCGCCAGATCCTCGAGGTCTATCTGCCCGGGGATATCATCGGCCTGCGCGAGTTCGCATTTTGCCAGCGCCTGGCCGGCGTGCAGATGATCGAAGACGGGGTGGTGTGCCACTTCCCCCATGCCCGCATGCTCGAACTGTTCCGCCAGTCCACCACCCTGACCTCGGTGCTATTCGCGATCTCCAGCCGCCAGCAGGCGCTATTGACGGAGCGTCTCGTCAATCTGGCGCGGCGCAGCGCGCGCCAGAAGATGGCGCACTTTCTGCTCGAGATGTACGTGCGGCTGCGCCAGACCGAACCCGACGGTGGCGCGGCTTTCCGCCTGCCGCTCTCCCAGGAGCAGTTGGCCGATATCCTCGGCCTGAGCCCGGTCCACGTCAGTCGCACCTTTACCGCGTTGGGCGAGGACGACCTGGTCCACCGCGATCGCCACCAGCTGCTGATTCCCGATATGCAGGCGCTGGCGCTCGAGGGTGAATTCGACGAGTGCTACTTGACCGATAGCCTGCGACCGCTGCTCGATGAGGTAGGCTAGCTGCGCGCCGGGGGCTGGAAGCCCACCCCCGGGTGGTCGTGGCAGTGCTGGATGCGCTCACCGATATTGGCGACCAGGTGGTCGACCAGCAGCCTGACCTTGGGCGAGAGATGGCGGTGGCGCGGGTAGACCGCCCACACCGCGGTATCGGTATGCTGGAAGGCGTCGAGCACCGAGACCAGCTCGCCGGACTGCAGGTAGGGCTCCACGTAGTAGTCGGGCAGCTGCGCCAGCCCCAGCCCCTTGAGCGCGGCATCGAGCAGCGCCGGCCCCGAGTTGGCCTGCCAGCGCCCCTGGACCCTCACCTCGCGGCGTGAGCCGCGCACATCGAACAGCCAGAAATCCCGCGATCCCAGCAGGCAGCGATGGCTGGCCAGCTCGGCCAGCGAGTGGGGGCGGGCGTGCTGCTCGAAATAGCCGCGTGACGCCACGATGTATTCGCGGCGTTCGCACAGGCGTCGTGCGATCAGCGTCGAATCCTTGAGCACGCCCATGCGGATGGCGATATCGTAGCCTTCGTCGATCAGCTCCACCTGGCGATTGGTGAAGTGCATGTAGACCTCGAGCTGCGGGTGCAGGCACTGAAAGTCGTTGACCAGCGGGGCCACGAAGCGCTCGCCGAAGGTGGTCGCCGAGGTCAGCTTGAGGATGCCCTTGGGGCGCCGCTGCAGGTCGTCGATGGCCGCCTCGGCCTCGCGGAAGCCGTCGAACAGATGGTGGCAGTGCTCGTAGTAGAGCGCGCCGGCATCGGTGAGGCGGATCTGTCGGGTGGTGCGGTAGAGCAGCTGGGTGCCGAGATGGTTCTCCAACTGCCCGACCAGACGGCTGACGTGGGAGTTGGATACCTTGAGGTGGCGCGCGGCGGCCGAGAAGGTGCCCAGCCGAACGACTTCGATAAACGCCTCGATGCGATCCCAGCGTTGCATGATGGTGGTTTCCTCGTTGGATTATTGCTTGATGACAATAATCTTATGAGCCTAGCCCAGTTTATCCAGTGGCGATGCCTGACCTAGACTGACAAGACACTGGTGTGGCGCTCGGCAGTCGTCGACGCCCGCCCCGACGCACGGGTCTACAGGAGTCTACCAATGAAGTCACGCGCCGCAGTCGCACTTGAAGCCGGCAAGCCGCTGGAGGTCACCGAGGTCGACGTCGAAGGGCCCAAGGCCGGCGAAGTGCTGGTGCGCATCAAGGCCACCAGCGTCTGCCACACCGACGCCTACACCCTGTCCGGCGCCGACCCCGAGGGCAACTTCCCGGCGGTGCTCGGCCACGAGGGTGCCGGCGTCGTCGAGGAGGTCGGCGAAGGCGTCACCTCGCTGGCCGTCGGCGACCACGTCATTCCGCTCTATACCGCCGAGTGCGGCAAGTGCAAGTTCTGCCTCTCGGGCAAGACCAACCTGTGCGGCAGCGTGCGCGCCACCCAGGGCAAGGGGCTGATGCCCGACGGCACCAGCCGCTTCTCGCTGGACGGCAAGATGCTGCACCACTACATGGGCTGCTCGACCTTCTCGGAGTACACCGTGCTGCCCGAGGTGTCGCTGGCCAAGGTCTCCAAGCAGGCGCCGCTGGACAAGATCTGCCTGCTCGGCTGCGGCGTGACCACCGGCATCGGCGCGGTGCTCAACACCGCCAAGGTCGAGCCGGGCGCCACCGTCGCGGTGTTCGGCCTGGGCGCCATCGGCCTGGCGGTGATCCAGGGCGCGCAGATGGCCAAGGCCAGCCGCATCATCGCCATCGACGTCAATCCCGACAAGTTCACGCTGGCCGAGCAGTTCGGCGCCACCGAGTTCGTCAATCCCAAGGACTACTCGGACCCGATTCAGCAGGTGATCGTCGATCTGACCGACGGCGGCGTCGACTACTCCTTCGAGTGCATCGGCAACGTCAACGTGATGCGCTCGGCGCTGGAGTGCTGCCACAAGGGCTGGGGCGAATCGATCATCATCGGCGTGGCGGGGGCCGGCGAGGAGATCGCCACGCGGCCGTTCCAGCTGGTTACCGGGCGGGTCTGGAAGGGCTCGGCGTTCGGCGGGGTCAAGGGTCGCACGGAGCTGCCGGGCTACGTGGATCGCTACATGAACGGCGAGCTGAAGATCGACGAGTTCGTCACCCACGACATGCCGTTCGAGCAGATCAACGAGGCCTTCGAGCTGCTGCATGCCGGCAAGAGCATACGCACCGTGTTGCACTTTTGATCGTGCCCGCCGCCGCGTGACGCGCGAAGCGCGCGATATGCGCCACGGCTGTTGCTGAATCAGAGTGCGGGGAATCGCACCACGCCCCGGCTACCCATGGTGGCCGGGGCTTATCGGCTTAGAGGAGAACGAGCCATGACCATGAGTGAACAGTTGGAGCTGGTGTCGGCCAACAAGTCCTTCGGCGGTTGGCTGAAGCGCTACAAGCACCACTCCCGGGCGCTGGATTGCGAGATGATCTTTGCCATCTATCTGCCGCCCCAGGCCGAAAACGAACGGGTACCGCTGCTCTGGTGGCTGTCGGGACTGACCTGTAACGACGAGAACTTCATGCACAAGGCCGGTGCCCAGCGTCTGGCCGCCGAGCTGGGCATCGCCATCGTCTGCCCCGATACCAGCCCGCGCGGCACCGACCTGCCGGGCGAACATGACAGCTACGACTTCGGCAGTGGCGCGGGTTTCTATGTCAACGCCACCCAGGAGCCGTGGTCGAAGCACTATCGCATGTACGACTACGTCTCCGAGGAGCTGCCCTCGGTGGTGCGCCAGCATTTTCCGGTCAACGGCCGCGAGTCGATCAGCGGCCACTCCATGGGCGGTCACGGGGCGCTGGTACTGTCGCTACGCCGCCCGGGCCACTATGCCTCGGTATCGGCCTTCGCGCCGGTCGTCAATCCCAGCACCTGCCCGTGGGGCAAGAAGGCCTTCGGTAACTACCTGGGCGACGATCCGGGCAGCTGGACCCAGTATGACGCCTGCGAGCTGGTGGCCAAGGGCGCCTCGCGCCAGCCGCTGTTCATCGACCAGGGCGAGGCCGACAACTTTCTCGAGGAGCAGTTGCGGCCCGAGCGGCTGGAAGCAGTGTGCGCCGAGCACGACCACCCACTCACGCTGCGCCGCCAGCCCGGCTACGACCACAGCTACTTCTTCATCGCTACCTTTATCGAGGATCACTTGCGCTACCACGCCGAGCACCTGTTCAAGAAACGTTGAACGCTCAGCGATTATCCCTTCGCGACGCCGCTGCCCCGCAGCGGCGTCCTTGGTTGGTGCACGGCAGCCGGGGCGACCTCTGCATATCTCTCCGCGACACGATTGTCGCAGATTACTGCATCCCGTCGATGCGATAGGCAAATTTGAGCTGTGTTGACGGCGCGATGCGATTAGATTGCCGGGAAACGTGCCTATTCGCGACAGGCAAGCGACACCTAATAACGACAACAGCGGTCGCCGGTGATACCGGCGTCCACTAAGCCAACCGTGCTGGAGTGACCCATGACATTTTCCCCCCAGGCCGCACGACCCACTGCCGCACCCCAGACCCTGGGCTTTCTGCTGCTGGACAACTTCACCCTGATCTCACTGGCCTCGGCCATCGAGCCGCTGCGCATGGCTAACCAGTTGGCCGGTCGTGAGCTCTACCGCTGGTATACGCTGAGCCTCGACGGTGGACCGGTGCGTGCCAGTGACGGTCTGCAGGTGACCCCGGATGCCGCCACCGCTACGCCGCTGGCGCTCGACATGGTGATCGTCTGCGGCGGGGTCGGGCCCAGCCGCAGCGTGCAGCGCGAGCACGTTCACTGGCTGCAGTCCCAGGGCCGCCAGTCGCGGCGCCTCGGCTCGGTGTGTACCGGCAGCTGGGCGCTGGCTCGCGCGGGGCTACTCGACGGCTACGAGACCAGTATCCACTGGGAGTGTCTGGCGGCCATGCAGGAAGCCTTCCCGCGGGTGGCGCTGACTACCCGGCTGTTCTCCATCGACCGCGATCGCGCCACCGCCTCCGGCGGCACCGCGCCGCTCGACATGATGCTCAACCTGATCGGTCGTGATCACGGCCGCGAGCTCTCGGCGGGCATTTCCGAGATGTTCATCTATGACCGAGTGCGCAACGAGCAGGACCAGCAGCGCGTGCCGCTGAAGCACGTGCTGGGCACCACCCAGCCCAAGCTGCTGGAGATCGTCGCCCTGATGGAGGCCAATCTGGAGGAGCCGATCGGCCTCGACGAGCTGGCCCACTATGTCGATGTGTCGCGGCGACAGCTGGAGCGGCTGTTCCAGAAGTACCTGCACTGCTCGCCGTCGCGCTACTATCTCAAGCTGCGCCTGACCCGGGCGCGGCAGCTGCTCAAGCAGACGCCGATGTCGATCATCGAAGTCGCCTCGGCGTGTGGTTTCGTCTCTACCCCGCACTTCTCCAAGTGCTACCGCGAGTACTTCGGCATGCCGCCGCGGGACGAGCGGCTGGGTATCTCGCGGCCGGGGCAGTACGCAGGGGTGGCCGTGGTCCATCCCGTCGCTCAGGCCGATGCCTCCCCGGAGCTGGTATCGAGCGCCGTGCTGGCGCTGGCCCAGGCTCGCGGCGAGCCGACCTATGCCAGCGTGCCGCTCTAGACGCGTCCTCTCCTCAAGCAGTGCCTGGCGCTGCGTTGAGAGCGTGCCCCGCTAAGCGGGGCACGCTTGTTATACTGCGGCCGTAGGCAATCCCGGGCGCATGGCGCCATCGATCCAAGGAGTTCTGCTATGGCCCTGGCCTGGCGACACCGAGTCTCGCTACGCGGCGTACTGCGTGGCCTGCTGTATGCGGTGATCGGCTTCGTCGCCGTGTCGGTACTGGCGGTGCTGCTGTTTCGCGTCGTGCCGGTGTTCGGCTCGATGGTGATGGTGGAGCGCAAGGTCGAGTCCTGGGTGGCTCGTGAGCCGATCCGCATCGAGCACCAGTGGCGCGCCTGGGGCGATCTCTCCGACCACGCCAAGCTGGCGGTGATCGCCGCCGAAGACCAGCGCTTTCCCCATCACCGTGGCTTCGACGTCGACGAGATGCGCCGCGCGCTGGAAGCCAGCCGCCAGGGCGGGCGGCTGCGCGGTGCCAGCACCATCAGCCAGCAGACCGCCAAGAACCTGTTCCTGTGGACCGGGCGCAGCTGGCTGCGCAAGGGGCTCGAGGCGTGGTTCACGCTGCTGATCGAGGCGCTGTGGCCCAAGGAGCGCATTCTCGAGGTCTATCTCAATATCGCCGAGTGGGACAGCGGCGTTTTCGGCCTGGAGGCCGCCGCCCAGCACTACTTCGGCGTCTCCGCGGCGCAGCTCAACGCCCACCAGGCGAGCCGCCTGGCGGCGATATTGCCCAGCCCGCGCAACTGGAGCGCCTCGCAGCCCAGCGCCCACGTCGAGCGCCGCAGCGCCTGGATCCGCCAGCAGATGAACAACCTCGGTGGAGCCAGTTACCTGGAGCAGCTCTGAGGTCGCCTATCGAGATTACGACAGCCGTGACGCTTTTGGGATTTCCCCCGTCGTTTCCAAGCGTCGCCTGCGCCTAGGGCGGCGCTATGCTGCCGGCAAGTCCACGTCACTGCCGGAGCAATCCCCATGTCCCCGCTCGACCTGCATAACGATTCCGTCGTCATCGACGGCCTGATCATCGCCAAATGGAACCGCGAGCTGCTCGAGGATATGCGCCGCGGCGGCCTCACCGCCGCCAACTGCACCGTCTCGGTGTGGGAGGGCTTCCAGGCCACCGTCGACAATATCGTCAAGTCCAACCAGCTGATGGCCGAGTGCAGCGACCTGGTGCGTCCGGTGCGCACCACCGCCGATATCAGTCGGGCCAAGGAGGAGGGCAAGACCGGCATCATCTACGGCTTCCAGAACGCCCACGCCTTCGAGGACCAGATCGGCTACGTCGAGATCTTCAAGCAGCTCGGCGTGGGCATCGTGCAGCTGTGCTACAACACCCAGAACCTGGTGGGCACCGGCTGCTACGAGCGCGACGGCGGCCTGTCCGGCTTCGGTCGCGAGATCGTCGCCGAGATGAACCGCGTCGGCATCATGTGCGACCTCTCCCACGTGGGCGGCAAGACCTCCGAGGAGGTCATCCTCGAATCCCAGAAGCCGGTCTGCTACTCCCACTGCCTGCCCTCGGGCCTCAAGGAGCATCCGCGCAACAAGTCCGACGAGGAGCTCAAGTTCATCGCCGACCACGGCGGCTTCGTCGGCGTGACCATGTTCACCCCCTTCCTGCGCGCCGGCATCGACGCCAACGTCGACGACTATGTCGAGGCCATCGAGTACGTGATGAATATCGTCGGCGAGGACGCCATCGGCATCGGTACCGACTTCACCCAGGGCCACGGCCAGGACTTCTTCGAGTGGCTGACCCACGACAAGGGCTACGCCCGCCGCCTGACCAGTTTCGGCAAGATCATCAACCCCGAGGGCATCCGTACCATCGGCGAGTTCCCCAATCTCACCGAGGCGCTGCTGCGCCGCGGCTTCAGCGAGCCCCAGGTGCGCAAGATCATGGGCGAGAACTGGGTGCGGGTACTCAAGGATGTTTGGGGCGAGTGACGATAGCGGCTGGGGCGACTCCTCAGCGAGGAGCGCCGGGGCCTATCGGCCAAGCAGCTCCGGCACCATAGCGAGGGGCGCCGGGGGTAGGTAGAAGAGGAGGTTTGCGCCATGGGTTCGGAGCACTGCTCCGAACGAGCTGGCCAAGGATGGCCAGCTCCGGTCCTGCAAGCGAAGCAGGATGCGTGAGCGCAGCAGGGCGCAAGGTAGCGCCCAGGGATGGGTTCACAGCGCCTCCTCGCAGACCTACCGCCGGATCAGGCCCGAGTGATGCCGCCAACGAAAACGACTTCGCCACATAACAACCAGCAAGATCCGAGGAATTCAACCGTGACCAAGATGGCCCCCGAACTGCCCATCGAGGTGGATAGCGAGACCGGCGTGTGGACCACCGACGCCCTGCCGATGCTCTACGTTCCGCGCCACTTCTTTATCAACAACCACACCGCCGTCGCCGATGCGCTGGGCGTGGACAAGTACGCCGAGATCCTCTACCACGCCGGCTACAAGAGCGCCTGGCACTGGTGCGAGAAGGAAGCCGAGTGCCACGGCCTGGAGGGTGTGGACGTCTTCGAGCACTACATGCAGCGGCTCTCCCAGCGCGGCTGGGGCAAGTTCGTCACCGAGGCCATCGACCTCGACGCCGGCACCGCCCGGGTGCGCCTCGAGCACAGCGCCTTCGTCTATCAACTGGGCAAGACGGGGCACAAGGAGGAGTACATGTTCACCGGCTGGTTCGCCGGCGCCATGGACCAGATCCTCGCCGTGCGTGGCAGCGCGCTGCGCACCGTCGCCGAGCAGACCCAGAGTGGCGCCGAGCCGGGCTGCGAGGTGGGCATTTTCGAGGTCAAGCCGCTGGCAGGCGACGCCCGCTAACCCCGGGCGCGAGGAGTAATAACCATGGCATTCGACGCAATCTTCGAGCCGATCCAGATCGGCAAGCTGACCATCCGCAATCGCGTGGTCAGCACCGCCCATGCCGAGGTGCACGCCACCGACGGCGGCATGACCACCGACCGCTACGTCAGGTACTACGAGGAGAAGGCCAAGGGCGGCTGCGGCCTGTGCATCTGCGGCGGCTCCTCGGTGGTCTCCATCGACAGCCCTCAGGGCTGGTGGAGCTCGGTGAACCTCTCCACCGACCGCATCATCCCGCACTTCCAGAATCTCGCCGATGCGGTGCATCAGCACGGCGGCAAGATCATGATCCAGATCACCCATATGGGGCGCCGTTCGCGCTGGGACGGCTTCGACTGGCCGACCCTGGTATCGCCCTCGGGGATCCGTGAGCCGGTGCACCGCTCGACCTGCAAGACCATCGAGGAGGAGGAGATCTGGCGCATCGTCGGTGACTTCGCCCAGGCTGCGCGCCGGGCCAAGGAAGGGGGGCTCGACGGGGTCGAACTCTCCGCCGTGCATCAGCACCTGATCGATCAGTTCTGGAGCCCGCGAGTCAACAAGCGCGAGGACCAGTGGGGCGGCAGCTTCGAGAACCGCATGCGCTTCGGCATGGAGGTGCTCAAGGCGGTGCGCGCCGAGGTCGGCGACGACTTTGCGGTGGGCATGCGCATTTGTGGCGACGAGTTCCACCCGGACGGTCTCTCCCACGACGACATGAAGCAGATCGCCGCCTACTACGACGCCACCGGGCAGGTCGACTTCTTCGGTGTGATCGGCTCAGGCTGCGACACCCACAACACCCTGGCCAACGTCATTCCCAACATGTCCTACCCGCCGGAGCCCTTCCTGCACCTGGCGGCGGGCATCAAGGAAGTGGTCAGCGTGCCGGTGATCCACGCCCAGAACATCAAGGACCCCAACCAGGCCCAGCGGATCCTCGAGGGTGGCTACGTCGACCTGGTGGGCATGACCCGCGCGCATATCGCCGACCCGCACCTGATCGCCAAGATCAAGATGGGCCAGGTCGACCAGATCAAGCAGTGCGTCGGCGCCAACTACTGCATCGATCGCCAGTACCAGGGCCTCGACGTGCTGTGCATCCAGAATGCCGCCACGTCCCGGGAGTACATGGGCCTGCCGCATATCATCCAGAAGAGCGAGGGTCCCAAGCGCAAGGTCGTCGTGGTCGGCGGTGGCCCCGGTGGCATGGAGGCGGCGCGGGTCGCTGCCGAGCGCGGCCACGACGTCACCCTGTTCGAGGCCGAGGAGGCCTTGGGCGGGCAGATCACTATCGCCGCCCAGGCCCCGCAGCGCGATCAGATCGCCGGCATCACCCGCTGGTATCAGCTGGAGCTGGCGCGCCTCGACGTCGACCTGCGCCTGGGTACCCGCGCCGATGAGGCGACCCTGCTCGACCTGCGCCCGGATATCGTGGTGCTGGCCACCGGCGGCCAGCCCTTCCTCAGCCAGTACCCTGAGTGGGGCTACGCGGAAAGTGCCGAGGAGAGCCTGGTGGTCAGTACCTGGGACGTGCTGTCCGGCAAGGTGGCGCCGGGCAAGAACGTGCTGATCTTTGACGCCATCTGCGAGTTCTCCGGCGTCTCGGCGGCGGACTACCTGGCCGACAAGGGCGCCAAGGTGGAGATCGTCACCGACGACATCAAGCCCGGCGCGGCGGTGGGTGGCACCACCTTCCCGACCTACTACCGCAGCCTTTACGAGAAGGAGGTGATCATGACCTCCGACCTGATGCTGCATAAGGTCTATCGCGAGGGCGATTCCCTGGTGGCGGTGCTCGAGAACGAGTACACCGGCGTCCAGGAGGAGCGGGTGGTCGATCAGGTGGTGGTGGAGAACGGCGTGCGGCCCGACGAGGCGCTCTACTTCGCCCTCAAGGAGCAGTCTCGCAATCGTGGCCAGGTGGACCTGGAGGCGCTGTACGCCGCCCAGGCGCAGCCTTGCCTGAGCGAAGAGGGGGCAGACGGCTTCCTGCTGTTCCGGCTGGGCGACTGCACGGCGCCGCGCAATACCCACGCGGCCATCTACGACGCGCTGCGGATCTGCAAGGACTTCTGACGGCGTATATGTGGTCGGGTGCAGCCCGAGGGTATGCACAAGCCGCGCCTTCAGCGATTCGCCCGAGGCGAGACGCCGCAACGCGGTTCTGCCGAAGGGATTCGGCAGAGGCGTGGGGGCCAGGGATGGCCCTTCCACGCCGTGACCGCAGGTTGCCAGTCGAGAGTCGGAATAGCGAACGCGCGGCGCGCTTGTGGATGGCCCTCGGCTGACAGCGCCGACAAGCGATGGCTGACCCCGTCAGGCCGCTAACGTCAAACCACCACTTCTAGCCTGCGAGGTGAGCGAGATGCTCGAGACCCTACTGCCGATACTCATCTTCGCCGCCCTGGGCCTGGCGGCGATCGGCGCCATTCGGCGCATACGCCTGTGGCGCCAGGGGCGGCCCTCCGCCGTGCCGCTGTTCAAGGGCTTGGCGGCCCTGCCGCGCCGCTACCTGGTGGACCTGCACCATGTCGTAGCGCGCGACAAGATGATCTCCAATACCCACGTGGCCACCGCCGGTGGCTTCGTGGCTGCCGCCGTGCTGATGATCCTGGTGCATGGTCTGGGGCTCGGCGCTTCAGAAAGAATGGGGCCCGTGCTTGGCGGGCTGCTGCTGGCGGCCAGCGCCACCATGTTCGTGGGCAGCCTGTTCGTGGCCAAGCGGCGCCGCCATCCACCGGCGCGCCTCTCCAGGGGCCCCTGGATGCGCTTGCCGAAGAGCCTGATGGCGTTCTCGCTGAGCGTGTTCCTGATCACCCTGCCGACGGTCGGCGTGCTTCCGCAAGACGCTGGTAGCTGGCTGCTGGCCCTGATGCTGAGCGCGTTGCTGGTCTGGGGCCTGGGAGAAATGGTCTTCGGCATGACCTGGGGCGGGCCCATGAAGCACGCCTTCGCCGGCGCTCTGCACCTGGCCTTTCATCGCCGGGCCGAGCGCTTCGGTGGCGGCCGTTCCACCGGCCTCAAGGCGCTGAACCTGGACGATCCCGGCGCCAAGCTGGGGGTCGAGACGCCCAGCGACTTCACTTGGAACCAGCTGCTCGGCTTCGACGCCTGCGTGCAGTGCGGCCGCTGCGAAGCCGTTTGCCCGGCCTTCGCCGCCGGCCAGCCGCTCAACCCCAAGAAGCTGATCCAGGACATGGTCGTCGGCATGGCCGGCGGCAGCGACGCGGCCTACGCCGGCAGCCCCTATCCTGGCAAACCGGTGGGAGAGCACCGCGGCGATCCGCAAGGTCCCATCGTCGCTTTCGAAGGCAAGGCCCTGGTGGATGCCGAGACCCTGTGGTCCTGCACCACCTGCCGCGCCTGCGTGGAGGAGTGCCCGATGATGATCGAGCACGTCGATGCCATCGTCGATATGCGCCGCCACCTGACTCTGGAGCACGGCAATACGCCCAACAAGGGTGCCGAGGTGCTCGACAACCTGATCGCCACCGACAACCCCGGCGGCTTCGATCCCGGCTCGCGGCTGCACTGGGCGGCGGATCTCAACCTGCCGCTGATGGCCGACGTCAAGCAGGCCGAGGTGCTGCTGTGGCTGGGCGACGGCGCCTTCGATATGCGCAACCAGCGCACCCTGCGCGCCCTGGTCAAGGTGCTGCGCGCCGCCGAGGTGGAGTTCGCGGTGCTCGGCGTTGAAGAGCGCGACAGCGGCGACGTGGCGCGGCGCCTGGGCGACGAGGCGACCTTCCAGTCACTGGCCAGGCGCAATATCGCGACCCTCGCGAAATACCGCTTCCAGCGCATCGTCACCTGCGACCCGCACAGCTTCCACGTGCTCGGCAACGAGTACGGCGAGCTGGGTGGAAACTATGAAGTGCGTCATCACAGCACCTATATCGCCGAGCTGTTCGAGGCGGGGCGGCTGCACTTCGCACCCTGGAAGGGCGGCAGCGTCACCTATCACGACCCCTGCTATCTGGGCCGCTACAACGGCGAGTTCGAGGCACCGCGCAACGTGCTCAAGGCGCTGGGCATTGAGGTCAAGGAGATGCAGCGCTCCGGCTTCCGCTCACGCTGCTGCGGCGGCGGCGGCGGGGCGCCGATCACCGATATTCCCGGCGAGCGGCGGATTCCCGATATGCGCATGAACGACGTGCGCGAGACCGGCGCCGAGCTGGTGGCGGTGGGCTGTCCCCAGTGCACCGCCATGCTAGAGGGGGTGGTGGACGGCCCCGCCGAGGTGCGCGATATCGCCGAGCTGGTGGCCGATGCCCTGGTGGCGAATCCTCAAAGGGAAGATCCAGCCGCCGGGTCAGCCGATTCTCCCCGCCGCGCCGCCGACAAGACGACCGCCGAGGAGGTGTCCTGATGAGCGAGATTCGTCGTCGCGATCCACGCCAAGAGTGGATCGCCCGCAACCGCCTGCATCCCGAGCACGCCAGCGTGCTGGCCGAACTGGGACAGGCGCTGGCTGCGATAGAGTGGATGGGGCCCAACGGGGTGATGCGCAAGAACCCTCGCGCCATCGGCTTTATCGGCCCCAATGGCGTTAAGCGCATCGACCGCAGCGGCGCCCAGCAGGGCGGTCATGCGGCGGGTGCAACCCGCCAGGCGGCCCAGGATAGCCGCCGCGAGGTCACCATCGAGGATCCCGCCTTCCTGGTGGCGGTGGTGCCGGACATGACCGGCGGGCGTCTCTCGGGTCACGACAAGGATCTGCTGGGCCTGGCCCGGCGCCTGGCCGATGCCGACCCCGAGCGCCCCGGCGCGGTGCTGGCGGTGGTCTTCGGCGAGCACAAGGAAGATGCCTTTGGCGAGGCAGGCATCGATCGACTGCTGCACATCAACGCTGACGCCTACACCGGCTTCGCCCCCGAGGCGCGGCTGGCGGCGCTGACCGCGTTGGAGCGCGAGTTGGCACCGCGCCACTGGCTGCTGCCCGACTCGCCCCTGGGCGGGGCCGATCTGGGGCGGCGCTTGGCGATGCGCCTGGGCAAGGGGAGGGACGAGCGCCCCGCCACCGGCGTCTGGCAGCTCGAGGCCGATGGCGAGGCCCCCTTGGGCTGGCGCTGCACCGCCCGCGGCGCGGCGGGGAGCCTGGATATCCAGCGCCCGCTGCCGAGGGTCGCGCTGGCGCTGGCCGAGTGTGCCGAGCCGGTGGACGAGACCCGACACGCCGCCGAGCCCTTGCGCCTCTCGGAGACGATCCCCAGCGCCTTCTCGCGGATCGAGGACCTGGGTCAGGTCGCCGTCGACCCGGCCGGGGTGGCGCTGGCCGAGGCGGAATTCATCCTCTCCGGCGGCAACGGCGTCCAGGATTGGGACGGCTTCCACCACGCCGCCAAGGTGCTCGGCGCCACGGAGGGCGCCTCCCGGGTGGCGGTGGACGATGGCTTCATGGCGCGCGATCGCCAGGTGGGGGCCACCGGTACCTGGGTCACCGCCCGCGTCTACCTGGCGGTGGGCATCTCGGGGGCCATCCAGCACCTACAGGGCATTCAGCGCTGCGACAAGGTGGTGACCGTCAATCTCGATCCCGGATGCGACATGATCAAGCGCGCCGACCTGGCGGTGATCGGCGATAGCGCCGAGATCCTCGCCGCCCTGGTGGCCAAGGTGGAACAGCAGCGAGGAGGACAGCGCGATGCGGCCTGAACAGCAGGGAGTCGAGGTGGCGGTACTGGTCTCGGTGGGGCGTCATCCGATTACCGGGCGGGCGCGCCGCGCCGATCAGGATGCCCGGGGGTTGGAGCTGGCCCTGGGCCTGGAACGCCAGCTGCCCGGTAGCCGGGTGAGACTGCTGCACGCCGGCCCGCGCGACGAGGAGAGCGAACTGGCGCTGCGCGGTTACCTGGGCATGGGGCTGGACACCCTGACCCTGCTCGAGCAGGCTGAGGGCTGCGATGCCATTCCTGCCCTGGCCGAGCACCTGGCCGCGGCGCCGCCGCAGCTGGTGATCACCGGGGCCCGGGCCGAGCGCGGCGAGGGCTCAGGGCTGCTGCCCTATGCCCTGGCCGAGCGCCTGGGCTGGCCGCTGGTCAATGGGCTAGCCGCGGTGGAGAAGGTGGAGAATGGCGTGGCAACGCTGCTGCAGGCCCTCCCGCGGGGGCAGCGGCGTCGCCTTGAAGTGCGGCTGCCGGCCATCATCAGCGTGGATGAAGCGGCGCCGGCGGCGCGCCAGAGCGCCTTCGGCCCGGCTCGCCGGGGCGAGCTGGCGGCCACTGCGGTGGCCGCTGAACCGGATCATGAGCTGGCCGAGTGGCAGCTGGCCCCGGCGCGCAAGCGGCCCAAGCGCCTGAAGATCGTCAAGGCGGCCTCGGCCCGGGACCGCTTCAAGGCCGCCGCCGCCAAGGCGGAGGGCGGCAGCGGCCAGGTGCTGGAGGGCGTCTCGGCTGAGCAGGGCGCCGAGGCGATCTTCAAGTTGCTGAAAGAAGAGGGCGTGCTGCGCTAGCCTTGTCCGAAGTACCCACCAAGCAATGACCCCGGCCAAGGCCGGGGTCATTGCGTTTAACCCGCTTTCGCTATGCAGGCGACAACGCCGTCAGCTCAGCATTGGCCACATGCGCCAATAAGCCACAACCCCGGCCGAGGCCGGGGTTGTGGCGTTACAGCAAGGGACGCTTGCGTATCAGGCCGGCTTGGCTGCCGCCAGCCCGCGCTGCTCCTCCAGCAGTCCCTTCACCAGGCAGAAGGCCATGCCCAGCAGCACCAGGGTGAAGGGCAGCCCGGTGGCCACGGCCCCTGCCTGCAACGCCCCCAGTGCCGTGCTACCGCCGCCGTAGAGCAGGATGCCCGCGATCACGCCTTCCAGCACCGCCCAGAACACACGCTGGCCACGAGGGGCGTCGGTCTTGCCGCCGGCAGTAATGTTGTCGATCACCAGCGACCCAGAGTCCGACGAGGTGATGAAGAAGATCAGCACCAGCAGGATCGCCAGGCTGGAGGTCAGGGTGGTTAGCGGCAACTGCTCGAGCATCTGGAACATCGCCAGCGAGACATCGCTGATACCGTCGGCCAGGGCGCCGACACCGGCGGCCGACTGGTCCAGGGCGGTGCCGCCGAAGGCGCTTATCCACACCAGGGTGACCAGGGTCGGCACCAGCAGTACGGCAATCAGGAACTCACGCACCGTGCGCCCGCGGGAGACCCGTGCGATGAACATGCCGACGAAGGGCGACCATGAGATCCACCAGGCCCAGTAGAAGACCGTCCAGCCGTGGTACCAGGTGGTGTCATCGCGTCCGATCCAGTTGGAGAGTGGCGCGATATGGCTAACGTAGGCCGCGGCGGTGCTCCACAGGTTGTTGACGAACAGCAGCACGCCGCCTGTGGCAATCACGAACACCAGCAGCGCCAGGGCGATCATCATGTTGATGTTGGAGAACAGCTTCACGCCGCCGTCGATGCCGCGCCACACCGAGAATAGCGCCACGGCAGTGACCAACACGATGATGGCCAGCTGGGTGCCGATGGTATTGGGCACGCCGAACAGGTAGTTGAGACCGCCCGCTGCCTGGGACGCACCGAAGCCTAGCGAGGTGGCCAGGCCGAAGATGGTGGCCAGCACCGCGACGATGTCGATGATGTGGCCAAACCAGCCGCGTACCCGTTCGCCGAGGATTGGCGTGAAAGCCGAGCGCAGGGTAAGCGGCAGGCCGCGATTGTAGGCAAAGAAGGCCAGTGACAGACCCACTACGCCATAGATCGCCCAGGGGTGCAGGCCCCAGTGGAACATGGTGGCGCCGATCGCCGCGCTGGCCCCGGCCGGGGTGTGCGCTTCGGCATTGAGCGGGGTGCCATACCAGTCGGTGTAGTAGGCCACTGGCTCTGCCACGCTCCAGAACATAAGGCCGATGCCCATGCCGGCGGCAAACAGCATGGCGAACCAGGAGGTGGTCGAGTACTCCGGCCGGGCCTTGCTGCCGCCCAGGCGAATACGCCCTACCGGCATCGCAATCAGTGCCAGACATAGCAGCACGAAGAAATTGCCGGCGATCATGAACAGCCAGTCGAAATACTCGATCGACCAGCCACGGGCCGCGGTGAGGTGGCTGTTGGCAGCATCGGGATAGATCAGTGCGAAGAGAATGAAGGCCAGGATGGCGAGAGCCGAGAGGGGGAAAACGGGATGATGGAAGTCCATCCCCAGCACCTGGGTATTGTCTTGCCCAGGCGACAGGATAGGCGCCTCGTCATGGTTCATGGGGTTACCTCGGGGGTTGTTATTGGTGTCTCTTGCTTGGTGCCGGTTGTGACGAAATACCGGGCTAGGCATTGTTGTGCCTACGGGACGGCGGCAGTGTCGTGAAAGCGACCTGTGGTTATCTTGATAGGTGTTGAATATGGCGCTATCACGCATGGCAGGGGCGCGTTTGCGCATAGCGGGTCTGCCAGGCGTGGCCTAGGCCGGTTCGCTGGTGTTTCGTCATGTCTGGCGATCAGGTGCCAGAGGGGGGAACGTGCTTCAGGATGGTGTGGCGGCGGTCTCGATGCGGTCCCGGCCGGCATGCTTGGCACGGTACAGGGCCTTGTCGGCCTGTTCGAGCAACTGGGTAGCGGTCTGGCCGTGATAACCCACCACGCCAGCCGATAGCGTAATGCTCAGCTGTCGCTGGGTGAGCGGCGAAGCGGCCAGCGCACGGCGCACTCGCTGCATGGCCTGCTCGGCGCCGCCGAGGTCGACGTTGGGCATGATGGCCAGAAATTCCTCGCCGCCCAGCCGAATCACCAGGTCGCTTTCACGCAGCTGGTGGCTGACCAGAGTCGACAGCTGCTGCAATACGTCGTCGCCCACGGCATGGCCATGCTGATCATTGACCTGCTTGAAGTGATCCAGGTCGAACAGGGCGATACACAAGTCGAGCCCATAGCGATTGCTGCGATGCATCTCTTCGCTGAGCCGGTCGAGGCCGGCACGGCGATTGAGCAGGCCGGTCAACTCATCGTGGGTGGCGAGATAGGTCAGGCGCTGATTCATCGCCTCCAGGTCGCGTTCGAGCTGCTTGCGGGCGGTGATGTCGACCACGAAGGTCACCTTGCGCGGCTTCCCGTCATCGCCATGGATCCTCACCGCGTCGGCAAGAATGGTGCGTGCCTCGCCGTCCTTGCGCTGTACCTCCCACTCGCCGCGCAACTCACGGGTCTCATCGCCGCTGATGAAGCGCCGATGAAGCTCATCCATGTAGTCGCGGTTGGCCGCAGGTACCACCACGGTGAACGACTCACCGAGCAGTTCCTCCGGACGGTACCCGTAAAATTCGCAGTAGGTGGGGTTGACCATCTCGAAACGACCGCCGGGGTCGGTGATGCAGATGCCCACCGGGGCGGCTTCGATGACCCGCTGGGTATTACGCTGGCTGCGGGCCAGCCGCTCCAGCCAGTCCTGCTCGAGCTGCCGCTCCAGCGGCGGATCAGCCATGCGGCATGCCTCCGTGCTGCTGCGCCTCGCTGCGCAGGTCGAGCAGCATCTCGCCCAAGGGGTGCTGACAGAGTGACTCCAAGGCCGGGCGTGCGAAGTAGAAGCCCTGCTGGCGATGGATGCCCTGACGGGCCAGCCACAGGGCCTCTTCGCGGGTCTCGACGCCCTCGGCGATCAGCCCGATATCGAGCTCCTTGGCCAGGCCGTGCACGGCGCGCAGGATCGCCTGCCGACGCAGGTCCTGGTCGCAGCCCATGACCAGCTCGCGATCGATCTTGAGCTTGTCGGGGCGCAGGTCGGTAAGCAGGTCGAGGTTGGCGTAGCCGTTACCGAAATCGTCGATGGCGGTGGTGAAGCCCATGTTGCGGTAGGCGTCGATGATGCCGCGCAGGTGGTGGCGGTCCTTGACCAGCTCGGTCTCGGTGATCTCGAAGACGATCCGATCGGTTGGCCAGCCGACCCGCTCCGAGACCTCCAGGGTGGCCTGGATGCAGGCGCTGGGCTCGTAGACCGCATTGGGCAGAAAGTTGATCGACAGGCGCTCCTGCATGCCCAGGCGGCTGGCCAGTTCGATGGCCTTGACCCGGCACGCCTGATCGAAGCGATACATCAGGTCCTCGGTGACCTTGGAAATAATGCTGTAGGCCGATTCGCCGCCGGGGCCGCGTACCAAGGCTTCATAGGTGACAATGCTGGCAGACTCGATATCGACGATGGGCTGGAAGGCCATCGTGAAATCGAAGGGAAGGGGAATGTCGCAGCGCCCGCACTGGCTGTCGACCCTGGCACAATGACCCATAAGCGTTTCCTGTTCTCTTGCCGATCTGATAATAAGGTTAGACGACTATTACCCTATTATCGGCTCATCTCGCCGGGACTTTAGCCGCACCCTTGGCGCTACTCTGCTTGCCCTTGACCGTCATCACCACGCCGCTAAGGGCGACGGCCATGCCAATCAGGGCAATGGGCGGCAGGCGTTCGCCGAACAGCCACCAGGCCTGCAGCGCGGTAACCGGCGGCACCAGATAGAACAGGCTCGCGACTCGCGATGCCTCGCCGCGCTCGATCAGCGCCATCAGCAGCAGGATGGCGGCAATCGACAGGATGCAGACCAGCCAGGCCAAGGTTAGCGCGAAGGTCGGCGTCCAGTCGATCTCGCGTGATTCGAACAGCAGCGCGCCCACGCCGAGTAGAGCGCCGGCCGCCAGGTACTGCACCACGGTGCCCGAGAGCAACGGCATGCCGCCGCAGAAGCGCTTTTGATAGAGCGTGCCGCAGGCAATCCCCAGCAGCGCCACCAGCACGGCCAGCAGCGCGGGCACGCCGAAGCCCTGGAACAGCGCCGCACCCGGATCGAGCTTGCTGCCCAGCACCATGGCGATGCCGACCAGGCCGAGGAACAGCCCCAGCCACTGCCAGCGCGACAAGCGTTCATCGAGCAGCGGTCCGGCCAATGCCGCGGTGAGCAGCGGCTGCAAGCCCACCAGCAGCGAGGCTAGGCCGGCCGGCATGCCCAGGTAGATGCCGTAGAAGACGCCGCCCAGGTAGGCGCCGTGAACCAGCAGGCCGCTGACGGCGATATGCCCCCACAGCGTGCCGCCGCTTGGCCAGCTGCCCTTCAGCACCACCACCAGCGGGGCCAGCAGCGCCAGGGTCAGAACGAAGCGCACGAACAGGAAGGTGAAGGGTTCGGCGTAGGGCAGGCCATACTTGGCACCAATGAAGCCGGTGCTCCACAGCAGCACGAAGAGGATCGGCATTGCGGCGAGGGCCAGGCGTGCAGAGCGTTGGACGGGCATCGGCGGGTTCCTTGTTACCCAGATGGGGAATCAAACGAGCCCAGAGATTACGCGCTGGTGGCGGTGGCGGAAAGTCACCGTGGTTCGAGACAGCGTATTGCGCCTGTCTTTTGTTGATAATGATTATCAAATGGTGCGGGGAGGATTGGCGAGGATGGGGTGAGCGCAGGCTTAGCAGGTTGGCGTCGCCTAACGCGTATCCTGTTTGCGACATGTGTAACATTAATAGATGTATTTCGTTTCCTTCTGTTACTCAAAAAATATGAACCCTCCCGGTGCGCTGTCGTCACAGTGGGGCACATACTCAAGCAACACCCTGGAGGTATTGATTATGCAACGGATGACTGCCCTGTTTTCTGCCGCTCTGCTGAGCGCCGGCCTGATGTCTGCCCAGGCAGCCTTCGCTCAGGATCCCGCCCAAGATCCGGCACAGGATCCCGCCGCGGCGCCGGAGCAGCAGGCGGCACCCGCTCAGGACTTCTCCGATCAAGAGCTTCAGCAGTTTGCTGATGCGTCTCAGGAAATCGCCATGATTTCCCAGGAGTACACCGAGCGTCTGCAGGGGGCTGAGGACGAAGCGACTCAGCAGGAAGTCCGCATGGAAGCCAACGACCGCATGGTTGAAGTCGTGGAAGACAGCGGTCTGGACGTCGATACCTTCAATGCGATCGGCCACACCATCCAGCAGGACCCGGAAATGATGCAGCGCGTTCAGGAAATGGCTGAACAGTCGTAAGCTGCCACCACGTCGACTCCCATCGACAGTGTGAGCGTCAAGGGCCGCCTCGAGCGGCCCTTGTCGTGTCTGGGCGACGCCTGGATGACTCACGGCGACGCTAATCCGCTGGCGGCTTTACAGCAGGTGCGGGGAGCAGCAGACTTCAGGTATCAGTGTCGGGCCGGGAGTGGACATGGACATCGAACTGCTGGAGATTCGCGAGCAACTGGCCCGCTTTGCGCCCTTCGACGGACTCAGCGATGCGCATCTCGATAGCGTGGCCGGGCGTATCGAAGTCGGCTATTTCAAGGCCGGCAGCGATATCCTGCAGCTCGGCGATAGCATCGAGGACCTGCACTACATCCGCAGCGGTGCGGTGGAGATCTTCTGGCGCAACGGCGAACTCTACAATCGTCTCAGCGAAGGCGATATCTTTGGCCACTACAGCCTGCTGCGTAGCCGCAAGGTGCACTTTCCTGCCAAGGCCCTCGAAGACACCCTGATCTATTTCATCCCCGGTGATGTTTTCCGCGAGCTGTGCGACCAAGACGAGCACTTTGCCGACTTCGTCGAGTTTGGCCGCACGCGGCTCAAGGCGGCGGTCGAGGAGCAGCACAAGAGCAACGACATGATGATGACACGGGTGCGCAAGCTGGTATCGCGCCGCCCGCTGATGATCGAGGAGAGCGCCAGCGTGCAGGAGCTGGCTCAGCGCATGAACGAGGAGAACGTCTCCTCGGCGCTGGTGTTGTCGATGGCGGAGGGCGATCCGCGCTATCAGTTCAGCGACCCGGATGGGCAGAGCTGGACCCTGAAGGGGATCGTCACCGACCAGGACTTGCGCAACCGGGTGTTGGCCGAAGGGCGCAGCGTATCGACCCGGGTCAGCGAGATCGTCAGCTCACGACTGATCAGCGTGCAGTCCGACGAGTCGGTGCACGAGGCGATGCTGTCGATGCTGCGCAACAATGTGCACCATCTGCCGGTGCTCTATCGGCGCCGACCGATGGGCGTGCTGCACCTCTCGGATATCATCCGCTACGAGACGCATAGCAGCCTCTACCTGGTCAGCAACATCTTCCATCAGCCCGATGCCTTGGGCCTGGCGCGTCTCAAGCCGGACGTGCGCGAAGCCTTCGTGAGGATGGTCGAGGAGGGTGCCAACTCGCACATGGTGGGCTCGGCGCTATCGACCATCGGCCGCAGTTTCACCCGCCGTCTGCTCGAGCTCGCCGAAGAGGAGCTGGGACCACCGCCGGTGCCGTACTGCTTCATGGCGCTGGGCTCGATGGCGCGCAACGAGCAGAGCATCGTCACCGACCAGGACAATGCGCTGATCCTCGACGACCGCTTCGACCCGGCCCAGCACGATGAGTACTTCGCGACCCTGGCCAAGCGCGTCAGCGATGGCCTCGATGCCTGCGGCTACAGCTACTGCAAGGGCGACGTCATGGCCACCAACCGCCAGTGGCGTCAGCCGCTGGCGGTGTGGAAAGACTACTTCAGCGAGTGGATCGACCAGCCGCGCCCCGAGCATCTGCTGCACAGCTCGATCTTCTTCGACCTCGACAGCGTGCACGGCGAGGAGGCCTTCGTCGAACAGCTGCAAGACCTGGTGGCCCGCAAGGCCTCCCAGAGCCCGCTGTTCCTGGCCGCCATGGCGCGCAATGCCCTGGGCCGTACGCCGCCGCTGGGCTTCTTCCGCACCTTCGTGATGGAGAAGGACGGCAAGCAGAACAACACCATCAACATCAAGCGCCGCGGCACCGCACCGATGGTCGACCTGATACGGGCCCACGCCCTGGCCTGCGGCTCGCGGGCACAGAACAGCTTCGAGCGCCTCGACGACATTGCCAAGACCCAGCTGCTGCCGGCGGGCACCGGCGACAAGATCCGCTACGCCTTCGAGTTCCTATCGATAGTGCGCATTCGTCATCAGGCCATCGACCTGCAGGAGGATCGCGAGCCCGACAACAACATTGCCCCGGGCAACGTCTCCGACAGCGAACGTCACCACCTCAAGGATGCGTTCCAGCTGCTCAGCAACGCCCAGAAGTTTCTCAAGTTCCGCTACCCCATGCCGTCGCGGCGCTGATCGCCATGCCGTCGCTTCCGTTGTTCAAGCGCTCCGCACCGCAGTGGCCCGACTATCTGGCGCGACGTGCCGACGAAGCGCGCGATCCACGCGTGGCGGAATTTTTCGCCACCAGCCAGCTGGCGCCGGAAACGCCGATCGCCGAGGCGCCGCTGGTGGCCATGGACATGGAGACCACCGGCCTCGACGAGCGGCGGCATGCGATTCTCAGTATCGGCCTGGTGCCCTTTAGTCTGAGCCGCATCCGGCTGGCCGAGCGGCGCTACTGGCTGGTGCGCCCGCCGCGGCCGCTGGTGCGCCAGTCGGTGGCCTTTCACCGCATCACCGACTCGGAGATCGAGCACGCGCCGGATCTCGACGAGATCCTCGACGAGCTGCTGGCCGCCCTGGCCGGTCGCCTGGTGGTGGTGCACTACCGGCACATCGAGCGACCGTTCCTCGACGCCGCGGTCAAGTCGCGGCGCGATGAAAGCCTGCGCTTTCCTGTGATCGACACCATGTCGCTGGAGGCGCGCATTCATCGCCAGTCGCTGTGGGCGCGTTTTCGGCGCTGGATGGGTCGCCCGCCGGTGTCGATCCGCCTGCACAACAGCCGCGAGCGCTACGGTCTGCCGCCATATCAGGGGCATCATGCGCTGATCGACGCGCTGGCCACCGCCGAGCTGCTGCAGGCGCAGATCGCCGCTCGCCACCAGCCAGGCACGCCGATCGGGCAGCTCTGGAGCTGAATGTCAGGCATCAAAAAAGGCGGCCCGCAGGCCGCCTTTTTTATGCTCTGGCTGATATGCGCTCAGCCACGTGGTTCGCTCATCAGCCCCTTGACGATGGCATAGCAGCCCACCAGCAGCACCAGGGTGAAGGGCAGGCCGGTGGAGATCACCGCGGCCTGCAGCGCCGCCAGGCCCCCGCCGAGCAGCAGCGCGATGGCGATGGCGCCCTCGATGATCGCCCAGAAAAGGCGCTGGGGCTTGGGCGCGTCGACCTTGCCCCCGGCGGTGATGGAGTCGATCACCAGCGAGCCTGAGTCTGACGAGGTGATGAAGAACACGATCACCAGCACGATAGCGATGAAGGAAGTGATCTCGGTCAGCGGCAGGCCGGCCAGCATCACGAACAGCGCATCCGCTTCACCTTCGAAGGTCCCGGCGAGCAGTTGCTCGATACCGGCACTGCCGAAAGAGGTCATCCAAAGCACGGACACCGTAGACGGTATCAGCAGCACGGCGATCAGGAATTCGCGCACGGTGCGCCCGCGGGAGACCCGTGCGATGAACATGCCGACGAACGGTGACCAGGAGATCCACCACGCCCAGTAGAAGGCGGTCCAGCCCTGGCTGAAGTTGGCGTCCTCGCGTCCGAAGGGATTGGAGAGCGCCGGCAGGTGGACCAGGTAGCCCAGCAGGTTCTGGAAGAAACCGGTGGCGATCATCAGCGTTGGCCCGACGATGATCACGAAGGCCAGCAGTAGGAAGGCCAACCCCATGTTGAGCTGCGAGAGGCGCTGCACGCCCTTGTCGACACCCAGGAAAATCGAGCCCATGGCGACGATGGTGATGGCCACGATCAGCAGCACCATGGTGGTGTTGGTATCGGGAATACCGAACAGATCGTTGAGGCCGCTGGTGGCCTGCTCGGCGCCCAAGCCCAGTGAGGTGGCCAGGCCGAACAGCGTGGCAAATACCGCCAGAATATCGATCACATGCCCCGGCCAGCCCCATACGCGCTCACCCAGGATCGGGTAGAAGATCGAGCGCATGGTCAGCGGCAGCCCTTTGTTAAACGAAAAAATCGCCAACGCCAGCGCCACGATGGCGTAGATCCCCCAGGGGTGCAGGCCCCAGTGGAAGATGGTGGCGGCCATGCCCAGCGCAACGGCGCCGGCCTCGTCGCCTTCGGCGCCGCCCAGTGGCGACCAATCCGTCCGTGCCCCGTTCTCGGTCGCGACGCCTCCCATGGCGGCCTGGAAATGATCCATGGGTTCGGAAACACCGAAGTACATCAGGCCGATGCCCATGCCGGCGGCGAACAGCATCGCAAACCAGCCTGCGTAGCTGAAGTCCGGCGTCGCATCTCGCCCGCCGATGCGCACCTTCGCTAGCGGGGTGAAGATCAGTATGATCGAGAGCAGGACGAAGATATTGGCGGCCAGCAGGAAGAACCAGGCCATGTTGCTGGTCAGGAAACCGAAGGTGGCGTTGAAGAGCGGCGCCACTTGCTCCTGCAGGGCGAGGGTGATGATCACGAAGAACATCACCACAATCGACGAGAATATGAAGACCTTGCCATGCAGGTCCAAATTAAAGCCCATTGGTGAGGCGGTGATGTTGTCCTGACCGATCACATAGTCGGTATCAATTAGATTGGCGGGGCCTTCTGGCGCGGGAATGCCTTCGGAGCTCTCCTGCCGTTCTCCGGCCGAGGGGTCCTGAGAATTCTTATCCACTGCGAAATCTCCCTTGTGCTTACATTGTGATGGCTCACGGTTATTGTGACGCGTTACCAGTGAATTGCCAGGCAAGCGGCCGATAAGATTCAGATGGGCGCTAGGCCAGGGTGATTATTGAGCGGATCGCGCAGCGCCGATATCGCCAATGCGACCTCGCCATGTCTGACCTCTATCATACACAGACAGGCCCGCCAAATTGGCGGGCCTGTTGAGCGACGCCGAACAGCGGCGTCGGCCGGGGGGATCAGTTATTGACGGTTTCGTCGAGCGTATCGCCAATGCTCTCGGCGCCTTCTCGGGTACGCTGCCAGGCGCTTTGCGCCCCTTCACGGGTGGCTTCCCACGCCTCGGCGGCGTTCTCGCGGGCCTGGTCCCACCAGTCTCTGTCGAACTCGGGTAGCTCCTCGAGTTCTTCCGCAGTGGCGTCGACGTAGACGCGGTGCACGGTGTCACCGTCCTCGTCGGTCTCGGTTTCCAGGCGGTAGTGGTCGTTGTCGAGGACGATATCGCGCCCGCCGAGACCTAGGGTGGCGCCGGTCTCAATGACGATGGCCTGAACGCTCATATCGTCGTCGAGCAGGATGTCTTCGACGTCACCGACGCGCTCTTCCGGGGCGCTGTCGAGGTAGACGTTGGCATCCATGATTGCATCGGCCGAGTAGAGGCCTTCGATCTCGGCCTGGGCGGTGCCGGCCAGGGCCATGCCGCCGGCGGCGAGAGAAATGCTGAGTGCGAGAGTCGTCTTGCGCATGCTGTGATCTCCTCGATGGTCCTTTCGTGGTGTCACTGAGCGGGTGCCGTTACAGCTTGGCGGCCCAATCGTTGGCGCGTTTTTCCGCTTCTTCCTTGGTGATGCCGTACTTGGTCTGCAGCTTGCCGATCATCTGATCCTTCTTGCCGGCGATCTGGTCGAGTTCGTCGTCGGTCAGCTCGCCCCAGCTTTCGCGGGCCTTGCCTCTTAGGTCTTTCCAACGTCCTTCGATCTGGTCCCAGTTCATGGTGGCTCCTCCCTGTGGTTGCCACGACTTGCGTCACGCCGTGCCGCATCCGCGCTCCTGACGTCGTTTTCAGGGTCGCATTCGCCGTGTGTGGCGAAACATAGCGGCTATGCTATGTGACAGACTGGCTGTGACAGCGCATCCTTTCTGTGACGTGCACCGATAAAGGTAATGCTGATTTATAGAAGTTCAATGCTTCCATAACAAATTGTTTCATTTTCGCCGGTGCCGCTGCCCAGACGATGAGTGTTTCAACGACAACGAGCACGCCCATGACCGAGACTACCGTGACCCCCGTGCGTCGCTTCCGCGGCACACCCCGTGGCCGCGAGCTGGCCCCCGAGGCGCTGACGGCGCTACGTGCGCTGCTCGGCGACGAACGCCAGACGCCGACGCTTCAGCGCCGCGATCTACTGATCGAGCACCTGCACCTGATCCAGGACCACCACGGCTACTTGTCGATGGCCAACCTGCGCGCCCTGGCCGCCTACATGAACCTGCCCATGGCGACGGTGTATGAGACCGCCACCTTCTATGCACACTTCGACGTGGTCCACGACGACCAGGCACCGCCGCCGGCGGTGACCATCCGCGTCTGCGACTCGCTGTCCTGCCAGCTGGCCGGCGCCGCGGCGCTCAAGAACGAGCTCGAGGCCGGCGCCGACCCGGGCCAGGTGCGGGTGCTGCGTGCGCCCTGCATGGGCCGCTGCGAGAGCGCGCCGGTGGTCGAGGTGGGGCATCGCCATGTGCTGCATGCCAGCTGCGAGGCGGTGGAAGCGGTGGTCGATACCGGCCATTACCATCCCGAGACCGTCGACTGGCAGCGGCTCGACGCCTATCGCGGCGAGGGCGGCTATGCGCTGCTTGAGTCCTGCCGCGATGGCGAGGTGAGCGTCGACAGCCTGATGCAGACCCTCGAGGCGGCCAACCTGCGCGGCCTGGGTGGGGCCGGCTTCCCGACCTTCAAGAAGTGGTACTTCGTGCGCCAGGAGCCGGGACCGCGCTACTGCGCGATCAACGCCGACGAGGGCGAGCCGGGCACCTTCAAGGATCGCTACTACCTCGAACAGGCGCCACACCGCTTCCTCGAGGGCGCGTTGGTCAGCGCCTGGGCGGTGGACGCCGAGGCGCTCTACATCTACCTGCGTGACGAATACCCCGGCCTGCACCGCGTGCTGCACGAGGCGATCGCCGAGCTCGAGGCCGCTGGCCTGGTCAGCCCCGGCTACGTGGTGATGCGGCGCGGCGCCGGCGCCTATATCTGTGGCGAAGAGTCGGCAATGATCGAGTCGCTTGAGGGTAAGCCCGGCAAGCCGCGCCACCGGCCGCCGTTCGTCGCTCAGCGCGGCCTGTTCGACCGCCCGACCCTGGTCAACAACGTCGAGACCGTCTACTGGATCCCGCTGATCTGGCAGCGCGGCGCCGAGTGGTTCGCCGGCCACGGCCGACACGGCCGCAGCGGCCTGCGCAGCTTCTCGCTCTCCGGGCGGGTCAAGCGCCCCGGCGTGCACCTGGCCCCGGCGGGCATCACCCTTGCCGAACTGGTCGAGGAGTACGGCGGCGGCATGGCCGACGGCCATCGCCTCGCCGCCTACCTGCCGGGTGGCGCCTCCGGCGGCATCCTGCCGGCCAGCAAGGCGGATATCCCGCTGGACTTCGACACCCTGCAGGCCGAGGGCTGCTTCATCGGCTCGGCGGCGGTGATTGTGCTATCGGATCGGGACGACCTGCGCGCCGCGGCCGCCAATCTGCTGGCGTTCTTCGCCGACGAATCCTGCGGGCAGTGCACGCCGTGCCGGGTCGGCACCGAGAAGATGTTGACCCTGCTCGAGCGCGACGAGTGGCACGCCGCCGACCTCGAGCGGCTGTCCCAGGTGATGATCGACGCCTCGATCTGCGGCCTCGGTCAGGCGGCGCCCAATCCGGTGCTGGGCCTGCTCAAGGATTTTCGCAGTGAGCTTGCCGCCCAGCGCGTGATCGTCAAGGGCTAAGGGAGATGAGCATGAGCGAACAGAGTTTCAGCCTGACCCTCGACGGCGTCGAGGTCATCGCCCACGCCGGCGAGACGCTGTGGCAGGTGGCCAAGCGCGCCGGTGAGACCATTCCCCACCTGTGCTACAAGGACGCCCACGGCTACCGCGCCGACGGCAACTGCCGCGCCTGCATGGTCGAGATCGACGGCGAGCGGGCGCTGGCGGCGAGCTGCCTGCGCCAGGCCGCGCCGGGCATGGTGGTCAAGAGCGCCAGCTCCGAGCGCGCGCGGCTCTCCCGCGAAGCGGTCATGGAGCTGCTGATCGCCGACCAGCCAGAGCGTGAGCAGAGCCCCGACCGCGCCAGCCACTTCTGGGCCATGGCCGATCAGCTGGCCATCGATGCCGCGGCGGTGCGCGAGTGGCTGCCGCCGCGCAGCGCGCGCGATGCGCCCACGGTGCATCACGTCGCCGCACGGGACGCCGCCTTGCCGCACGCCGAGGGCCATGACGCCACGCACTCGGCGATGCACGTCAATCTCGACGCCTGCATCGAGTGCAACCTGTGCGTACGCGCCTGTCGCGAGGTGCAGGTCAACGACGTGATCGGTCTTGCCCATCGCGGTGCGGCCTCCAAGATCGTCTTCGACTTCGACGATCCGATGGGCGAGAGCACCTGCGTGGCCTGCGGCGAATGCGTCCAGGCCTGCCCCACCGGCGCGCTGATGCCGGCCACGCTGATCGACGCCCAGGGCCGCGGCGACTCCCGCGTGGCCGATCGCCAGGTCGACTCGGTGTGCCCCTACTGCGGGGTGGGCTGTCAGCTCACCTACCACATCAAGGACGACGAGATCCTGTTCGTCGAGGGCCGCGACGGGCCCTCCAACCACAACCGGCTATGCGTCAAGGGGCGCTTCGGCTTCGACTACCCGCGGCATGCGTCGCGGCTGACCACGCCGCTGATCCGCCGGGCCGGGGTGGCCAAGGGGCTCGACCCGGACTTCGACCCGGCCCAGCCGCTGAGCCACTTCCGCGAGGCGAGCTGGGAGGAGGCGCTGGACGCCGCCGCCGGCGGCCTCACCGCGCTCAAGGCCGAGCGTGGCCCGGCGGCGCTGGCCGGCTTCGGCAGCGCCAAGTGCTCCAACGAGGAGGCCTGGCTGTTCCAGAAGCTGGTGCGTACCGGCTTCGGCTCCAACAACGTCGACCACTGCACCCGGCTGTGTCACGCCAGCTCAGTGGCGGCGCTGATGGAGTGCATCGGCTCCGGCGCGGTCACCGCCTCCTTCATGCAGGCCGAGCAGGCCGATGTGGTGATCCTCACCGGCTGCAACCCCACCGTGAACCACCCGGTGGCGGCGACCTTCTTCAAGCAGGCCGCCAAGCGCGGCACCAAGCTGATCGTCATCGATCCCCGCGGCCAGGCGCTGGGCGCCTACGCCCACCAGACCCTGCGCTTCACGCCGGGCAGCGACGTCTCGCTGTTCAATGCCATGCTCAACGTCATCGTCAGCGAGGGGCTCTACGACCAGGCCTATATCGACGCTCACACCGAGGGCTTCGAGGCGCTCAAGGCCCACGTCGCCGAGATGACCCCCGAGGCCATGGCACCGGCCTGCGGCGTCAGCGCCGAGGAGATCCGCCAGGTGGCGCGGGAATACGCCACTGCCGAGCGGGCGATGATCTTCTGGGGCATGGGCATCTCCCAGCACACCCACGGCACCGACAACGCGCGCTGCCTGATCTCGCTGGCACTGGCCTGCGGCCATACCGGCCGCCCGGGCACCGGCCTGCACCCGCTGCGCGGCCAGAACAACGTCCAGGGCGCCTCCGACGCTGGCCTGATCCCGATGGTGATGCCCGACTACCAGCCGGTCTCCGACGCCCAGGTGCGCAGCGCCTTCGAGGAGCTGTGGAACACCGAGCTCGATCCCGAGCCCGGCCTCACCGTGGTCGAGATCATGGACGCCGTGCATGCCGGCACCATTCGCGGCATGTATATCCAGGGCGAGAATCCGGCGATGTCCGACCCCGACCTCGACCACGCCCGGGCGGCCCTGGCCAAGCTCGAGCATCTGGTGGTGCAGGACCTGTTCGTCACCGAGACCGCCCAGTTCGCCGACGTCATCCTGCCCGCCTCGGCGTGGCCGGAGAAGGACGGCAGCGTCACCAATACCAATCGCCAGGTGCAGATGGGCCGCGCCGCCATGCCGCTGCCCGGCGACGCCAAGCCCGACTGGTGGATCATCCAGGAGATCGCCCGGCGCTTCGGCCTGGCCTGGGACTACGGCCACCCCCGCGAGGTGTTCGCCGAGATGCAGCGCGGCATGCCGTCGCTGGACCACATCAGCTGGGAGCGCCTCGAGCGCGAGGACTCGGTGACCTATCCGTGCCCGGCGGACGACGCCCCGGGGGCCGACGTGGTGTTCAGCGACGCCTTCCCCACCGCCAGCGGCCGCGCCCGTTTCAGTCCCACCGTGCCGCTGCCGCCGGACGAACCCATCGACGGCGACTTCCCCACGGTGCTGACCACCGGGCGTCAGCTGGAGCACTGGCACACCGGCTCGATGACGCGGCGCGCCAAGGTGCTCGACGACCTCGAACCCGAGGCGGTGGCCAGCCTGTCGCCGGGTGAACTGCGCCGCCTGGGCCTGCAGCCCGGCGACGCCTTGACGATTACCACGCGGCGTGGCTCGATCACCCTGCGTGCGCGGGCCGACATGCTGATGCCGGACGGCATGGTGTTCGTGCCGTTCTGCTACGCCGAGGCCGCGGCCAATGTGCTGACCAACCCGGCGCTGGACCCCTACGGCAAGATTCCCGAGTTCAAGTACGCCGCCTGCCGGCTGACGGTGGCCGAGGCGGTCCCTGGCTAGCGCGAGGCCCAAGGGCAAGAGGAGGACGATGCCATGATGATTGCCGAACTGATCGACGGGGACGACTTTCGCCAGCGGCTGGTGGCGCTGGGCGTGCAGCTCCCCGAGGGCGCCTGCCCGGAGACCTGCGCCCGGCTCGCCAGGCGCAAGCACCTCGAGGTCGGCGTGCCGGGGCTGGAGGCGGAAATCGACGCGCTGATGCAGCAACGCGAGGTCATGCTGCCGTCGGTGCGGCGTGCCATCGAGGATATCCTCCAGGCGCGCTAGCCATTGCGACCCATGTGTCATTTTTCGCCACCCCTGGCCGCTTATCTCGGCCCAGGGGTGGCGTTATTTGCGCTGCCGTAATAATCATAACATGCTGTTTGTTAAATATTTTTCTCTTCTTTTTTGCATCTGGCGCACTTTGTGCTTTGTATTGGGTGACACCCAAGCAATCGTCAGGAGACAAGGATGAATACTCGCACCAAGGCAAGTCGCAAATTCATGGCCGCAACGTCGATTGCCGCCATGCTATTGGGCAGCCTGGCACTGGCGGGCTGTGGAAACGACGACGATATGCCGCCGATGGAAGACGATCCGGCCATGGATCAGCCCATGGAAGAGGATCCCGGCATGGATCAGGGGATGGACGATCCGGCAATGGACGATCCGGCCATGGATGAAGGCATGGACGACGACGGCATGATGGAAGAAGACCCGATGATGGAGGAGCAGGACGAGGAGTTCTGATCGTTCATCGCGTCAAAACGTGAAAGGTTAGCATGACGGCGGGGCATGGATGCCCTGCGAGTTGGCCGGCGACGCGCTCGTCGGCAGGCCACACAGGGACGTGGCCACATTGGATCAGGAGGTGTTTAGCGATGATGTCCAAGGCTTTGTTGAAGAAGATCGGTATTTTCGGCGTATCGCTGGGTCTTACGGCCAGCCCGCTGGTGATGGCCGATATGCACGATGACGGTGCGCCTGCCGACCCCGCTGGAACCTCGGATCCTGCTTCGCCCGGCACCCAGGACCCTGCTTCGCCGGGAACCGACCCTGCCGGGACTGAAGAAGGCACTGCCGATCCGACCACCGGTGTGCCGGGTACCGGCGACGAGCCCGAAGCGGGCATGCCAGAGGATGAGGAGGCTGGTTTCGGCGATGGTGGCGAGGCCATGCCCGGCGAGGCAGACCCGCCCGCGGAACATTCAGGCGAGCCGCTGCCTGAAGACGAGGAGCTCGATTGATCGCCGCGTGATGTTCTTGATGTTTCGATAGCTTTCCAACGGCGCCCAGCGGGCGCCGTTGGTATGTCAGAAGACCGCTCAGCTGGCGTCGTCCTGATCCTCGAGGCGGCGGTAGAGGGTCTTGCGGGCGATACCCAGGATATCGGCGGTGCGCCGCTTGTTACCGCCGGTGGCTTCGAGGACCTTCTGGATGTAGCGCTTCTCGACATCCTCGAGGCTCGGCCAGTTGGCACCCTGGCCGGCAGGGACCACCTCACTGCCGAGGGCACTGCTCTGCTCCCGGGCATGGCCGCGCAGTCGCTCGGGGAGATCGTCATGGCACAGGATGCCGTCCTCGGCCAGGGTGACCGCGCGCATGATGGCGTTTTCCAGCTCGCGGACGTTGCCCGGGTAGGGGTAGTTGAGTAGCGCCTGCAGGGCCAGCGGCTCGACCTGCTCGATGCTCTTGCCCTGCTGCCCGGCGTGCTTGTCGATCAACGCGGCGATCAGGCGCTCGATGTCGCCCTCGCGCTCGCGCAGCGGCGGGATGCGCAGCGAGAAGGTCTCGAGGCGATAGAACAGGTCGCTGCGGAAGTTGTCGCCCTCGATCTCTTTCTCCAGGTCGCGGTGGGTGGCGGCGATGATGCGCACATCGACTTTCTCCTCCTTCTCGGCGCCTACCGCACGCACGGTTCTTTCCTGCAGCGCGCGCAGCAGCTTGGCCTGCAGCGAGGGCGGCATCTCGCCGATCTCGTCGAGGAACAGGCTGCCGCCGTTGGCGGTATGGAATAGCCCCTGGCGCGCCTCGTTGGCGCCGGTGAAGGCGCCCTTCACGTGGCCGAAGAATTCGCTCTCCATCAGTTCCATGGGGATGCTGGCGCAGTTGACGGCGATGAAGGGGGCGTCGTGGCGCGGGCTCTCGGCATGGATGGCGCGGGCCAGCAGCTCCTTGCCGGTGCCGCTCTCGCCGAGGATCAGGATCGGTGCGCTGCTCTTGGCCAGCCGCGCCGCGTCGTGAAACAGCGACTGCATCGACTCGCTCTCGCCGACGATGCCGTGGAAGTGCGGGCGGGCGCCGCCGGCGCTCTCCAGGCGCGCCGCCAGGCGATGGTTCTCGAGCACGCGATAGACCGCATCGCGCACGTTCTCGAGGTCCAGCGGCTTGGTCAGGAAGTCGTCGGCACCGATCTTCAGCGCCTCCACTGCCTGCTCGATGGTGCCGAACGCGGTGATCACGATGAAACCGACGCTGCTGCCGTCGTGGCGCAGCTGCTCGAGCAGCTGCATGCCGCTGATGCCGGGCAGGCGCACGTCGCTGATGATCAGCTCGACGCTCTCGTGGCTGAGGGTGGCGATGGCGTCCTCGGCGCTGCCGACCCCGAGGGTGGCGTAGCCGGCGTCCTGGAGTTCTTCCTCGAGCAGTTCGAGAATCGCCGGGTCGTCTTCGACGATGAGAATCGGCGGCGTCACGGAAGCCTCCTTGTCATGTGGGTTGCGCTCCCTGCGTGGGTGTCGGGTCGTCGGCGGGGAAGGTCAGTTCGAACCCGGCGCCACCCAGGGCGCTGTCGAAGACCCCCACGGTCCCGCCGTGGTCGTTGATGATACGGTGAACCATCGACAGGCCCAAGCCGCTGCCCTGACCGACCGGTTTGGTAGTGAAGAAGGGGTCGAAGACGCGGCTCTTGTCGGCTTCGCCGATACCCGGGCCATCGTCCTCGACCTTGATATGCAGCTCGCCGTTGAGCGTCTCGGCGCTGACCCGGATCTGTCCGCCGGGGTTGGCCTGCAGGGCATTGTGCATCAGGTTGGTGAACACCTGGGTCAACTGCTGGCCGTTGACCGTCAGCTGCGGCGCGGGAGTGGGCAGATCGACCTCGACGCGGCTGCCGAGGCGTTCGAGCTCGTCCTCGAGCAGGTCGATCGCCGCGGCGATCAGCTCGTCGAGCCGGCAGCACTCCTTCTCGACGTTGTGCTGGCGGCCCAGCTCCATCAGCTGACGCACGATGACCACGATGCGCTCTACCTCGCTGCGGATGCGGCCCAGCTTGGCCCGCTCGTCGTCGCCGATCACCTCGCGGCGCGCCAGCCGCTGGGCCTGGCCGTTGATCACCGTCAGTGGGGCGCCAATCTCATGGGCGACGCCTGCGGCCAGTACGCCGAGCTCGGCGAGCTTCTTCGACTTGCGCAGGCGCTTCTCGAGTTCGATCTCCTTGCGCTGGCGGGCCTCGATATCGGCGTCCTTCTCGGCCATGGCGTCGAGCATGCCGTTGAGCGCCAGCGACAGCTTGCGATACTCGGTGGGGCCGTCGATGGCCGCACGCTGGCTGCGGTCGCCTTTCTCGACCCGCTCCATGACCCCTAGCAGGCGATTGAGCGGGCGTTCGATATAGTGGCGAAAGCCCCACCAGATCATCAGCACGATACCCGCTGCACCCACCGCGAACACCACCACCGCGACGATGCTGATGAAGCCGGTGTAGTTCTCGATGCCGGTATTGAGGCGGTTGACTTGCAGCACGCCGCGGATCTCACCGCCCGGGGTGGTCAGCGGTACCAGCGCCGAGTAGTAGTTCCAGCGTTCGTGCTGACGGTAGTCGCCGGTGGGCTCCTCGGCCTCGACCACCGCGCGAATGTCCTCGGCGTCGAACAGCTCTTCGCCGAGCCCCAGGCCATAGATCTTGTCGCCCTGGGTGTCGAACACATAGGCGCCGTAGATGCGGTGGAAGGAGAACGCCGAGTGCAGCGACTCCTGTAGCGCGTCGGGGGTATCGCGCTCCAGGGCGTAGCCCAGCGAGGTGCCGATGGCATGACTGATGATCTGCACCTCGCTCTGCAGCTTGGTGCGTACGTTGTCTTCCAGCGACTTGATCGCCACCAGGCTGAAAACCAGCAGGATCAGGAACAGCGGCACGATGACCGTGACGATGATGATGTTGCGTAGGCGCATTGGGGGTACTGAGAGACTCGGGTTAGCGACTATCCCAACACGCCACGCCGCGAAAATCCAGCCGCTTGACGCGGGCCACCGGCACGGTCGTGCCGGTGGCCAGTGCGCTGGAGGTCAGCCCCGCACCACCTTGAGGTGGGGCGCGGTGTGGCCGAGATTCTCCTGCAGGCGCTCGCTGTACCAGTCGATGAAGTCGATCACGCCGAACTCGTAGGTCGGCGAGTAGGGGCCCGGCTGGTAGGCCCGGGAGTTGATGCCGCGCTGGTTCTCTTCGGCCAGACGACGATCCTGATCGTTGGTGGCGTCCCACACCTTGCGCAGCTGCTCGGGGTCGTAGTCGACGCCGGCCACGGCATCGGCGTGTACCAGCCACTTGGTGGTCACCAGGGTCTGCTGCGGGCCGAGCGGCAGCACCCGGAACACCACGGCGTGGTCGCCCATGAAGTGGTTCCAGGAGTTGGGCAGGTGAAGGATGCGCAGCGAGCCCATGTCGGGGCTCTGCAGGCGGCCCATCAGCTTGCGACAGCCCGGCTTGCCGTCCAGGGTCATCGACACGGTGCCTTCCAGCAGCGGGGTGCGGGTCAGGCGGTTGCGCTTGCCGAAGCGCTTGAGCTGCCAGGGCACCTGCTCGGCGTCCCAGTCGGCCTGCTTGCGCGCCACCTGGGCCTTGTAGGCCGGGGTGGCCCGCGGGTCGTCGGTGTCGTCGTATTCGAGCAGGGTGTTGAGCAGCTCCGGATGCGCGCCGTTGCAGTGGTAGCATTCGCGGTTGTTCTCGATCACCAGCTTCCAGTTGGCTTGCTCGACGATCGACGACTCCACCGCGACCTTGGTGTTGGCCATGTCGTAGGGTTCGAGATAGTGCTCGAGGGTGGCCAGGAGGTCGTCGATGTCCGGCGGCTGCTCGGCGAGGCTGACGAAGATGAAGCCACCGGCGGTGCGCACCTGGATCGGCTTGAGGCCGTACTGGTTCAGGTCGAAGTTCTCGCCCATGTCGCTACCGGCAAACAGCAGCCGGCCATCGAGTTCGTAGGTCCACTGATGGTAGGGACAGACCAGCTTGGCGACCTTGCCCTTGTCCTTGACGCAAAGCCGCGAGCCGCGGTGGCGGCACACGTTGTGAAAGCCGTGGATGGCGCCCTCGGCGCCGCGCACCAGGATCAGCGGGTTGTCGCCGACCTCGAGGGTCATGAAATTGCCCTTCGCGGGAATCTCGCAGGCCATGCCGGCGAACAGCCACTCCTTCTCGAAGATCTCCTGCATGTCCAGGGCAAACAGCCGGGCGTCGTTGTAGAACGGCTGGGGCAGCGAGAATTGCGGGGTACGCTGGGCGAGCATGGTGCTGGTGGCCTCGCGGGCGCCGGCCAACGGATCGTCGAGACGCTCGTGTGACATCGAGTCCATGAAAACGCTTCCTCTGTAACGGGGCCGCATGAAGCGGCACGGGACGGTTGTCGGTGGGTGTGACCGGCGCGATCGGGGATACTTGGTGGCGAGTTTGGATCAGTCGCTCGCTGCACGGTTGTCTGGCGACGACAAGGCGTGATGCAGCGGCGACGCGTGGGGCAAGAATCCTGCCTGGGGCTGGGACGGGTGGGCATGCCGATGTCGCAGACAGGCATGTGGGATGGCCGCACTGTGCGCAGAATTCGCAGCAGCCGGTACCGCCATGTGAGAGCGGTGTCCATTTCATGACCGCAGCCCAGGCGAGTGTTCCCATGTCCATGAACTTCCTCAACCCGGTCACCACCCAGACCTGGACCAATGGCCGCCACCTGGTGCGCTGTGTCAAGGTGATCCAGGAGACCTGGGACGTACGCACTTTCTGCTTCATGGCCGAGCAGCCGGTGCTGTTCTTCTTCAAGCCTGGACAGTTCGTGACCCTGGAGCTGGAGATCGACGGCGAGCCGATGATGCGCTCCTACACCATCTCCAGTTCGCCCTCGATCCCCTACAGCTTCTCGATCAGCGTCAAGCGGCTACCCGGCGGCAGGGTCTCCAACTGGCTGCACGACCATCTGCGCATCGGCGATGAGCTGGCGGTACACGGCCCGGTGGGCAACTTCAATGCCATCGACTACCCCGCCGAAAAGATCCTGATGCTCTCCGGCGGGGTGGGCATCACGCCGCTGATGTCGATGGCGCGCTGGTTCTTCGATACCAACGCTGCGGTGGACCTGGAGTTCGTGCACAGCGCACGCACGCCGCGCGACATTCTCTTCCAGCGCGAGCTGGAGCATATCTTCACGCGAATCCCCGAGTTCAAGCTGCATATCGTCTGCGAGCGCAGCGACGATCTGGGCGAGACCTGGGCCGGTTTCCGCGGCTATCTCAGCCAGGCGATGCTCGAACTGATGGCGCCGGATTTCATGCAGCGCGAAATCTTCTGCTGCGGCCCGCCCGCCTACATGAACGCGGTCAAGCGCATCTTGCGCGACAACGGCTTCGACATGGCCCATTACCATGAGGAGTCGTTCGGCGCCACGCCGCTGGCGGTGCAGGAGGACGTGCTTGAGCTGGTCGAGCAGGCCGAGGCCGAGGCCGAAGAGATGGACGCGGCGGACATGCTCAGCGTCGAGTTCTCCGCCACCGGCAAGAGCGTGCGCATCCAGCCCGGCGAGACGGTGCATGCCGCCGCGGCCAAGCTTGGCCTGCACATTCCCAAGGCGTGCGGGATGGGCATCTGCGGTACCTGCCGCGTGCCGCTGAGCTCGGGGCAGGTCAACATGGAGCACAACGGCGGTATCACCGACGAGGATATCGCCGAGGGCTATATCCTCTCCTGCTGCAGCATGCCCACCGGCGATGTGGTGGTGGAGTACTGAGGCGAGAGGGCGTGCTGAGAGCCCCGTGCCGCGCTGCGGCACGGGGCTCTTGCGTTACAGGTCCTTGACCAGCCGCAGGGCGTCATAGATCGCGGCATGGGTGTTGCGCGATTCGACGGCGTCGCCGATGCGGAACAGCTGAAAGCCACCGTCCGCGTTACGAATGACGGCCTGGGGCCGGCCGACGATTAGGTCGTCGTAGTCCACCTCACCAGCGTTGCTGGAGTGTGGCTTGAGTTCGAAATAGATGTCGGCCATCGGCGTGATGCCGTAGTTGACCACTACCTGATCGATGCGCCGCGCCTGGTCCAGGTCCAGCTGATCCTGAACGGCATAGTCGCTGGTGATAGTAGCCAGCAGCTCATCGCCATCGCGCTGCACGGACTTCAGCCGGTAGGTGGGCGTGAAGGTGACGTTGGGGCGCTGCAGGGCGCGCATGTAGGGCACCAGGTTCATGGCCATGATCTCCGCCGAGAAGGTGCGGTCCGGCGTCATGATCTCCAGTTCGGCGCCGCTGGCGGCGATGATCTCCGCCGCCTGCATGGCGGCATGATCGCCAGCATCGTCAAACAGCAGTACCCGGCTTCCCGGCGCCACGTGCCCGGAGAGGATATCCCAGGTGTTGACCACCAGTTCGCCGCCGACCTCGGGCTGGTCTTCCATGGGGTAGCCGCCGGTGGCCACGATCACCGCGTCGGGCTGCTCGGCGAGCACCTCCTCGGCCTCGGCCCAGACGTTGTAGCGGATCTCGACGCCGAGTGCCTCGCACTGCGCCAGGCGCCAGTCGATGATGCCCAGCATCTCGCGGCGACGCTCGCTTTGCGCCGTGAGGCGCACCTGGCCGCCGGCATCGCTGGCGGCTTCCAGCACCACCACTGAATGGCCCCGTTCGCCGGCGACCCGGGCGGCCTCCAGCCCCGCGGGCCCGGCACCGACGATCACCACCCGGCGCTGCTGCGCGGCCTTGGGGATGGTGTGGGGCATGCTGGTTTCGCGCCCGGTGGCGGCGTTGTGGATGCAGTAGGCGGCGCCGCCCTGGTAGATGCGGTCGAGGCAGTAGTTGGCACCCACGCAGGGGCGGATCTCTTCCTCGCGGCCTTGCATGATCTTGCGCACGATGTGCGGGTCGGCCATGTGGGCGCGGGTCATGCCGATCATGTCGACCTTGCCCGAGGCGATGGCATGGCGGGCGGTGGCGACGTCCTGGATCTTGGCGCCATGGAAGGTGGGGAAATCGACCTGGCGTTTGATCTCGCCGGCGAAGTCGAGATGCGGGGCGCTGGGCATGCCCTGGATGGGGATCACGTCGGTGAGCCCGGCGTCGGTGTCGATATGCCCGCGGACCACGTTGAGGAAGTCGACCAGGCCGCTCCGCTTCAGGCGGTGGGAGATCGTCATGCCCTCATCGGCCGTGAGCCCACCCGGCAGCATCTCGTCGCCGGTATAGCGCACCCCGACGATGAACGCCTCGCCGACCCGCTGGCGAATGGCACGCAGCACCTCGAAGGTGAAGCGCAGCCGGTTGTCGAGATCGCCCCCGTATGGCGCTTCGAGGGTATTGGTCAGCGGCGACCAGAACTGATCCATCAGGTGGCCGTAGGCTTGCAGCTCGATGCCGTCGAGGCCGGCGGCGTGCATGCGCTCGGCGGCGTCGGCGTAGTCGCGGATCAGACGCTCGATGTCCCACTCCTCGACCTGCTTGGGAAAGGCGCGGTGGGAGGCTTCGCGGCGGTGCGAGGCGGACACCGCCGGTAGCCAGTCACCCTTGTCCCAGCGGGTGCGCCGGCCCAGATGCGTCAGCTGGATCATCACCGCGGTGCCGTGCTCGTGGCAGGCGTCGGTGAGCTCACGCATCCAGGGCACCACCTCGTCCTTGTAGGCCAGGATGTTGTTGAACACCGGGGGGCTGTCCTTGGCTACCGCTGCTGATCCTGCCGTCATGGTCAGGCCCAGGCCGGCCCGCGCCCGCTCGACGTGATATTCACGATAAAGCGCCTTGGGCATCCCCTCCTCGGGGTAGGCGGGCTCGTGGGACGTCATCATCAGCCGGTTCTTCAGCGTGAGATGCTTGAGCTGGAAGGGCTGCAGCAGCGGATCGTTGGCCATGGTCGGGGCTCTCTTGTGGGGCTCTCTTGTGGGGCTCTCTCGTGGGAGCTTTCTTGTTGTCTCGTTTACGGCGCTAACGGTGAGTGTGCACCTTAGTCATTAAAATGTACATTGATGTACATTGGTGGCGCAAGCAGGACATACCAGCACGTGAGCCATTGCTGCTCACCGTGGCCTACGGCATGCCTAGCGGCTTGGCAGCGGGCCTAGCGAGGGGGTGTTGGAGAGTACCCGTGCCGGGCATGGAAGCGCTTCAGGTCGCGAGGCCCCGGGGGTTGGCCGGTGAAGATTTCCACATAGTCAGGGATGCGCTGCATGCGCACCTCTAGTGGCTCCTGGGTCTTCATCGAGATATAGCCGATCTGGGTCAGGTAGATGGTGCGCCCACGCACGTTGGCCGCCAACGGCTCGACGCCGAAGCGTTCGAACATGCGAGTCAGTGCGTCGATACGCTCGGCGTCGGCAGTCTCGATTTCACGCTCCACTGGCGCCGACTGCAGCGCCCAGCTGCGCATGGCAAATTCCAGCGGGGAGTCGAACAGTTGAGGATTCAGCCAGCAGTCGAAGACGTTGAGCATCGCCTCGGCGATATTCTCGGCGTAGGCCTCGGTCTGGCGCACCAGGCCCAGGGTATTCTTCTCTCGCCAGCGTGAGATCAAGGCATCGAGCAGCGCCTCGCGGTCCTTGAAGAACCAGTAGAAGCTGGTGCGGGAGAGCTGCAGGCGCTTGGCCAGGGGCAGGATACGTACGCTATCGACGCCCGACTCGAGCAGCAGGTCGAATGCCGCATCGAGCCAGACGTCGCGTGACCCCTTAGCAGGGGGCGAAGCGGTGGGTGGCATGGTGGCGGTCTCTGGAGGCGTCGAGGAAAGTGTACATAGGTGTCATGTTTGTGTACACGTTGCCTCGAGACCGACCGCCGCCCGCGCCTAGTTGTCCGGCTCGAGCCGGTAGAGGCCATCGTCGCCCGAATCGGTGAGCAGGTAGATGTAGCCGTCGCTGCCCTGATGCACCTCGCGAATGCGGCCTATCTCTCCGTCGAGCACGATCTCGCGGTGGGCGACCTCACCGTCTTCCATGACCAGCCGCTTGAGCTGCTCGCTGCGCAGCCCGCCGGCGAGCAGGTTGCCCTGCCAGGCGGCGAATGCCTCGCTGTCGACCTGGGCCAGGCCCGAGGGCGCGAAGCGGTCCTCGTAGATATAGCGCGCGTCCTGCATATCCGGGTGGGAGTCCTCGCCGATCGGCTCGCGGGTGCTGTAGTCGACGCCGCGGCTCACCGTCGGCCAGCCGTAGTTCTCGCCGGCCTCGATCAGGTTGAGCTCGTCGCCGCCCAGCGGGCCGTGCTCACTGGCCCAGATGGTGCCGTCGGCATCCACCGCGAAGCCTTGGATATTGCGGTTGCCGATCGAGTAGATCTCGTCCAGCGCCGCGTCGTCATCGACGAAGGGGTTGTCGTCGGGCACGCCGCCGGTCTCGGTCAGGCGCAGCACGCTGCCGGCATGGTCACCGGCGTCCTGGGAGCGCTCGGGCTCGACGCCGCGGTCGCCGACGGTCATCAGCAGGCTGCCGTCGGGCAGCCACGCCAGCCGCGAGCCGTAGTGGCGACCGGGCTGGGAGTAGCGGTCCTGCTCGAACAGCTCCTCGACGTCGACCAGCGCCTCGCCGTCCAGGCGGGCCCGGGCCAGGGCGCTGACGGTGCCGCCGTCGCCGGGCTTAGAGTAGCTGAAGTAGATCCACTCCTCGCCGTCGGCGTAGGCGTGGTGCAGGGTCACGTCGAGCAGGCCGCCCTGGCCGTTGGCGGCCACCTCCGGCAGGCCGTCGAGGTGGGTGATCTCGCCGCCGTCGATCAGCGCCATGCGCCCGGCGCGCTCGGTGACCAGAAAGCGCCCGTCGGGCAGCTCGGCGATGCCCCAGGGGTGCTCCAGGCCGCCGGCCAGCTGTACGATACGCAGCGTCGCCTCTTCGCTGTCGATGCCCTCGGCGACCACTTCCTCGGCCTGGGCGGTGCTCAAGCCCAGCAGGCCGCCGGCGACCAGCGCCGTGCCCAGCATGGCGCCCTGCGATGTCTTGCCCAACTTGCTCATGATCTCGCTCCCTGTGTCGAATTCACTGACATGAATGGGTGACCTTCACCCTAGCAGAGACCCCGGCAGGCGCGATTTTCTCCCCTACAGCATGATCGCCAGCAGGATCGGCAGGTAGATGAACGACAGCAGGGTAGAGCAGAACACCAGCCCGGCGACGTACTTTGGCTCGTGGCCGGAGCGCTGGGCGAACAGGTAGTTGAAAACCGCCACCGGCATGCTCATCTGCAGTACCAGGATGCTGTGGGCCAGGGGCGGCAGGCCAATGACGGTGCCCACGCCCCACGCCAGCAGTGCCGCGGCCAGGGTGCGGACCACGCTGAAACCGATCCCCGAGGAGAGGTTGCGGGCCTGGATGCTGGCCAGCGACACGCCGAGGGTGATCAGCATCAGCGGCACCGTGAAACCCGAGATCAGGTCGACGGTGTTGTCCAGCCAGCGCGGCAGGGCGGTGTCGGTGAGCAGCAGCGCCAAGGCGATGCCGATGGCGTAGACGGTGGGGGTGCGGGCCAGGGTGCGCAGCGGACGGCCGCTCCTGCTGTGCATGGCGGAGCCGAAGGTGAACTGCACCAGCGAGACGGTGACCATCGAAGCGATGGCAAAGGCGAAGCCGCTGCTGCCGAAGGCATACAGCGCTACCGCCAGGCCCATGTTGCCGGTATTCGGGTACATCATCGGCGACAGCAGTACTCGCCAGCTTTTGCCCAGCAGCGGCGCCACGGCGAAGGTCAAGCCACCCATGGCGACGATCACCAGCAGGGTGCCGAGCATGGTACTGCCGAAGCTTCCGGCATCGATCTCGGCGCCGCTCAGTGATGCCAGGATCAGCGCTGGGGTGCCGATGTTGAAGACCAGCTTGGTGACGAACTCCACCGGGTAGGCGTGGCCGAGGCGAATCCAGGTGAAGCCCAGGCTGGCGCCGACGAAGACCGGCGCCATCACGGCAAAGAGTTCGACGAACATGCGTTGTCCTTGGTTGTGCTGCCGTGCATGAGGGCCATTAGCAGCGACGAAGGTCTAAGGTGAGGGAGTATTGTCGTCGATTCATGCTGCGCTGCAAAGGGCGGGCCGATGTCGCAACTCGACAGGTCTGTCGCAAACGCATCGCGTCGTGACGCCGCCAAGCATCTTGGCCGGCGGGGCGGGGGATACCATCGCCGCAAGTGAACCCGATCACCGCCCACTACCGTGCTTCTGGAGGCCCCGATGCCACACCGCGACGGCTTTGCCCATACCGACACCCTGGCGGCATTCGACGCGCCGCTTGCTGCCGCCATCACAGACGAGACGGCTCGTCAGGAGGCACATGTCGAGCTGATCGCCTCCGAAAACTACGCCAGCGTGCACGTCATGCAGGCCCAGGGCACGCAGCTGACCAACAAGTATGCCGAGGGGTATCCAGGCAAGCGCTACTACGGCGGCTGCGAGCACGTCGACGTGGTCGAGTCGCTGGCCATCGAGCGCGCCTGCGACCTGTTCAGCGCCGACTACGCCAACGTCCAGCCGCACTCCGGGGCCCAGGCCAATGCCGCAGCCTTCATGGCGCTGATCCGCCCCGGCGACACCGTGCTGGGCATGAGCCTGGCCCACGGCGGCCACCTGACCCACGGCGCCGCGCCCAACTTCTCCGGTAAGCACTACCACGCCGTGCAGTACGGCCTCGACCCGGCCACCGGCGAGATCGACTACGCCGAGGTCGAGCGGCTGGCCCATGAGCACCGCCCCAAGCTGATCGTCGCCGGCTTCTCGGCCTATTCGCGGGTAGTCGACTGGCGGCGTTTCCGCGCCATCGCCGATGCCGTCGGCGCCTGGCTGCTGGTCGACATGGCCCACGTGGCGGGGCTGGTAGCCGCCGGCCTCTACCCCAGCCCGCTGCCCCACGCCCACGTGGTGACCACCACTACCCACAAGACCCTGCGCGGCCCCCGCGGTGGCCTGATCCTCTCCGCCAGCGGCGATGCCGAGCTCTACAAGAAGCTCAACGGTGCGGTGTTCCCCGGCCAGCAGGGCGGGCCGCTGATGCACGTCATCGCCGCCAAGGCGGTGGCCTTCAAGGAGGCCATGAGCCAGGACTTCGTGCAGTACCAGCAGCGCGTGATCGACAACGCCCGGGCCATGGCCGGCGTGTTCATGGCCCGCGGCTTCGACGTGGTCTCCGGCGGCACCGACGACCATCTGTTCCTGGTCTCGCTGATCGAGCAGGGCGTCACCGGCAAGGACGCCGACGCCGCCCTGGGCCGGTCGCATATCACCGTCAACAAGAACGCCGTACCCAACGACCCGCAGAGCCCCTTCGTCACCTCCGGCCTGCGTATCGGCACCCCGGCGGTGACCACCCGCGGCTTCAACGTCGACGACTGCGAAGCCTTGGCCGGCTGGATCTGCGACATCCTCGACGCCCTCGCCGCAGGCGACGACAGCACCGCGGTGGAAGCCGAAGTGCGCGCCCAGGTCGAGGCGCTGTGTGCCCGCTACCCCGTCTATGCTGATAGCCGACACGTCGACGTCGAGCGGCACGGCGCCATCGCCTGAGCTAGGCGCGACACGAGTCCTGGAGAGAATCTATGCAACGCTATTCCGGCTTCGGCCTGGTCAAGCACGCGCTGAGCCACCATGAGCACTGGGAGCGCCAGTGGCGCAATCCCACGCCCAAGAAGCAGTACGACGTGATCATCGTCGGCGGCGGCGGCCACGGCCTGGCCACCGCCTACTACCTGGCCAAGGAGCACGGCATCACCAATGTCGCCGTGGTCGAGAAGGGCTGGCTGGGCGGCGGCAACACGGCGCGCAACACCACCATCGTGCGCTCCAACTACCTGTGGGACGAAGCGGCGGCGCTCTACGAACACTCCATGAAGCTGTGGGAAGGGCTCTCCCAGGACATCAACTACAACGTGATGTTCTCCCAGCGCGGCGTGCTCAACCTCGGCCACACCCTGCAGGACATGCGCGACATCCAGCGCCGGGTCAACGCCAACCGCCTCAACGGGATCGACAGTGAAGTGCTCGACGCCGACGGCGTACAGAAGATCGTGCCGATCCTCGACTGCTCCAAGCGCGCCCGCTATCCGGTGATGGGCGCCTCGTGGCAGCCGCGGGCCGGGGTGGCGCGCCACGACGCGGTGGCCTGGGGCTACGCTCGTGCCGCCGATGCGCTGGGGGTCGACCTGCTGCAGAACACCGAGGTCACCGGCTTCAAGATCCGCGACGGCCAGGTCTACGGCGTGCACACCAACCGCGGCGACATCGAGGCCAAGACCATTGGCTGCGTCACCGCCGGCAACTCCGGGGTGTTGGCCAAGATGGCCGGCTTCCGGCTGCCGCTGGAGTCGCATCCGCTGCAGGCGCTGGTCTCCGAGCCGCTCAAGCCGATCCTCGACACCGTGGTGATGTCCAACCACGTCCACGGCTATATCAGCCAGTCGGACAAGGGCGACCTGGTGATCGGCGCCGGCATCGACGGCTATAACGGCTACGGCCAGCGCGGCAGCTTCCCCACCGTGGAGCACACCCTGCAGGCCATCGTCGAGATGTTCCCGATCTTCTCGCGGGTGCGCATGAACCGCCAGTGGGGCGGCATCGTCGACACCTGCCCGGACGCCTGCCCGATTCTGTCGAAGACGCCGGTCAAGGGCCTGTTCTTCAACTGCGGCTGGGGCACCGGCGGCTTCAAGGCCACGCCCGGGTCGGGGCATGTGTTCGCCGCCAGCCTGGCCAAGGGCGAGATGCACCCCATCGCCGCGCCGTTCTCCATCGACCGCTTCCATTCGGGAGCGCTGGTGGACGAGCACGGTGCCGCCGGGGTGGCGCACTAATCGAACCTGCACGGCACGATCGCAGTTGTCCTCTGAGCGAGGAACGCCGGGGACAGGCCGAAGAGGAGGTTTGCGCCATGGATGGCGCAAGGTAGCGCCCAGGGATGGGTTCACAGCGCCTCCTCGCAGGCCTGTCGACGGAACAGTTCCGAGCGGTGCTGCAATTTGCGATAGCCCTGCGAGTCCTCAGGGATGGATTGACGGCGTGTTCGCGCATCCCTTCGCGAGGTGGCGGGCTCGAGCCAGAAGACAATGACAGATGCGGCGCAGCGTTGATGCGCGGCTTCAGGAGAACCACCATGTTTCAGATCTACTGCCCCCACTGCGAGGAGCTCCGTGAAGAAGAGGAGTTCCACCCCAAGGGCCAGGCCCACATCGTGCGCCCCGCCGAACCCGAGGCCTGCTCTGATGAAGAGTGGGGCGACTACCTGTTTTTCCGTGACAACCCGCGCGGCATCCACCACGAAATGTGGGTGCACGCCGTCGGCTGTCGCAAGTTCTTCAACGTCACCCGGCACACCGTGAGCTACGCGATCCTCGAGACCTACAAGATCGGCGAGCAGCCCAGCGTCACCGCTGAGCCTTCGGCCAGCGAAGCGGCCGCCTCCACTGCTGATGTCCGCCAAGGAGTCCGCGCATGAACCAGCAAGTACAGCGCCTGGCCCAGGGCGGGCGCATCGACCGCAGCCGGCCACTCGGCTTCACCTTCAACGGCCAGACCTACCAGGGCTATCACGGCGATACCCTGGCCTCGGCGCTGCTCGCCAACGGCGTCGACATCGTCAACCGCAGCTTCAAGTACTCGCGGCCGCGGGGCATCGTCGCCGCCGGCGCCGAAGAGCCCAATGCCGTGGTCCAGTTGGGTGCCAGCGAGGGCGCCCAGGTGCCCAACGTGCGCGCCACCCAGCAGGCGCTCTACGATGGCCTGGTGGCGCGTAGCACCAACGGCTGGCCCAGCGTGCAGAAGGACCTCATGGGGCTGGTCGGCAAGGTCGGCGGCAAGCTGATGCCGCCGGGCTTCTACTACAAGACCTTCATGGCCCCGGCCTCGATGTGGATGACCTACGAAAAGTATATCCGCAAGAGCGCCGGGCTGGGGCGCAGCCCCGCCGAGGCCGACCCGGACATCTACGATCACTTCAATCGCCACTGCGAGGTGCTGGTGATCGGTGCCGGCCCGGCGGGCCTCGCTGCCGCCCTGGCCGCGGCGCGCAGCGGCGTGCGGGTGATCCTCGCCGACGAGCAGGAAGAGATGGGCGGCTCGCTGCTCGATAGCCGCGAGACCCTCGACGGCAAGCCGGCAGCCCAGTGGGTCGCCGAGACCCTCGACGCGCTGCGCGGGCTGGCCAACGTGACCCTGCTGCCGCGCACCACCGCCAACGGCTATCACGACCACAACTTCGTCACCCTCCACGAGCGGCGCACCGAGCACCTCGCCGACAGCGCGCCGCGCACTGCCCAGGGCGCACGCCAGAGCCGGGCGCGGATGCATCGGGTGCGTGCCGGTCAGGTGATCCTGGCCACCGGCGCCCACGAGCGACCGCTGGTGTATGCCGGCAACGACGTGCCGGGCAACCTGGTGGCGGGCGCCGTCTCTAGCTATATCCGCCGCTACGGCGTGGTGCCGGGCAACAAGCTGGTGCTCTCCGTCAGCAACGACTACGCCTACCGCGCGGCTCTCGACTGGCACGACGCAGGGCGCGAGGTGGTGGCCATCGTCGATGCCCGTGAGGCGCCTGACGGTGACCTGATCAACCAGGCCCGCGAGCGCGGCATTCGGGTGATCACCGCCAGCGCGGTGATCGAGGCCAAGGGCGCCAACCGCGTCTCGGCGGCGCGGGTCGCCAGGATCGATATCGACGGCTTTCGCGTGGCCGGCCCGGTCGAGACCCTGGCCTGCGACTGCGTGGCCAGCTCCGGCGGCTACAGCCCGGTGATCCACCTCGCTTCCCACACCGGCGCGCGGCCGACCTGGAATGACGACATTCTCGGGTTCGTGCCGACCCTGGTCGACGGCGTACTCGCCAGCGGCGCGGCCCACGGCATCTATGCCCTGGGCGAGGTGCTGGCCGATGGCGTGGCGGTAGGCTCGCGGGCCGCCGCGGCGACCGGCGGCGAGGCCGCCGAGATAGCGCTGCCGGCTTGCCAGGCGCTCAACGAATCGCCGGCCTGCGCGCTCTACCAGGTGCCCCATGAGAAACCCACGCTGCGCGCGCCCAAGCAATTCGTCGATCTGCAGAACGATGTCACCGCGGCGGCCATCGAGCTCGCCACCCGCGAGGGCTTCGAGTCCATCGAGCACGTCAAGCGCTATACCGCCATGGGCTTCGGCACCGACCAGGGCAAGCTCGGCAATATCAACGGCATGGCCATCGCCGCGCGCTGCCTCGAGCGCACCATCCCCGAGGTGGGCACCACGGTGTTCCGGCCCAACTACACGCCGGTGACCTTCGGCGCCATCGTTGGCCGCCACTGCGGTGAGCTGTTCGACCCGGAGCGCTATACCGCGCTGCACCAATGGCACGTGGAGAATGGCGCCGAGTTCGAGGACGTCGGCCAGTGGAAGCGCCCCTGGTACTATCCCCGCAAGCAGGGCGGCAAGCAGGAGAGCATGCACGAGGCGGTGGCCCGCGAGTGCCGCGCGGTGCGCGAAGGGGTGGGTATCCTCGACGCCTCGACGCTGGGTAAGATCGATATCCAGGGCCCCGACGCCCGTGAGTTCCTGGCGCGCATCTATACCAACAAGTGGGAGAAGCTGGCGGTCGGCAAGTGCCGCTACGGCCTGATGTGCAAGGACGATGGCATGGTCACCGACGACGGCGTGACCAGCTGCCTGGCCGACAATCACTTCGTGATGACCACCACCACCGGCGGCGCCGCGGCGATCCTCGAGTGGCTGGAGCTGTGGCACCAGACCGAGTGGCCGGAGCTCGACGTCACCTTTACCTCGGTGACCGACCACTGGGCGACCATGACCGTGACCGGGCCCAAGTCGCGGGCGCTGCTCGCCGAGCTCACCGACGACATCGACCTGGACCGCGACAGCTTCAAGTTCATGGACTGGCGCGAGGGCACGGTGGCCGGGGTGCCGGCGCGGGTCTTCCGCATCTCATTCACCGGCGAGCTGACCTTCGAGATCAACGTCCAGGCCCACTACGCCATGCACGTCTGGAAGGCGCTGTTCGAGCACGGCAAGAAGTACGACCTGACGCCCTACGGCACCGAGACCATGCACGTGCTGCGCGCCGAGAAGGGCTTCATCATCGTCGGTCAGGACACCGACGGCTCGGTGACCCCGGAAGACCTCGGCATGCAGTGGTGCGTAGGCTACGACAAGCCGTTCTCGTGGATCGGCAAGCGCGCGCTGACGCGCAGCGACACCGCCCGTAGCGACCGCAAGCAGCTGGTCGGCCTGCGGCCCAAGGACCCCAAGGTGGTGCTGGAGGAGGGCGCGCAGATCGTCTTCGATCCCAACCACGCCATCCCCATGCCGATGGTCGGTCACGTCACCTCGAGCTACTACAGCCCGACCCTCGACAGCGGCTTTGCGCTGGCGGTGGTCAAGGGCGGCCAGCAGCGCATCGGCGAGAGCGTCTACCTGCCGATGGCCGACGGCAGCGTCCATGAAGCCGAGATCACCAGCACGATCTTCATCGATCCCAAGGGAGAGCGTCAGCATGTCTGATTCAGCGCTGAGCCGAGTGAACCTGTTTGATTCCCGCGCCGACCACGCCAGCGTGGCAGTCGAGTCGCCGCTGGCCTATTCCCTGCAGCGCAGCGCCGCACCGGCCCCCAGCGCCGCCAGCCGGGTGGTTCTGCGCGAGCAGGCCTTCCTCGGCCACCTGATCCTGCGCGGCGGGGCCATCGTCCTCGACGAGGCGCTGCGCGAGGTGCTGGATATCGGCTTGCCGGGCCGCCCCAATACCCTGAACTGGGACGCCAGCGGCGAGCGCTCGATCCAGTGGCTGTCGCCGGACGAGTGGCTGCTGATCGTCCCCGGCGGCGAGGCCTTGACGGTGGAGCGGCGGCTGCGCGAGCGCCTCGCCGATGCCAGTTTCGCCATCGTCGACGTCAGCGGCGGCCAGACGCTGCTGACGCTGGAGGGCGAGGCGGTGCCCGAGCTGTTGATGAAGTCGGTGGTCTACGACGTCGACCCGAGCCACTTCGCGGTGGGCAAAGGGGTCAACACGGTGTTCGCCAAGGCCACCGTCATCGTGCGCCGCAGCGGCGAGACCCGCTGGGAGCTGGTGGTGCGTAGAAGCTTCGCCGACTACTGCTACCGCTGGTTGCTGGATGCCGGCGAGGAGTATGCAATAGGCGTCGAGCAGTAACAGCCAAAGCGAATGTCTTTATTGTCCAAGGTGATCGACGCTGCCTCTTAAGCGAGGGACGCCGGGGGCAGGTCGAAGAGGAGGTTTGCGCCATGGATGGCGCAAGGTAGCGCCCAGGGAAGGGTTTACAGCGCCTCCTCGTAGGCCTGTCGACGGATCAGTCCCGAGCGGTGCTGCCTACCTGCAGTAGCCTGCTTGATGGTCAATATAAGCGACAACCGGCATGCTCAAGCAAACCGTCTACGGCAGGGATGCCCATTAAGGAGCCGCAATGAATCACTCTTCAGATACCTGGATTCTCGCTGCCCAGTGCCCTAGCCGCCTGGGCACCGTGGACGTGGTCACCCGCCTGCTCAAGGAGTGGCGCTGCTACATCACCGAGCAGCAGTCCTTCGATGATCGCCTCAGCCAGCGCTTCTTCATTCGCACCGCCTTTCACCCCGAGGGCGGGGCGCTCGACGCCGACGCCTTCCAGGCGGCTTTCGCCGCCCGCGCCGCCGAGTTCGGCATGACCTTCGAGCTGACCGCGCCGGGCCAGCTCACCCCGGTGGTGATCATGGTCTCCAAGGCCGACCACTGCCTCAACGACCTGCTCTATCGCTATCGCACCGGCCAGCTGCCGATCGAGATCCGCGCGGTGGTCTCCAACCACCCGGACCTCGAGCCGCTGGCCGCCTGGCACGGGCTGCCCTACCACCACTTCCCGATCACCCCGGAGACCAAGCCCGAGCAGGAAGCCCAGGTGTGGCAGGTGGTCGAGGAGAGCGGTGCCGAGCTGGTGATCCTGGCGCGCTACATGCAGGTGCTCTCCAGCGAGATGAGCGAGAAACTGGCGGGCAAGGCGATCAATATCCACCACTCGCTGCTGCCCGGCTTCAAGGGCGCCAAGCCCTACCACCAGGCCCATGCCAAGGGCGTCAAGCTGGTCGGTGCCACCGCCCACTACATCAACGACGACCTCGACGAAGGGCCGATCATCACCCAGGGGGTGGAGCCGGTGACCCACGCCGACACCCCCGAGGACCTGGTCGCCAAGGGCCGCGACATCGAGTGTTTGACCCTGGCCCGGGCGGTGGCCTACCACCTCGAGCGGCGGGTGTTTCTGAACGACAAGCGCACGGTGGTATTTGCGCGATAGGGGCTGCCCGAACGCCGTTCGCCTGGCGTTTATCAAGGCCCTTGGCAGTAGCGCGATGGCAATAATATTCATTAGCGCCATTCGCGTTGCTCTGCCATTCTGAGCTAACATGGGGGGTCGCGGCCTAGCGCCGTGACTTATCTTTCAGCAAAGGGAGGAGCTAGAGTCATGCCTCATACACTGCCCGATTTGCCCTACGCCTATGACGCGCTGGAACCGCACATCGACGCGATGACCATGGAAATCCACCATTCGCGTCACCACCAGACCTACGTCAACAACCTCAATGCCGCCCTCGAGGGCACTGGCTTCGAGGAGACGCCGGTCGACGAGCTGATCGCCAATCTCGACAAGCTCCCCGACGACAAGCGTCAGCCGGTGATCAACAACGGCGGCGGCCACTCCAACCACTCCAAGTTCTGGGAAATGATGTCTCCCCAGGGCGGTGGCCAGCCCAAGGGTCAGGTGGCAGCCGCCATCGACGAACAGCTGGGTGGCTTCGATGCGTTCAAGGATGCCTTCATGAAGGCTGCCCTGGGCCGTTTCGGTAGCGGCTGGGCCTGGCTCAGTGTGACCCCGGAGAAGAAGCTGGTGGTGGAGAACACCCTCAACCAGGACAGCCCGCTGATGCACGGCAATACCCCGGTGCTCGGCCTGGACGTCTGGGAGCATGCGTACTACCTGAAGTTCCAGAACAAGCGCCCGGATTACATCGAGGCGTTCTTCAACGTGGTCAACTGGGAAGAGGTCGAGCGTCGCTACCAAGCAGCGATCGCCTGATTTTCGACTGACAGCGTAAGTGCGAGCGCCGCGGCCGTCTGGCCGCGGCGCTCTCTTTTTGCGTTTCTCGCCGCTTCTTTGATCTCGGTTAAGGTCTCGCCGATGCCGCCGGCTAGACTGGCTGTGCCCGCCCATCTCTCTCCGTCAGAGGTGCCGTCCGGCTACCGCATGCGGGGGTGCGTGCGGCCAATAGATACTATATATTGATTTCCTCATGGCGGTTTTCACCAGATATGGTGTATCCTGAGCACTGTTGGTTCACGCCACACTTGCCTTGATTTGTAAGGGAACGATAACCATGAAGATTGAGATTTACAGCAAGCCCGCCTGCGTTCAGTGCACCGCCACCTACCGCGCGATGGACAAGCAGGGGCTCGACTATGAGGTCATCGATCTGAGCCAGGATCCCAGCGCCCGCGAAACCGTGGAAGGCCTGGGCTACCGTCAGTTGCCGGTGGTGGTGGCAGGTGACGACCACTGGTCGGGCTTCCGTCCGGATCGCATCCAGGCGCTGGCTTAACTCGGGCTTCAGGTCATCGCAGGAGGTCGCCATGCTGGCCGCGCAGGCACACCAACAGCCGGTTGCTGATCACGCCCAAGGCGAACTGGTGTATTTCTCGACCAAGTCGGGCAATACCCAGCGCTTCGTCGAGAAGCTCGGCTTGCCGGCGCGGCGCATCCCGCTGAGCCGCGATGAGCCGCCGCTGCGCGTGACCCGCCCCTACATCCTGATCACCCCCACCTACGGTGGCGGCAGCGCCGACGGCGCGGTGCCCAAGCAGGTGATCCACTTTCTCAACGATGCGCACAACCGCGGCCTGATTCGCGGCGTGATTGCAGCCGGCAACACCAATTTTGGCGCCGCCTTCGGCCTGGCCGGGCGCATCGTCGCCGACAAATGCGGCGTGCCGCTGCTATATCGATTCGAACTGCTGGGCACGCCGGACGACGTGGTCAGGGTTCAACAGGGAGTAGATGCGTTTTGGAAACGACAGCCATGAGCGAGATTCACCGGCCCGCCGGCCAGAGCGAGGGTGGACGCACACTCGACTACCACGCCCTCAACGCCATGCTCAATCTGTATGGGCCGTCGGGCGAGCTGCAGCTGGACCGCGACCGCGAGGCGGCGCGCCAGTACTTCCTGCAGCACGTCAACCAGAACACCGTGTTCTTCCACTCGCTGGAAGAGAAGCTCGACTACCTCATCGAGGAGAGCTACTACGAGCCCCAGGTGCTCGAGCAGTACGCGCGCACCTTCATCAAGTCGCTGTTCGAGCAGGCCTACGCCTACAAGTTTCGCTTCCCGAGCTTCCTCGGCGCCTTCAAGTACTACACCAGCTATACGCTGAAGACCTTCGACGGCAAGCGCTACCTGGAGCGCTACGAGGACCGCGTGTGCATGGTGGCACTGAGCCTGGCCCGCGGCGACGAGACCCTGGCCCGGGCGCTGGTCGACGAGATCATCAGCGGCCGCTTCCAGCCCGCCACGCCGACCTTCCTCAACTGCGGCAAGCGCCAGCGCGGCGAACTGGTGTCGTGCTTCCTGCTGCGCATCGAGGACAACATGGAGTCCATCGGCCGCGCCATCAACTCGGCGCTGCAGCTCTCCAAGCGCGGCGGCGGGGTGGCCTTCCTGCTCAGCAACATTCGCGAGTTCGGCGCGCCGATCAAGCGCATCGAGAACCAGTCGTCGGGCATCATCCCGATCATGAAACTGCTCGAGGACGCCTTCTCCTACGCCAACCAGCTGGGTGCGCGACAGGGCGCCGGGGCGGTCTATCTCAACGCCCACCACCCGGATATCCTGCGTTTCCTCGACACCAAGCGCGAGAACGCCGACGAGAAGATCCGCATCAAGACGCTGTCGCTGGGCGTGACCATCCCCGACATCACCTTCGAGCTGGCCAAGCGCAACGAGGCGATGTACCTGTTCTCGCCCTACGACGTCGAGCGCGTCTACGGCGTGCCGTTCGGCGATATCAGCGTCACCGAGAAGTACCACGAGATGGTCGACGATGCGCGCATCCGCAAGTCCAAGATCAACGCCCGGGAGTTCTTCCAGATCCTGGCCGAGGTGCAGTTCGAGTCGGGCTATCCCTATGTGATGTTCGAGGACAACGTCAACCGCGCCAACCCCATCGCCGGGCGCATCAACATGAGCAACCTCTGCTCGGAGATCCTCCAGGTCAACACGCCGAGCCTCTACGACGACGACCTCGGCTATCGCCATACCGGCGAAGATATCTCCTGCAACCTGGGCTCGATGAACATCGCCAAGGTGATGGATGCCGGCGATATCGGCACCAGCGTCGAGATCGCCGTGCGCGGCCTCACCGCAGTATCGGAGATGAGCCACCTCTCCTCGGTGCCGTCGATCGCCGAAGGCAACGCCCACTCCCGCGCCATCGGCCTGGGGCAGATGAACCTGCACGGCTTCCTGGCTCGCGAGCACATCTACTACGGCTCGGAAGAGGGGCTGGATTTCACCAACCTCTACTTCTGTTGCGTGGCCTACCACGCCCTGCGCGCCTCCAACCGCCTGGCCATCGAGCACGGCACGGCCTTCGCCGGCTTCGCCGACTCCGACTACGCCAGCGGCGTGTTCTTCGACAAGTACACCGAGCGTGAGTGGCAGCCACGTACCGAGAAGGTCCGTGGACTGTTCGAGCGTGCCGGCATCGCCATTCCTAGCCAGGCAGAGTGGCAGTCGCTCAAGGCCTCGGTGATGGAGCACGGCCTCTATAACCGCAACCTGCAGGCGGTGCCGCCGACCGGCTCGATCTCCTATATCAACCACTCCACCTCGAGCATTCACCCGGTGGCGGCCAAGATCGAGATTCGCAAGGAGGGCAAGCTGGGCCGTGTCTACTACCCGGCGCCCTACCTAAATGATGACAACCTGGCCTACTACCAGGATGCCTACGAGATCGGCCCGGAGAAGATCATCGACACCTACGCCGAGGCGTCGCAGCACGTCGACCAGGGGCTGTCGCTGACGCTGTTCTTCCCCGACACCGCCACCACGCGGGACATCAACAAGGCGCAGATCTACGCCTGGCGCAAGGGCATCAAGACGCTCTACTACGTGCGCCTGCGCCAAAGCGCCCTGGAAGGCACTGAGGTAGAGGGTTGCGTCTCTTGCAGCCTCTAACAAGCGAGCGAATCATGACTAACGCACACGCAGCACAGGGCACGGCGCCGCGCCTATCGCGGGTCGATGCCATCAACTGGAACCGCCTCCAGGACGACAAGGACCTGGAGGTATGGAACCGCCTGACCAGCAACTTCTGGCTGCCGGAGAAGGTGCCGCTGTCCAACGACATCCAGTCGTGGAACACCCTCACGCACCAGGAGCAGCAGCTGACCATCCGCGTCTTCACCGGCCTGACGCTGCTCGACACCATCCAGAGCAGCGTCGGCGCCCCGATGCTGATGCCGGATGCGCGCACGCCCCACGAAGAAGCGGTCTACGCCAACATCGCCTTCATGGAAGCGGTGCACGCGCGCTCCTACAGCTCGATCTTCTCGACGCTGTGCACCACGCGGGACGTGGACGACGCCTTCCGCTGGAGCGAAGAGAACCCGACCCTGCAGGCCAAGTCGGACCTGATCCTCGAGCGCTACCGCGCCGATGACCCGCTGATGCGCAAGGTCGCCAGCGTGTTCCTCGAGTCGTTCCTGTTCTACTCGGGCTTCTACCTGCCGATGTACTGGTCGAGCCACGCCAAGCTGACCAACACCGCCGACCTGATCCGCCTGATCATTCGCGACGAGGCGGTGCACGGCTACTACATCGGCTACAAGTTCCAGCAGGCCCTGGCCGAGGCCACGCCGGAGCGCCAGGCGGCGGTCAAGGAGTATGCCTACGAGCTGCTGCTGGAGCTCTACGACAACGAGGTCAAGTACACCGAGTCGCTCTACGACGAGGTGGGGCTGAGCGAGGACGTCAAGAAGTTCCTCCACTACAACGCCAACAAGGCGCTGATGAACCTCGGCTTCGAGGCGCTGTTCCCGAGTAGCGTCACCGACGTCGACCCGACCATCCTCGCCGCGCTCTCGCCCAACGCCGACGAGAACCACGACTTCTTCTCCGGCTCCGGCTCCTCCTATGTGATCGGCAAGGCGGTGGCCACCGAGGACGAAGACTGGGCGTTCTGAGGCTAGCGGTTGATCAGGATGGCGTTCAGCGCCACCGGCACCTCGTCGCCGATGCGCTGATAGCCGAGCAGAGTAAGCACGCTGCGCATGGTGGAGTTAGCCATGATTTCCTGGCCGTCCAGCGCCACCGGCTCGGCGGTGGTGACGCGCACCGTGTTGAGGTCTTCGCGGGTGAAGCGTAGCTCCACCGGCTCCTGCTGAAGATTGCCGTCGGCACGCACGCTGAAGATCAGCGTCTCGACCATCGACTCGCCTATGTCGAGGGCGTCGAGGCGCTCCGGCGGCAGCTGCGTATTCAGGGTCGCCAGGGGCATGTCGGTGATGCCGGAAAGCCACGGCGGCAGCGGCCCCAGCCGGTCCAGCGCGTCGGTCTGGTTGAGGCGCAGCGGCAGCGTCAGGATGCCATCCGCGGAAATATCGCCGCGCAGCTCGCGCACGCGGTGCTGATGCTCCACCGGGCCACTGTCGGTCAACTCGAAGATGGTCGCCTCGACCTGCGAGCGCTCGGGGTCGAGCTGCCAGTCGGCATGGGCGGGCAGGGCGATGAGCAGGGCAAACAGGGCAAGATAGGCTTTCACAGACGTCTCCCGGTCGATGACACAGCACAGACACGCCAGCGCCGGAAAAGTGCCCCATTCCCGCAAACCACGCACGGCTACGCTGGCCTCACCCATCGGCATTCGCTATCATACGCCCGCGCGCCGACGCGCCCCTCCCGATGGGCCTATAGCTCAGTTGGTTAGAGCAGGGGACTCATAATCCCTTGGTCGCTGGTTCGAGTCCAGCTGGGCCCACCACAATCAACAGCTTATGGCTGTGTCTTCTCGCCTTCCCTGAAACTTTCCGTACCTTGTCTAATTATGCCCATCCAAGTCAGCTGCAGATCATCAGCTGTGGTGGCATGGGGCATGCCGAGATAGGGTAGCCATGGCTTTTGTGTAGGGCCCTCCTCATCGTTGCTCAGCCACAGTAGGATGGTGCCAGCCTGCCTTGCTGCTTCTATCCCGTTGGCAAACGTGCTGCGGCTATTGCATGAGCCAAGATGGCTGACCCCAGGTCATAAAAGGAATCCTTGAGACGATGCTGGTCTACAACGCCACCAAGCAGCAATTTATCGACGATGTGCGAGCCAACGTCATCACCGACGCCATCGAGAACGAGGTGGCACGCAGACTGAACCGCAACTCACCGCGCAGTGAGGTGGCATCGTGGGAGAACTCGCTTCGCTTCATGATGAGCGTGCTGCTCGATGAGGGTATTCCCGCATCGGCGGGTGTGGCCATCGAGTACAACATTCCGCTGACCAATCGCCGCGTGGACTTCATTCTGACCGGCAAGAACCAACAGCGGGATGATGCGGCAGTCATCGTGGAACTGAAGCAGTGGCAGTCCGTCGAGGTGACAAAAAAGGATGCCATCGTCCGTACCCAACTGGGTGGCGGCGTACGCGAGACCAACCACCCGTCGTATCAGGCATGGTCCTATGGCGCGCTGATCGAAGACTACAACGAGACGGTACGCTCCGAATCGATCCGCCTGGTGCCCTGCGCCTACCTGCACAACATGAGGCAGGGGGACGCTATCAATGACCCCTTCTACGAACACCACACGCGCCGTGCTCCGGTCTTTATCTCGCAGGATGCCTTGAAGCTGTCAGAATTTCTGAGCCAGCACATCAAGTACGGCGACAGCAACGACGTCATGTATCGCATCGAACACGGTGTGATCAAACCAAGCAAAAACCTGGCTGATGCCCTGGCGTCGATGATGCAAGGCAATGCCGAGTTCCTGATGATCGACGAGCAGAAGCTGGTGTATGAAACCGCGCTCGATCTTGCGCATCGTGCAGGCAGTGGCAACAAGCAGTGCTTGATCGTCAAGGGCGGGCCGGGCACCGGCAAGTCGGTAGTCGCTATCAACTTGCTGGTGGAGCTGACGAAGCGCGAGATGATGACGCAGTACGTGTCGCGTAACTCGGCTCCTCGGGAGGTCTTCAAGAAAAGGCTTACTGGTACCCGCAAGAAGACCCATATCGACAACCTGTTCAAGGGCTCGGGTAGCTACGTTAACGCGGAGCCAGACACCTTCCATGCCCTGATTGTGGATGAGGCGCACCGTCTGAACGAAAAGTCCGGCATGTATCAGAATTTGGGTGAGAGCCAGATCAAGGAGGTGATCGCCGCGTCACGCTTTTCGATCTTCTTCATTGATGAGGCGCAGCGCGTAACGCTGAAGGACGTGGGGACGGTTGAGGAGATCAAGCGGCGAGCAGCGGAGTACGGATCCGACGTGCAAGAGCTCGAGTTGGCATCGCAGTTTCGCTGCAACGGCTCTGATGGCTATCTGGCGTGGCTCGATCATGCCCTTCAGATTCGCACCACGGCCAACACCGATCTGGATGACATCGACTACGACTTCCAAGTGTTCGATGACCCGAGTGCCATGCGTCGTTCGATTCTCGAGAAGAACCGCAAGGCCAACAAGGCACGCATGGTGGCGGGTTACTGCTGGCCCTGGGCGAGCAAGAAGGACAAGCATGCCATGGACATCGTGTTTCCCGAACATGGCTTCGCGGCCCAGTGGAACCTCGATGACGACGGCATGCTATGGGCCATCGCCGAGGATTCCGTCGATCAAGTCGGCTGCATCCACACCTGCCAGGGGCTCGAATTCGATTACGTCGGCGTCATCATCGGCGACGACTTCGTGATTCGCGACGGCCGCGTGGTGACAGACGCGGCCAAGCGGGCGGGGCAGGACCGCTCGGTGCACGGCTATAAGACGATGCTCAAGAATGATCCTGAGCATGCCCGTGCCTTGGCGGACCAGATCATCAAGAACACCTACCGCACGCTGATGACGCGGGGCCAGAAGGGCTGTTATGTCTATGCCACGGACCCCGAGACCCGAGAGTACTTCGCGGCCTATGCTCGCTCTCAAACAGCGACCGAGCGACTGGATGCGTCTGAGGATGCCGAGATGCTGGATGGCTTGCACCTTCCCATCGTGACGCGTGACCAGGCCGCGCCGTTCGAGCGCCATGTGCCCGTGTACAGCTTGAGCATCGCCGCCGGCGAGTTCAGCGAGATGCAGATCGCCGAAGCCGAGCACTGGGTCGAGCTGCCGGATCATGTGCGTATAAGCCCCGATCTTTTTGTCAGCCGAGTGGCGGGAGAGTCGATGAACCGGCGCATTCCCAATGGTGCCTGGTGTCTGTTCCGTGCGAACCCAGGCGGCACGCGGCAAGGCAAGGTCGTCGTGGTGCAGCATCGCGCCATCGAGGACCCTGACCACGGTGGCAGCTTCACGGTAAAGCTGTACCAGAGCGAGAAGATCGAGGAGTACGGCGAGTTCGTAAACCAGCGCATCGTGCTGAAGCCACAGACCAACGCCTTCGGCTACAAGGACATCGTGCTCGAGGATGAGCTTGAGGATCTGAAGGTCATCGGCGAATTCCTCTCCGTGCTGTGAGCGAGTGGGCGGCCGGATAGCCGCCTATGCCGATGTAGGCTAGATAGCGAGCGGCAGAGCAGGCATGCTCACCGCTATCCGATACCTCAGAACCAGGTGAGCCCTAGATGTCAGACCCGTTCAAGCAGCTCCGTGACGCCATGGACCAGTTCGCCACCGAGCGCGACTGGGACCAGTTCCACTCGCCTAAGAACCTGGCCATGGCGCTGACGGTGGAGGCAGCTGAGCTACAGGAGTGCTTCCAGTGGCTGACCGAGGCGCAGTCCAGGGAGCTGGATGAGCAGCAACTGGCCGCCGTGCGCGACGAAATTGCCGATGTTCAGCTCTATCTGATCCGGCTGGCGGGCAAGCTGGACGTGGATATCGAAGCGGCATGCCGGGCGAAGATGGAGAAGAATGCGCAGAAATATCCCGCCGACCAAGTGAAGGGAAGTGCGAAAAAATACACACACTATCAGGATTGACGTGATGTGTGGCCACCTCCCCCTGCCGTGGCTTCCCCAGCCTCGGATTATCCCCCAAGATTCCTCCCGCTAAAGCGCTGCGCCGGGTACATGGATGTGAACGCGGTGCGTCGGTGCGGACCAACTAAGCCTGCAACCGTTGTGGTTTATTCTCCACTCTGAAGGCGGAATTCAAGGCCGCTTTTTTACGTGAAAATAAACCAGCTGCTGCACAAGATCCCATATGGCGCCGTCGTGACGACCGCCTCGCTACTAGCATCACACAGCGTCACCTCGGATCAGGCTCATAAGCCGGCCGGCGGGGCCTTCAGCTTGCAGGTATCGACCCCCGAGCTAGCGGTCCTGGAGAGGATCGCCGTGACGCCGAATGAGCTGCTGTTCGGCAGTGAGCTGGTGGACACCCTCGGCGGGCTCAATACGCTGCGTCTGCTATAGGCATTGCTGGAGTGGTGCCGCTAGGTGAGAACACGGCGCCAGGCGGCATCCCGCCCGGCACCGCTTTTTGCCACCGATCAGAACTCGAGCCCAAGCGCGAAGCCGCCGATTAGGTAGCAGAACAGGGTGATCAGGACGATGCCCACGACGTTGAGCACCACGCCGCCACGCGCCATCTGGCCGATGGAGACGGCACCGGTGCCGAACACGATGGCGTTCGGCGGCGTACCCACCGGCAGCATGAAGGCGCAGGTAGCGGCAAAGGCGGCCGGGATGAGCAGCGTCATCGGATCCGCGCCGATGCCTACGGCAACGCCGCCGAGCACGGGGATGAAGGTCGCGGCGGTGGCGGTGTTACTGGTCACTTCGGTGAGGAACATGATGATCGCGGCGATGGCGGCCACCAGCAGGATGATCGGCAGCATGCCGAGGCCGGTGACCTGCTCACCGAACCAGCCGTCGAGGCCGGACGCGGCGACGGCACCGGCGAGGCTGAGGCCGCCACCGAACAGCAGCAGCACGCCCCAGGGCAGCCCTTTCTCGGCGTCCTGCCAGGTCAGCACCATCTCGCCGCGGCCTTTGCCGGGCAGGATGAACATCGCGAGGCCGGCTGCGATGGCGATAGCCGTGTCGTTGAGTTCACCCAGGGGTCCCAGCCGTTCGCCTATCCAGGGAAGATTGGTGAGCAGCCCGGGCACCACCCACAGGAACGCCGCCGAGCAGAACACCAGCAGTACCATCTTCTCGCCCTGGCTGAACATGCCTAGCTTGCGAATCTCGCCGGCGATCATCTCCTTGCCACCGGGAATCTCATCGACCTTGAACGGGTAGAGGACACGGGTCATCAGCACCCAGCCCACCAGGATGAAGGTGAAGGCCAGCGGCACGCCGAGCATCATCCACTCGAGGAAGCCGATGTTACGCCCCAGCTCGTCGGCGGCGTAGCCGGCGACGATGGCGTTGGGCGGGCTGCCGAGCAGGGTGCCGAGGCCGCCCATGCTGGCCGACCAGGCGATCGCCAGCAGCAGGCAGAGGCCGAAGCGCTTGATATTGTCGTCGGAGATGTCGTCCACATGGCCCGGCTGGTGAGGGGCATGTTCCTGGTCCGCAGGCTGTCCGTGGGTGTCGGTGTCGTCGCTACGCTCGACGATCAGGGCCAGCACGGAGAGGCCGATGGGCAGCATCATCAGCGTGGTCGCAGTGTTCGAGACCCACATCGACAGAAAGCCCGTGGCGAGCATCATGCCGAGCACGATGCGCTTCGGCTCGACGCCCACTCGTGCCAGCGTCAGCAGCGCAATACGGCGATGCAGGTTCCACTTTTCCATGGCGATGGCGATCAGGAAGCCGCCGAGGAAAAGAAACACGATGGGGCTGGCGAAGGGGGCCGTGGCCTGGCTCACGGTTCGCTCGGTGACCATCGGGATCAGCACGATAGGCAGCAGGGAAGTGGCGGATAGCGGGATTGCCTCGGTCATCCACCAGACCGCCATCAGGGTTCCGATCGCGGCGACCCAGCGCGCGTCCGACGACAGTCCCTCGGCGAAGCCCATGGCGAGCCATACGATCAGCGCCATGACCAGCCCGAAGGCGCGCAGGCCCCAGGTCATTTTCGCGGATCGCTCGCCGCCTCCCTGGCCCCCGCCGATATCTTCATAGTTCACTTGCTGGCGTGATTGATCGGCCATTGCTGCGTCCTCCTCCATGATGCGTCATCAACACGAGTCCCTACTCGATCCCTGCCTGCAATGGTGAAGTCGGTATGGCAAAAATTCCAGTGTCAGATCCAGGCGGCGCCTCAGGCTCTGTCCGGAGCGGCGGTTTCCACCTTCGCCTGGTCGCGGGCGAGCTCCTCGCGCAGGCTGCGCCGACGGTAGTAGAAGGTCACGAAGGTGGAGGTGATGACGATGAACAGCGAGTACATCACCGGGATCAGCAGCATCTGCTGCTGGGTCTCGCCGGCGAACGAGAGGGTGACGATCAGCACCGCCAGCGGCCCGTTCTGGATGCCGGTCTCCAGCGACACGGTGCGGGCCTTGAGCGGGTTGAGCCGGGCGGCACGGCTGAACCAGTAGCCGATGACGAAGCCGCACAGGCCAAGCCCGATGGCCGCCAGGTAGACCTCAGGGCCGGTGGTCATCAGCAGCTGCCAGTTACGCGGCACCCAGGTCGCGATCAGGAACACGATCACTACCACGCCGAGGATGCCGCCCATCAGCTCGGTGCAGGCGCCGAGGTTGGCATTGCGTCGGCGCAGCCACATGCCGAGCAGGGTGGGCAGCAGCAGCACGCCGAGCACCGCGATGATATTGCCCGAGGGGATGCGGAAGGCGGCGTCGATGCCGCTGGTGTACAAGGCCAGTACCAGCGGCACCATGACCACCGCCAGCAGGGTCGAGCAGACCGTCATCAGGATGGAGAGCCCGAGCAGGCTCCTCGAGAAGTAGGCGAAGATGTTGGAGGTGGTGCCGCCGGGCACGCAGCCCATCAGGATCAGGCTGACCGCCTGGATGGGCGGTAGCTGCAGGGCGCGGCCGATCAGGAAGGCGAGCAGCGGCATGAACAAGTATTGGGAGGCGAAGCCGATGCCGATCGCCTGGGGATGGCGCATGGCGATGCGGAAGTCCTTGAAGGTCAGCGACGACCCCATGCCGAGCATGATCACGGCCATCATGATGGCCAGCAGGGTCTCCTCGATTGGGCTCAGCATGCGCGGCTCCCGGCGGTTGCGGTGTCTGGATGCGCCTTGAGGTAGTCGGCGCGCAGGTCCTTGCGCAGCACCTTGCCGATGGGGCTCTTGGGCAGGTCGTCGATGAATTCGACCTGCTTGGGCACCTTGTAGCGGGCCAGGTGCTGTCGACAGTGGGCCTTCACCGTGTCGTGGTCGAGCTCGCCGCGGGTGACGATATAGGCGCGCACGGCCTCGCCGCTGTCAGGGTCGGGGACGCCGATCACCCCCACCTCGTGGACGGCGTCGAGCAGGGCGATGCAGTCCTCCACTTCGTTGGGGTAGACGTTGAAGCCGCTGACCAGGATCAGGTCCTTCTTGCGGTCGACGATGCGCAGGTAGCCGTCCTCGTCCATGTCGGCGACATCCCCGGTATGCAGCCAGCCGTCGCGCAGCGCCTCCGCGGTCGCTTCGGGCTGCTGCCAGTAGCCCTGCATCACCTGGGGCCCGCGAGCGATGAGCTCTCCCGGTTCGCCCGGGGACACCGGCTTCCCGGCGTCATCGACCAGGCGGATCTCGGTGCCAGGCACCGGGATGCCGATGCTGCCCGGCTTGCGGGTCCCGACCAGCGGGTTGAAGCTGATCACCGGCGAGCTTTCGGTGAGGCCGTAGCCCTCCACCAGGGGGGTGCCGGTGACCGTCTCCCAGCGCTCGGCCACGGCGGCATGCAGGGCCGTTCCGCCGGCCGCCGCGGCGCGCAGCCGACGCGGCGGGTAGTGGGTGAACCACTCCTCGTTGAGCAGGGCATTGAAGAGGGTGTTGACCCCGCTGATCCAGCTGATCGGGTAGTTCTCGATCGCCCGCTGCAGGTTCTGGATCGGCCGCGGGTTGGGCACCAGGACGTTGTGGGCGCCGTGCTTGAAGAAGGCGAGCAGGTTCACCGAGAAGGCGAAGACATGGTAGAGCGGCAGGGCGGTGAGCACGCACTCCTCGCCGTCGCTGATGTGCGAGCCGGCCATGGCCTCGATCTGCGCCACGTTGGCGAGCAGGTTGCCGTGGCTGAGCATGGCGCCCTTGGCGACGCCGGTGGTGCCGCCGGTGTACTGCAGCGCGGCGAGGCTCTCCGGCCCCAGGTCGCGCCAGTAGTCGGCGACCTCGATTCCCCGCGTCTGGCGCAGTTGCCTGCCTTCGGCCAGCGCCTGGCCAAGCGGCGCCGCCGCCACGCGGCAGGGGGGGATCACCCGGTTCCAGTACCTGAGCACCGCCTTGACCACCTGGCGTACCACCGGCGGGAAGCCCTGGGCGAGGCTGGTCGTCACCACCTGGCGGATGGCGGTATGCGGTAGCACCTCGGGCAGCTTGTCGACGAACATATCGACGATCACCAGCGCCTCGGCGCCGCTATCGGCGAACTGCTGGGTCATCTCCGGGGCGGTATAGAGCGGGTTGGTGTTCACCAGCACGCAGCCGGCCTTGAGGATGCCGAACACCACCATCGGGTAGCTCAGGCAGTTGGGCAACTGCACCGCCACGCGGCTGCCGGGCGAAAGCCCCAGCCCCTCGCGCAGGTAGACCGCAAAGGCGTCGGAAGCCTCGTCGACCTGGGCATAGCTGAGCGCACCGTTCATGCCGTTGGGCATGCAGCTGGTGAAGGCCTTCTGAGCGGCGAAGCGCTCGGCGCTGGCGTTGATCAACGCGGCCAGGTTGGGATACTCCGGGGCCGGAAGCTCGGCCGGGATGGCACCGTAGTGGTTGACCCAGGGGCGGTCTTCGGCAGCGACCTGCGGTGACTCCATGGGGCTCCTCGCTGAGCGGAATATTGTTGTAGTTTCTACTTCCCTTATTAGCGGTAAATGACCGCTATTGCACCCCCTTTCGCATCGCCTCCAGGGATAGATCCACCACGATCGGGTCATGGTCCGAGGAACGAAAGGGGTCGGGGCGGAAGTGGGGTGCCGCATTGTCCGGGCCATCGTAGCCGAGGAAAGGCGGCTCGTCGGCGTTGATCTGCCACGGCCGAACCTCGGCGCTGGCCGCGGCCAGTTCGGGGCTGGCCAGGGCATGGTCGAGGTAGCCCGACTCGCCGCGGAACACATAGCTATAGCGGTGCTCCGGGGGGAGCTCCCGGGCCAGCAGATCGACCAAGCCGGCATCGCTCAGGACGCGGATCGGGTCCTCGGCGCCGTAGGCGTTGAGGTCGCCGATCAGCAGCAGGCGCGAGTGCCCCTCGGCGGCAGCGAGTCGCTCGAGGAAAGCGCTCATGGCCTGGGCCTGGGCCACCCGACGCTCATTCCAGCAGCCCTGGCCGCGGTCGATATCGCCCCGCGCCGGGCAGCCGGTCTTGGCCTTGAAGTGGGCGGTGGCCACGCCAAAGGCCGGGCCGCCTTCCCGGCTGCGGAAGAAGGCCGCCAGCGGCGGACGGTGGTGTGCCGGGTGATCATCGGCGTATAGCTCGCTCACGGCCTCGACCCGATCCGGGCGGTAGAGCAGCGCGACCTTGATGGCGTCAGAGCCGCGGTCGGCGCTCCCACCGACGGCGCGATAGCGCACCCCGGTGCGCTCACTGAGCTGCTCGACCAGGTCTTGCAGGGCAGCGGGGGCGTTCTCGACCTCCACCAGGGCCAGGATGTCCGCCTCGAGGCCGGCCACCGCGGCGCCCAGCTTGGCTCGCTGGCGCTCCAGTGCGGCGGCGTTGGCGGCGCCGCGCTGGCCGAGGGTGGTGAAGTAGTTCTCGACGTTGAAGGTGGCCACCCGGAGCCGCTCGCCCGGCTCGTCGAGCGGCCCCGGGCGCGGATTGGCCTCCGTGAAGCGCGGCTCACGGGTCGGGTGCAGGCGGTGGGCGTCGAAGGCGTAGGTGAGCACCCCGGTGAGCCCCTCGACGCGGCTGCCGACGCGGCGCGTGCCGTCGTCGTTGAGGTAGGGGATCGGGCTCGGCATGGCGCGGTAGCTGCCGTCGTCGAGCATCAGCACGGCGCGCGTCTGGTCCGTGTCGGGCGCATTGGTGGGCCGGAACAGGCGCTCGTGGGCCAGCCTCAGGCTGCCGTAGCGGCCTAGCTCATAGTTACCGGTGACGATGAGCGTCTGGGGGAAGGTCACCAGCCGTCCTTCCAGTCGCGCCAGGGTTTCCTCATCGAGGGGCCAGGTCAGCGCATGCGGTTCGGGCAGCGGGGTGCGGCCACACACGTCGACTCGCTCGACCCGCTGTAGCTGGACCTGGCCGCGATGCTCGCCGGTTCGCGCGTGGAGCTGGACGTGCGTGCCTGGGACGATACGCTCGGCGTCATCCGCGCTGGCCGCCGGCATGTAGACGAATAACCCCACCGGGTCCTGTGCGGTCACCTGCTGCAGGTAGAACCCGTTGAGCCTGTCGCGGCCCAGGAAGGCGCCGGTGACTACGCCTTCGGCGATCACCTCGCGGCCGGCGGGTAGCGGCGGTCGTTGATCTTGGCCCTTGATGGCGGCCAGGTCGGTGTCGGACGCGATGGGGCAGCTGGCCGCCGCCGGTGCCGCCGTCAGCAGCAGGCCCAGCAGCAGGACCGCTAGCCCGGCCAGGGCAGGGCGCGTGGCGTTGCGGCGGGGCGGTAGGGGAGCGGTCATGGGGTAGGGGAGGCCAGGGCCGCCAGCATCACCACGGCGCCATAGGCGGCGACGCCTGCAGCGATCGGCCAGCCGAGCGAACGTAGCCGGTACCACACCACCAGGGTCGCGAACATGCCGATGGCAGTGGCGAGCCAGGCGCTGGCGCCGTTGGTGGCAGGGACCAGCGAAACCCCGAGTACTGCGGCGATCATCATGGGGCCGAGGATGCCGAGCCATTGGGGCATGGCGTCTAGGCGCTCGTCACCGTCCAAGCGTGCCAGGCGCCGCCGCATCCACAGCAGCGGCAGCAGTCGCATGAGGAAGGTTCCAGCCGCCGAGCCCAGCACGGCCAACCACAGGGCGCTACTCATGGCGGTCTCCTGGTGCGGGCAGGTGGCGTCTCACCGTGTAAAAGCACAGGGCGCCACAGGCGGCGGCCAACGGAATCGCCGCGTTGGTCAGCCCCGCTACGGTAAGCAGCAAGGCCACGACGATACTGCTGCATAGGGCCAGCGCCCAGCGCCTCGAGGTGAAGCGCGGCGCCACCAGTACCAGGAACAGGGCGGGGAGCGCGAAGGGCATGACCTCACCGAGTAGCGGCCAGCGGCGGGTCAGCTCCTCGCCTGCCACGGCGCCCAGCGCAGTGCCGCCGATCCAACTGAACCAGGCCAGCAGGGCAACGCCGGTAAACCAGCCGAGGCGCCGGCTGGCCGGCATCTGCGGCAGGCGGGCGTGGGCCAGGGCGAAGACCTGATCGGTGAGGCCGTGCATCAGCCAGGGCCAGGCGCGGCTGGTGGTCAGCCAGGGGGCGATATTGGGGGCATAGACCACGTGGCGTGCATTGATCAGCAGCGTCATGGCCACCACCAGCCACAGCGGCGATCCGGCGGCGACCATGCCGACAAACAGGAACTGCGAGGCACCGGCATACAGCAGCGTAGAGATGATCACCGCCTCCCAGGTGCTGAAACCGGCCTGGGTGGCGATCAACCCGAAGGAGATCGCCACCGGCACATAGCCGCCGAGCAGCGGGGTGGCCTCGCGCAGGCCGGTCAGCCAGGCGCGGGAGGATGGGGCGGTGGCTTGCAGGCTCATGGGCCGGGCTCCTGATAATAGGCGGTGGTGAGCAGCAGCGTGGCCCAGGTGACTCCTTTTGATTAGCGTTTTATAAAAGTGGCCTTAGCCTGTCAAATCGTTTCCTGGCGCTCTAGGTCGCTTCAGTCGTTCAGGGTGCGATCCAGCAGCAACAGGGTGGACTGCCAGGAGACGGCGTCGGCGATGGGGTCATAGCCCAGCGGCAAGCCGAACTCTTCTCCGGCAGCATCGGCGCCCGGGTTGGTAAAGCTATGGGTGGCGTCGTGGTAGTTGATCACCTCGATCTCGGCACCGGTGGCGGCCAGGGCGCTGGCCATGGCCTCGAGGTCGTCCCGGGAGACCATCGGGTCGGCGGCGCCGTTGTGGATCTGCACGACGCCGTCGAAGTCGGCCGGCGTGTCGACGGCCTGTGTCGGGCTGCCGTGATAGCTGACTACCGCCTCCAGCGGCATGCCCGCCAGCGCCATGTTCATCACCACACTGCCGCCGAAGCAGTAGCCGATCGCCGCCATGCCGCCGTCGGCCACGGCGGGGTGCTCGCGCAGCTGTGCCATGGCGGCTTCTAGGCGGTTGCGCGCCCCCGGCCAGTTCTGCATGACCTGGGAGGAGAACTCACCGGCCTGGTCGGGGTGGTCGGCGGTCTGGCCGCCGCCGTACATATCGACCGCAAGCGCCACGAAGCCAAGTGCGGCGAGCTGGTCGGCGCGATGCTTGACGTAGTCGTTGAGACCCCACCATTCGTGCACGATCAGCACCGCGGGGCGGGGGGTGGTATCGCTGGCGCTGCGGGCCAGATAGCCGTGGTAGGTTTCGCCGTCGGCACTGTATTCGAAGCGCTCGCCTTCCACCTGGGGGCCCCAGGTCAATGCAGACTCGCCATCACGGAGAGTGTCGGGGGAGGCGATATCGGTGTCGGCGAGGGCAGGGCCGGCCGCTAGTCCCGCGGCCAGGCCGAGGGAGAGAAGGAGTCGCTTGGCCATGGTGGTTCGTCCTGTGTCGAAGGAAGGTTGCCTGCTGCCTTATCACCATAGCTGGCTGCGGGCGATCAGGCATGAGCGGGGTTTCATCAGTAGAAGTGCGTTGCAGTGTACAAGATTTTTGTTATTTCTTGTACTGCTTATGTGATACCTCTTTCTTCAAGATTACATTTTTTGCTTTAAAAACATATAAATATATTGTTTTTGGAGCGAGGTGGGATGAGGCGAGTGTATAAAAAGCGGTGAAATACTTGTACATCCAGGTTTGGTTGTCTATGGTTAAGTCAGCTCCCGCGCAACGGATCGCGTGGATTGCCAGGACGCTCAGGCCAGGATGGCCTACTGGACAGGGACGGCTCTCACGACAGGATGTCATGATCGCCAAGGAGTCCACCGAGCCCCGACACCCCTGCTACTTGCCCCCTCCCTCAGGGGGCATTTTTTTGCTGACCGGGGGCCGGGAAATGATGCGCGCAGCATAACCTGAGTTAGCGTATCGAGGGGGGAAGACTGAGATGGTGGAGGTTGGAGGCGTGTCTCGATATCCAAAGTCGGGTCAGGCCCTGGCCCAACCGGCGAGCGTGTAGCGCTCAGGCATTACGGTTGGCTATTTCACCATCTGTACATTCGCTGTGCAGGGAGGTGCGATGTGCTGAAGTTCCTTGCGGGTGCGGCAAGTGTGAGCTTCCTGATGGGCATGATCGCGATGTTGATTTTCGTGCTGACAGGTTTGTAGGGGCTCGACGGCCCTGACACATGTAAAACATGACGAAACCCCCGGTCAATGGCCGGGGGTTTCGTCTTGTTAGGCTAGGTGGCGTGGCTAGAGCGACACGAAGGGCAGCAGCGACAGGGTCAGGACCGCCGCGGCGGCCAGGGTCAGGGCGATCACCTGCAGCGGCCGCTCGCGCAGGCGCTGACACAGGCTGAGCGGCTCGCCGCGAGCCTCACGCTCGGCCAGGTCCTGCTGCATGCGCTCGGCGAGGCGCGCCTGGTAGGCGTCGAGTGCGGCGCGCGCTTCGGGCAGTTGAGACTCGTCGCGTAGCCAGATCGCGGCCACCGAGAGCTTCCAGCGGCCTGCACTGGTCTCGTAGACATCGAAGCCGCCCTCGTCGAGCAGTTGCCGCACCTCGGCGGCTTCCTCCTCGGGCACGCCGCCGAGCCGGAACAGCAGTACCGCCATTGGCTACCTCGCCGCCTGGTAGTGGATATCGAGTGCCTGATCGAGGCTGCCGCCGCGGGTGTCGATGCTATTGGCCAGCGTGGCGACCTGGCCGCAGCTGATATAGTCCGACTCGGCGAGCCACTGCGGATCGGGGTAGTAGGCGAACAGGTAGTGGTCTTCCTTGATGTTATCGATCAGCGGCCGGGCGATCTCCTGGCGCACCGCCGGGCAGCCGAAGCTGCGCCCCAGGCGGCCGTTCTCGGCAATGAACTGCTCGCTGACGTAGTCGGCGCCGTGGACCACGATGGCGCGTTGGTAGGCCAGATCGTTGACCCCGGCCTCGAGTCCCTCGAGGCGCATGGAGTAGCCGTTGGCACCATAGTAGCTATTCAAGGTACGAAACAGCCCCAGGCTCGACTGATGGCTCTCGGGGGTGTTGGAGAACCATTCGGCCTGCTCGTCGCCGCTGCCTCGGCCGTGGGAGACCAGCTCCTCGAACAGCAGTCGCTCGTTCTTGAGGTCGAAGACCCACAGCCGCGGCTGGTTGGCACTGCGTGAGAAATCGATCACCGCCAGGCGCTCGGCGTCGGGGTCGGCGCACTGCACGGCGCTGGCGGCGAGGCGCAGCACCTGAGGCTCGGCCGCGGGAGCCAGGCGCTGCAGGCTGTCGGCGAGTAGTACATGGGCCTGGGCGGATACGGGCAGGATAAGCGCCAGGGCGAGCCCGGCGACGGGGAGGCGTGAGGCGATTGGCATTGTTATGACGTCTCCGGCGCAACAGAATGAACCAATAAACGGCGCTATTATGAACAGAATAGGTGGCATCAGCCAAACCAGGGACGGTACAGGGGAGCGTCAGATGAGGACAGTGGGGCAGTGGCGCCGCGTGCGCGCGTGGCTCGTGGCCGGGCTGGGGCTGTATGTTGCCCTGCTGGCGGCGCCCGGCGTGGCCGGACAAGCGCTGGCGCCGGCCATCGAGTCGCAGCTGGCCACCAGCGGCTCGCGGGATGCCGATCTCGCCGCGTTCTATCGTAGCCGGGCGCACCATGCGCTATGGCAGTCGCCCGAGCGGGTCGCGGCGCTGAGGGATGCCGTCGCCACCCTAGAGGACGACGGACTCTCGCCGGGCGATTACCTGCCCGATGATCTCGTCGCGCGCCGCGCCGCGCTCGGCGAGGACGAGTCGGCACATGTGCGCTTCGAGCTGGACGCCACCCGGGGCCTGCTCAAGGCGATGCGCCATCTGGCCCGCGGCAAGACCGACCCGCGGCGCCTGGAAGAGGACTGGAGCATTGCGCTGGCCGGCTACACGCCGGACTGGGCGGCGCTGTCGCAGCAGCTCGACGCCGGCGATATCGAGGCGGCGCTCGACCAGGCGCGTCCCGATGGCAGCTTCTACCAGGCGCTGCGCGACGGGCTCTCGCACTACCGCAGCGTGGCCGCCAGCGGCGGCTGGCCGACGCTGCCCGAGCGCAGTGAGTCGCTGCGCGAGGGCGACCGGCATCCCGATGTGGCGCTGCTGCGCCAGCGCCTGGCGGTGGAGCGCGATCCGGCAAGCCTGCCGGCCGACGCCGACTACTATCCGCGGGTCGAGCTGGATGCCGGGGCGGACGCCGGCGACGATGCCGAGCGCTTCGATGCCGAGCTGGCCCGCGAGGTGCGCTTCTTCCAGCGCCGCCACCTGCTCGAGCCGGATGCGGTGGTCGGGCGCCACACCCGCCAGGCGCTCAATGTGCCGGTGGAGGCGCGCGTCGACCAGCTGCGCGTCAACCTCGAGCGCGCCCGCTGGCTGCTGCACGACCTGCCGGCCGCCTACGTGCTGGTCGACATCGCCGGCTACGAGCTGCATCACGTGCGCGAGCATGGCGACGACTGGCGCACGCGAATCGTGGTCGGCCAGCCGTATCGCGAAACGCCGTCGATTCGCTCCGCGATCACCCACCTGACCTTCAATCCGACCTGGACGATTCCGCCGACGATCTTCCGCGAGGACAAACTGCCGCGGATCCGCGACGACCTCGGCTATCTCGAGGAAGCCAACCTGCGCGTGCTGGCGCCGAGCGGCGAGGAGCTCGACCCCGCCGAGGTCGACTGGGACAACCCCGGCGGTGTGATGCTGCGCCAGGCGGCGGGGGGCGACAACCCGCTCGGCAACCTGGTGATCCGCTTTCCCAACGACCACGCCATCTACCTGCATGACACCCCGGCCCGAGGGCTCTTCAACCGTGCCCAGCGCGCCGCCAGCTCGGGCTGCATTCGCGTCGAGCACGTCGAGGAGCTGGCGCGCCAGCTCCTCGACGACAGCCAGCGCTGGAGCGCCGCCGACGTCCGTGAGCGGATCGAAATGGAGCGCACCGGCAACGTCTCGCTGGCCAATCGGGTGCCGGTGATCCTCAGCTACTGGACCGCGAGCCCCGACGAATTTGGTGGCATCGCCTTCCGGCCCGACATCTACGGCCGCGATGCCGCGGTGCGGCGTGCGCTGGACGCCCCGGCGGGTTAGCGAAAAATATGTTTGACTCGCGGCGGAGAAGCGCGCATGCTGTTTTGGCAGTTGGTTAGCAAGTTGTATATCGTCAGTAGAAATCGAACGTTGTCAGAATCAATTTCGGTCGCCTGGTGTATCTCCTTGTCTTACCCACTCGATACGGGTAATTCCCGCAACATCATCAAGCATTAGGAAATTGAAAAATGGCAACTGGTACCGTTAAGTGGTTCAACGACACCAAAGGTTTCGGCTTCATCTCTCCGGACGATAACGGCGACGACCTGTTCGCGCACTTCTCCGAAATTCAAGCTGACGGCTTCAAAACCCTGCAAGACGGTCAGAAGGTCTCCTTCGACGTCACCCAGGGCAAGAAAGGCCTTCAGGCTTCCAACATCAAAGTCATCTAATCGCTGACATTTGATGTGTCCCTTGCGAGGGACAATACAAGGCCCGCCATGTGCGGGCCTTGTGCGTTTCTGGGCCTTCTCCGCATTGGCCCGATCTTCCTCCCCGGTTCCCTCTCTTCTTTTTTAATTCTATTTTCGAATAGATAAATTTCTACAAATAACTTTTAGCTATAAAGATTGGCCGTCACAATGGCAGCGTTATTCTCTTGCCAATGGACTGCCGATGTCGCCCGATGCCTGGCTTGCAATGACCGTCGTAGCGGCGGTGTTTCCCCTGATGGCCTTTACCCGCCTGGGCCCGGACATGGTGCTGCTGGGTGCCGTGGTACTGCTGCTGACCCTGGGCGTGATCGATACCAACCAGGCGCTGGGTGGCTTCTCCAACAGCGGCCTGTTCACCGTGGCTTTCATGTACGTGCTGGTCACGGCGATTCGCCAGACCGGTGGCATCGACCTGATCATCCGCGTGGTGCTGGGTCGGCCGACGAGCGAGCGCGGCGCCCTGGCGCGACTGCTGCTGCCGGTGGCGAGCATGAGTGGTTTCCTCAACAATACCCCGGTGGTAGCGACCTACATCCCCGCGGTGATCAGCTGGTCGCGCCGGCTGGGCATGCCCAGCCACCGCTTTCTGATGCCGTTGAGTTTCGCCTCGATCCTCGGCGGCACCGTGACGCTGTTCGGCACCAGTACCAACCTGGTGGTGCACGGCATGCTCACCAGTCGCTATCCGGAACTCTCCATGGGCCTGTTCGATATCGCCTGGGTCGGCGTGCCGGTGGCGGTGGTAGGGCTGGTCTATCTATGGTGGTTGGCGCCGCGCCTGCTGCCGGACCGCCGCGGCCTGGCCCAGGCGTTCGACAACCCCCGCGAGTTTACCATCGAGATGGAAGTCGACGCCAAGGGACCGCTGGTCGACAAGAGCGTCGAGGAGGCCGGCCTGCGCCATCTGCAGGAGCTGTTTCTGGTCGAGATCGAGCGCGCGGGCAATATCGTCAGCGTGGTGGGGCCGGGCGAGAAGCTCAAGGGCGGCGACCGGCTGGTATTTGCCGGCACCTCGGCGGCGGCGGTGGAGCTGCAGCAGATCCGCGGCCTGATTCCTTCGCGCCAGGGCGAGTCGAGCCTGAGCAAGGACTTCAAGGAGCGCCGGCTGGTGGAGGCGGTGGTGTCCGACCAGTGCCAGTTCGTTGGCCAGCGTATCCGCGACGGCCACTTCCGCACCCTCTACGGCGCCGCGGTGCTGGCGGTGTGCCGCAACGGCGAGCGGGTCGCCGGCAACCTGGGCCAGATCCGCTTGCAGCCCGCCGATGTGCTGCTGCTCGAGGCGCGTCCGCCGTTTATCGAGCGCCACCGCCAGTCGCGGGACTTCCTGCTGATCAGCCAGGTCAACGGCGCGGCGCGGCCGGTGCACGAGAAGGCCTGGCTGGCCTGGGCGATCCTGCTCGGCGTGGTGGCGCTGGCCTCCTTCGGCGCCATGAGCATGCTCAATGCGGCCATGCTGGGCGCTGCGCTGGCGGTGATCACCGGCTGCTGCAGCATCGGCGCCGCCAAGCGCGGCCTGGATACCCAGGTGCTGCTGACTATCGCCGCCTCCTTCGGCCTGGGTGCGGCGCTGGAGAGCAGCGGAGCGGCAGCCTATCTTGCCGGCGGCGCACTGGGCCTGGCCGACGGCAATCCGCTGTTGCTGCTGATCGGTACCTACGTGCTGGTGGCGCTGTTGACCGAGCTGGTCACCAACAACGCCGCGGCGGTGATTACCTTCCCCATCGTGCTGGCCAGCGCCGAGAGCCTGGGCGTCAACCCGATGCCGTTCGTGGTGGCGGTGATGTTTGCCGCCTCGGCGAGCTTCCTGACCCCGATCGGCTACCAGACCAACCTGATGGTCTACGGGCCCGGCGGCTATCGCTTCGGGGACTTCCTGCGCGTGGGCGGGCTGCTCAACCTGCTGGTGGCGGTGGTAGCGCTGGTGCTGATCCCGCTGATCTGGCCGTTTAGCGGCTGAGCCGACGCCCGCCATCTCGCCGCTCGCGGCGCTTTAGGGTAGGGTGGAGGTTTTGCCAATCAGGGAACCCGATCCCACCATGAGTGACGCGACCTCCAACGGCCCCGGCGAGCTAGTCATCGAGCCGTCGAGCGGCCAACCTGCCAATGCCTGCGTGATCCTGCTGCACGGCCTGGGCGCCGACGGCAATGACTTCAAGCCGCTGGTGCCGGCGCTCAATCTGCCGAGTTCTCTTGCGGTGCGCTTCGTGCTGCCGCATGCGCCGCGTATGCCGGTCACCGTCAACGGTGGCATGCAGATGCCGGCCTGGTACGACATCCTCGAGATGAACCTCGGGCGTCGCGTCGACGAGGCACAGCTGCGCGCCTCGGCGGCACGCGTGCATCGGCTGATAGACGCCGAGATCGCGGCCGGCATCGACAGCCGCCGGATCATCATTGCCGGCTTCTCCCAGGGCGGCGCGGTGGCCTACGAGGCGGCCTTGAGCTATCCCAAGCCGCTGGGTGGCCTGCTGGCGTTGTCGACCTACTTCGCCACCGCTGACAGCATCACACCCAGTGAGGCCAACCGCGAGCTGGTGATCGAAGCCCATCACGGCAGCATGGATCCGGTGGTGCCGGAAAGCCTGGGCAAGGAGGGCGCCGAGCGCGCCCGCGCCATGGGCTATCCGGTCAACTTCCGGCGCTACCCCATGCCGCATTCGCTGTGTCCGCAGCAGGTCGCCGATATCGGCCCCTGGCTGGCGGCACGCCTGGCCCAGGAGTGAGCCGCGATGGATACCCTCGACCCAATGGCAGCCCCCGGGCCCGACCCACGTCTGTCGAGTCCCGCAGCGCTGCGCAACCGCGAACCGATTCTCACGGTGCTGCGCGACTGGCTGCCGCCCCAGGGCCGTGTACTGGAGGTCGCCAGCGGCAGCGGCGAGCATGCGCTGCACTTCGCCACCGCGCTGCCGCACCTGAGCTGGCAGCCCAGCGACCCTAGCGCTACCGCCCGCGCCTCGATCGAGGCGTGGCGCGTCGAGCAGGGGCCCGCCAACCTGCTGGCACCGCTGGCGCTGGACGTAAGCCAGCGGCCCTGGCCGGTGCCGGACTTCAATGCGCTGGTGGCCATCAACCTGCTGCATATCTCGCCCTGGGCGGTGAGCGAGGCGCTATTCGCCGAGGCCGGCGAGCGCCTGCCGGAGGGCGGCATGGTCTATCTGTATGGCCCCTTCATGCGCGACGGCGAGCACACCGCCGAGAGCAACGCCGCCTTCGATGCCGACCTGCGTCAGCGCAACCCCGAATGGGGCATTCGCGAGCTGGAGTCCATACTGGCGCTGGCCGAGCGTCACGCCTTGGGGGTAGTGGCGGTGGAAGAGATGCCGGCGAATAACCTCAGCGTGGTGCTGCGCGTCGAGCCGGCCAGCGGGGCTTGAACTCGGCGCTGCTGCCCCAAGTCTATTTTATAGGTCATCAAGGAGGAGTGAGTATGCACGATCTGTCAAAAGACATCCGCCTACCCGACGGCTGCCCCAACTGCGGCAGCCACCGTGCGCGTGTCTCGCAAGTCGGAAACCCCGATGACAAGGTATTCTGCGCATCCTGCAATACCGTGATCGGCCTGCGCGCAGACGTCATGGAACGCGTCATCAAGGCCTCTCCCAGTGAGGCCGAGCAACTGATCGAGAAAGCCGCCAACAACAAACCCTCCTGACCGGCGGGCCGATGCCGTTTCCGCATGCCGACGGTCTGTCACTGCTGCTGATGGCGCTGACCACGCTGGTGGTCGGGGCCAGTGCGCTGCACGGCGTGCGCTATCTGCAGGCAAGCGATGCGCCGCGCCGCCGCAGCCTGCTGCTGTGGCCGCTGTTGGCGCTGCTATGGCTGGCGCTGTGCACGCTGTTCGCCAGCGGCCACCTGGTCGTCCAGTACCTTGCCCTGGAAGTCACAGCGCTGTGCGCTGTGGCACTGATGCTGCTGCCCGGCAGCCAAGCCTCGCGGGAGGCCGGGCGTCGCTATCTGCTGTGCACCCTCAGCGGCTCGCTGCTGCTACTGCCGTCAGTGGCCTGGCTGGCCAGCCAGCAGCCCGACCTGAGCCTGGTGGCGCTGGCCGAGGTCGAGGTCGCCCCCTGGTGGCTGGCGGTGGTAACGGCTGGGCTGCTGATCAAGATGGCGGGGTTTCCGCTGCACGGCTGGCTGCCGCCGGCCCACGCCGCGGCCTGGGTCCCGGTGAGTACGGTACACGCCGCGCTGGTGATCAAGGCCGCCTTCTTCATGGCCGTGAGCGTATGGAGCACGCTGGCACCGGCGGCGCTGAGCGGCGCGCAGCTGCTCGGCTGGCTGGGTAGCCTGGCCATCGTATGGGGCAGCCTGTTGGCCTGGCGCCAGACCGAGCTCAAGGGGGTGGTGGCCTACTCCACGGTGGCCCAGGTCGGCTACCTGCTGCTGCTGTTTCCGCTGCTGTTCGGCACCGCCGAGGCGGTCGCCAGCCTGGCCTGGCAGAGCACCTGGCTGCTAGTGATCAGCCACGCGCTGGCTAAAGCGGCGATGTTCATGGCCGTGGGCAGCCTGGTGCTGGCCATGGGGCGCGGTGACCTGGCGGGGCTGTCGGGCGTCGGTCAGCGTCTGCCGCTGTCGCTGCTGGTGTTCGGTCTGGCCGCGGTGTCGCTGCTGGGGCTGCCGCCGAGCGGCGGCTTTACCGCCAAGTGGATGCTGCTGCACGCGGCGATCCTCGCCCAGCAGTGGCAGTGGGTGGTGGTGGTCGCGGTGGGGACGCTGCTCGGCGCCGCCTATGTGTTTCGGGTCTTCCGCTACTGCTTTATCGTCCCCGATCAGGAGCAAGAGATCCGCGTGCCGCCGGTGTCGCTGGATATCATTGCGCTGCTGCTGGCGCTGGCCGCCATGGGCGCCGGTCTGGCCGCCGCGCCGCTGGTGTCGCTGATAGGAGGCCCGCCATGAACGACAACCCGGGCCTGCTGCTGGCGACCCTGGCCGCGTCGCTGCTGGTGGCGCCGCTGATCTTCCTGCTGCCGGAGCGCGCCTGGTTGGCGCGCACCTCGATCAACCTGGGCGCGGCGTTGCTCAAGCTGGGCCTGGTAGCGCTGATGGTGGCCGGGGTGGCCCGCGGCGACAGCTACGCCTTCGGCTTTACCGTGGTGGAGGGCGTGAGTTTTCAGCTGCGCGCCGACCCGCTGGGCATCATGTTCGCCGGGCTGTCGTCGCTGCTGTGGCTGTTCACCACCCTGTATGCCATCGGCTATCTGGAAGGCTCGCCTAATCGCAAGCGCTTCTTCGGTTTCTTCAGCCTGTGCGTGGCCAGCACCCTGGGCATCGCCCTGGCCGGCAACCTGTTCACCTTCCTGCTGTTCTACGAGCTGCTGACGCTCTCCACCTATCCGCTGGTGGTCCACCGCGGCACGCCCAAGGCGCTGGCCGCCGGGGCCACCTACCTGCGTTACACCGTCACCGGTGGCGTGCTGCTGCTGATCGCGGTGGTGGCGCTGCATGCCCTGGCCGGCGAGGTCAACTTCGGCCAGCGCGAGGTGCTGGCCGATCTGGGCCCTGAGTACCATCCAATGCTGATCGGCATCTTCGTGCTGCTGATGCTGGGGCTAGGGGTCAAGGCGGCGCTGGTGCCGCTGCACGGCTGGCTGCCCCAGGCGATGGTGGCCCCGGCGCCGGTCAGTGCGCTGCTGCATGCGGTGGCGGTGGTCAAGGCCGGGGCCTTCGGCATCGTGCGCGTGGTCTACGACGTCTACGGTATCGCCCTGAGCTATGAGCTGGGGCTGCTGACCGGGCTTGCCATCGTCGCCTCGTTCACCATCCTGTACGGCTCGCTGAGGGCCCTGGCCCAGGTCGATATCAAGCGCCGCCTGGCGTTCTCCACGGTCAGCCAGGTCTCCTACATCATGCTCGGCATCAGCCTGTTCGGCCCCATGGGGACCACCGCCGGGCTGGCGCATCTGCTGCATCAGGGGCTGATGAAGGTCACGCTGTTCTTCTGCGCCGGCAACTACGCCGAGGAGCTCGGCATCCACCGCATCGACGAACTGGATGGGGTAGGGCGGCGCATGCCCGGCACCAGCCTGGCGTTCACCTTCGGCGCGCTGGGCATGATCGGCATTCCCCCGCTGGTGGGGTTTCTCAGCAAGTGGTACCTGGGCATGGGGGCGATTCAGGCCGGCATGCCGTGGGTGCTTGCGGTGCTGGTCGCCAGCAGCCTGCTCAATGCCGCCTACTTCCTGCCGATCCTCTACCGGCTGTGGTTCAAGCCCGGTCCGCTGGAGGGGCGCGGTGAGTGGCCCGAGGAGCGTCGCCTGGGCCGGCTCGAGACCAGCGCCTGGCTGCTGTGGCCGGCGCTGGCCACGGCGGCCTTCAGCCTGCTGGCAGGGATCTTCGCCGGCCTGCCGTTCAGCCCGCTGAGCTGGGCCAGCCTGGTCGCGACCCAGGAGTATCTGCCATGAGCCTGGCGTACATGCTGTTGCTGACGGTGGCCTGGCCGCTGGCCGTGGCGGCGCTGGTGTCGGGTACCCTGGCCTGCCGCCACGGCCGCGCGCTGATCCAACAGCGCAGCTCGGGGGGCTATGTAATGCCGTCGGGCATCGCCGGCGACTGGCCGTCCCGCTGGCGCGTGGCGCTGTGGGTCAGTGCGCCGCTGCCGGCGCTGGCGGTAGCGCTGGCGCTGCCCGCGTCATCGCTGACGCTTGACTGGTGGCTGCTCGGCGGCGAGTGGCGGCTGGACGGCGTGCGCCGCGCGCTGCTCGGCTTCAGCGCGCTGCTGTGGCTGCTGGCCGGTGGCTACGCCCACGGCTACCTGGCCGGCAAGGCGCGTCGCGCGCGCCGCGGCGACCCGGATGCCGAGCGCGATCTGCAGGCGTTCGTGCTGCTGTGGCCGCTGACATTGGCCGGCAACCTGATGCTGATCCTGGCCGAGGATATTGCCAGCTTCTACACCGGCTTCGCGATCATGACCTTCGCCGCCTACGGCCTGGTGGTCAATGCCGGCAGCCGCGAGGCGTATCGCGGCGGTCGCGCCTATCTGATCATGGCGATCCTCGGCGAGGGCATGATCCTGGCCGGCTTGCTGTGGGCGGCGGCCAGCGCCGAGACGCTGACCCTGACCGGCCTACGCGAAGGGCTGGCGGTGGCGCCCCAGGCGACTGCCATGGCCACGCTGCTGTGGCTGGGCTTCGGCGTCAAGGCCGGGGTGATCGGCCTGCACGTGTGGCTGCCGCTGGCGCATCCGGTGGCGCCGACCCCAGCCAGCGCGGTGCTCAGCGGGGCGATGATCAAGGCCGGCCTGCTCGGCTGGTGGCAGACCCTGCCGCTCGGACTGACGGCGCTTGCCGGGCTGGGGCGGGTGGTTATGATCGCGGGACTGGTCGCGGCCTTCGGCGCGGCGCTGTATGGCGTGACCCAGCGCCACCCCAAGGCGGTGCTGGCCTACTCCAGCGTCAGTCAGATGGGCATGATGACCACGCTGGTGGGGCTGGGCCTTCTTGCCCCGTCGCTGTGGCCGGTGCTGGCTCCGGCGCTGGTGCTGTTCGCCGTGCATCACGGGCTCAACAAGGGCGCGCTGTTCCTGGGCGTGGGCATCACCGAGCATCCGCCGCGGCTGCCGGGCTGGCTGCTGTGGCTACTGCTGGCGCTGCCGGCGCTGTCGCTGGCCGGTGCCCTGGCCAGCGGGTTGAGCGCCAAGTGGGTGCTCAAGGCGGGCCTCTACGACGCCGGCTGGAGCTGGCTGGTCACGCTGCTGACCCTGGCCGCGCTGGGCACCAGCCTGTTGATGGCCCGCACCCTGTGGTGCCAGGCCCACGCCTGGCAGGAGGCTCGCCGCCATGGCGCTGCCCCAGCGCCTTCGTCGATGACCCTGGCCTGGGCGCTATGTGCGCTGCTGGCTGCTGCCGTGCCATGGTGGCTGACGCTGCCCGGGTCGCCCGCCGGCGCGGTGCAAGCCACCGACCTGCCGCCCTGGGGCGAGTTGCCCGGTCTGCTGTGGCCGGTGCTGCTGGGGGCGGTAGTCACCGCAGCGCTGGTGGTGGCCAGCCATCTGGAGCCGCGTCTGCATACCCGGTTAAGCCGTGCCGAACGCCTGCCGCCCGGCGACCTGTGGCCTTTTTATGTGCGCCTCACGCTGCTGCTGATGGGGGGGCTGCGCCGCGGGGTGGCGCGGCTGAGCAATGCCCAGGAGGCGGCGCAGGACATCACCGCCGACTGCGGCCAGCGGGCGATGGCCTGGTTGACGGCACTGCAGCGCGGGGAGGCCTGGCTGCGCCGCTGGGCGGTGCCGCTGATGGTGGTCATGCTCGCCGGGCTGTGGCTGGTGCTGGCGGGCTAGCGGCTGCGCCCCGGATCTCCGGGGCACAGCGTCTTGGCAGGGGGAATTACAGCAGTTCTTCGGCGGCCAGCGCCAGGCGCGAGCGCTCGACGCTCTTGAGGGTGATATGGCCGGCGTGGGGCCAGTCGCGGAAGCGTTCGACCACCGCCGCCATGCCGCAGGTGTTGGCGGTGAGGTAGGGCGTGTCGATCTGGCCGACGTTGCCCAGGCAGACGATCTTGGTGTTGCGCCCGGCACGGCTGACTAGCGCCTTGAGCTGCTTGGGCGTGAAGTTCTGCGCCTCGTCGATGATCAGGAAGGTGTCGTTCAAGGTGCGGCCGCGCATGAAACCCGGCGAGCGGATCTGTACCCGCGAGCCGAGCAGCTGGCGGGTGGCGCCGTTGTCCCAACTGGTGTCGCCGTCTTCATTACGCAGCAGGTTGTCCATGTTGTCGTGGAAGGCCCCCATCCACGGCGACATCTTCTCCTCCTCGGTGCCGGGCAGAAAGCCGATGTCCTCGCCCATGGGGATTGGCGCACGGGTGAACACGATGCGCTCGAACTGCTTGGCATCGAGGGTCTGCTGGAAGGCCGCGGCCAGGGTCATGAAGGTCTTGCCGGTACCGGCATTGCCGGCGATGGTGACCAGGTCGATCTCCGGGTCCATCAGCAGGTTGAGGGTGAAGTTCTGACGGCTGTCGTGGGCGTGAACGCCCCATACACCGGCGTGGTGACGATAGTTGGTGAGCAGCTGAAGCCGCGCCGCGTTGGGCGACAGTTCGCGCACGATGGCCTCGAAGTCGGCGCCGTTGTCGCTGTCCGAGACCAGCATGCCGACGTGCCAGTCGCGCGGCATCTCGCCGCTGAGCTGGTAGAAGGTATGGTGGTCGACGCGCTCGACCTTGACCTCGACGTTGAGACACTCCCACAGCCCGTTGCCATGCTCTCCGGCGTCGGCATAGACCTGGGCGCCTTCGATCATGGCGTCGCTGTCGGAGAAGGCGCGGTCGTTGAGGTAGTCCTCCACCGGCACCTTGAGGGCCGAGGCCTTGACCCGCAGGTTGATGTCCTTGGTGACCAGGATCACCGAGGCGTCGGGGCGTTCAGCGCGCAGCCGGCAGGTCTCGGCGAGAATGCGGTTGTCGGGGCTGTCCTCGAGGTTGTCGAGGGGCTTGAGGTCCTGGTAGCAGAGGAAGCGCAGGCGACCGCTCTCACCGCTGATGCGGGGGATCGGAATGCCCTGCTGGATGTCGTCGAAACTGACCTGGCTGGTGATATCGGAGAGGGTGCGGCTGACTTGCCGAGCGGTACGCGCGATCTCGCGGATGCCGTTCTTGTGCTTGTCGAGTTCTTCGAGCACGGTCATTGGGATGACCACGTCGTGCTCTTCGAACTGATAGAGCGCGGCGGGGTCGTGAATCAGGACGTTGGTGTCCAGCACGTAAAGCCGTGTCGCTTTCTTGTCGATTCGTACCATCGGTGGAAGCACTCCTTGGTTGACGGCAATGTCGACACTGGCAGTGACACCTTACGGTCATGTGACAGGCTGTCATCTGGTGCCCAGCGTCGCTTCCATGATGCGTGCGCTACCTTCCTCCTCTAGGTGTGTGGCGGTTATCCCTTCGACTTCAGCATGTGCCGCAAGCTCCCGTTTTGCCACTTGCGGCGTCAACGCTATGTCATTCCTGCTGCAGATAGACGCTGTCGATGTCCAGCGAGGAGCGCTGGCCGAGGTCGTCGAAGGACGCCTCGAGCCAGGCGTCGCAGGCCGCCCGGCCGCTGTCGCGCAGCTTGCACAGGAACGCCCATTCGGCGTTCATCTTGCTCGACACCGATAGCCCGTCGAGGGCGTCGTCGGCGCTGATGCGGTGGAACAGGGTGTCGCGGTAGCAGCCGATATCCATACCGCTGTCGCTGATCAGGCCCTTGAGCATGGCGGCCATGCGCACTTCCTTGATCAGCGATGCGTTGAAGGTGATCTCGTTCATGCGGTTGAGGATCGCCGCGGCGCTGGTCGGTACCTCGTCGCGCTCGATGGGGTTGATCTGCACGATCACGATGTCCCGCGAGCCGCACTCCTCCATCAGCGGGAACAGCGCCGGGTTGCCGACGTAGCCGCCGTCCCAGTAGGCGCGGCCGTCGATCTCCACGGCCTGGAACATGAACGGCAGGCAGGCCGAGGCCATCACCGCATCGGCGCTCATCTCCTCGCGACGAAAGACCCGCTGCTTGCCGCTCTTCACATCGGTGGCGCAGACGAACAGCTTGAGCGAGTCGCAGCGGCGCACTTGCTCGAAGTCGACCAGCTCGGCGAGCAGGTCGCGCAGCGGATTGAGGTTGAAGGGGTTGAACTGGTAGGGCGACACCACCCGGCTCATGAAATCCATCATCAGATAGCCGGGGGAGTGGTCGAGGCTCCAGTTGCCGAGCAGCATGTCCAGCGGGGTGCGCTTGATGGGGCTGGTCATGGCGGCGTCGCTGACCGCGCGCCAGAAGGCTTCGAGCCCTTCGCGGGCGGCTTGCTCGCCGCCGCGGGTCAGGCCCTCGGCCACCACCACGGCGTTCATGGCGCCGGCACTGGTTCCGCTGATGCCCTCTATTTCGATGCGCGGGTCTTCCAGCAGGCGGTCGATCACGCCCCAGGTAAAGGCGCCGTGTGCGCCGCCGCCCTGAAGCGCGAGGTCAATGGCTTTAGTCTCTGGCATGTCGCCTCCCTGGCGTTGATGCAATGCAATACGTGCTAGATACAGTGGGCACTGCCGCCGCCCTTCAAGTCAACGCTTAACGCAGGCGAGAGATTTGTCACCCGCCCGCGGCAGGGCCTAGGCTGGAAGATACTGCCGGTGCCATGAGGGCGGCGGGTTTATAAGGCAGCCACTCGGGTTGCCGTTGACGCGGAGGGATTCGCACATGAGCCAGAACGTAGCCGATATTATCGTCGAGACGCTACACGACGCCGGCGCCAAGCGCTGCTATGGGGTGGTGGGCGATACGCTCAATCACTTCACCGACAGCCTGCGCCAGAGCGAGATCCAGTGGGTACCGGTACGCCATGAGGAGGTGGGCGGCTTTGCCGCCGGCGGCGAGGCCTATATGACCGGTGAGCTGGCGCTTTGTGCCGGCTCCTGCGGGCCGGGCAGCCTGCACTTCGTCAACGGCCTGTTCGATGCCCATCGCAACGGGTCATCGGTAGTCTTCATCGCTTCCCAGGTGCCGATCGGCGAATCGGGCGTCGGCTTCCCCCAGGAGGTCGACCAGTCGCAGATCTTCAAGCAGTACAGCGTATTCTGCGAGACCCTGGTCTCCCCCGAGCAGGCCCGCCGCATGACCGCCATCGCCGCCCAGACGGCGCTGTCCAAGCGCGGTGTGGCGGTGCTGATCGTGCCCGGCGACCTGTTTACCCAGAAGCCCTCAGAGGACCTGCCCTACCGGGTGCACCGCTTCGACTACGCGCTGCGCCCCAGCGCCGAGTCGTTCGTACCGGCGGTCAAGCAGCTCAACCGTGGCGGCAAGATCTCGATCTTTGCCGGCTCCGGCTGCGAGCACGCCCGCGAGCAGGTGCTAGCGCTGGCGGAAAAGCTCAAGGCGCCGGTGGCCTGGACCTCACGGGCCAAGGACTTCATCGAACATGACAACCCCTATCAGGTGGGCATGACCGGGGTGTATGGGCTCGAGGGGGGCTATGAGGCGGTGGCCGAGTGCGACACCCTGCTGCTGCTGGGCTGCAACTTCGCCTGGACCCAGTTCTACCCCAACAAGGCGACCATCATTCAGGTCGATCATGACCCGGCGCAGATCGGCCGCCGCCACCCGGTGGATATCGGCCTGGTGGGCAGCGCCCGAGACACCTGCGAGGCGCTACTCGAGGTAATCGAGGAGCAGACCAGCACGCGCTGGCTCGACAAGTGCCGGAAAAGCTACCGCAAGTCGTTGGACAAGTCCGCCCATAACACCCGCGACGACGGCCTGATCCATCCCCAGGAGCTGACGCTGGCCATAGATCGCCTGGCGGCGGAGGATGCCTTCTTCACCGCCGATACCGGCAGCGTGAAGGTGTGGATGTTGCGCCATATCCAGACCCACGGCCGGCGCCGCACCCTGGCTAGCCTGCAGCACGGCACCATGGCCAACGCCTACCCCCAGGCGATCGGCATTCAGCTTGCTCATCCGCAGCGCCAGGTGGTGGCGATGTGCGGCGACGGCGGGCTGGCGATGCTGCTCGGCGACCTGCTGACCCTGGTGCAGGAGCAGATCCCGCTCAAGCTGGTGGTCTACAACAACGCCTCGCTGGGCTTCGTTGAGCTGGAGCAGAAGGTGGAAGGGCTGCTCGACGCCTTCACCGGCCTGACCAACCCCGACTTCGGTCGCGTGGCCGAGGCCATCGGCATGTGGGGCAAGCGCGTCGAGCGCGAGGACGAGCTCGACATGGCCCTCGCCGAGCTGTTCGCCCAGCCGGGGCCAGCCCTGCTGGACGTGAAGGTCAACCCCATGGAGCTGGTGATGCCGCCCAAGGTGGAAGCCGGCCAAGTCGCCTCCACCGCGCTCTACTCCGGCAAGGCGGTGCTGGCCGGGCGCATGGATGAGGTGATAAGCCTGGTCAAGAGCAACTTCCTCAAGCGCTGAATCAGTACGGGCGCCCGGTGGGTGCCCATGCTCTCCTTTATCCCGCACCAACCGGGCAGCATATCCGCTGCGTGCCGATGCGAAATAGGCGCTAGGGAATCGGCCATGTTGATCGAGATAATATGAAGCACGGCGCTGGTGGGCGTGCCGAGTGGGTCTCGGAAGGCCATAGCGATCTCGGCATGTATGACATCACTTACATGTTGTAAGACATTGCCTACGCTGAGACTACCATGGTCAAAAATACGGCGTGTTACGTAGATTTACAGATATGAAAACGTTAGCTTGGGACTAAGCGGGCAGTAGCAAAGGCCTGATGCCGTTCCACATGGCTGAGATGACATCTTGGATTACGCGATCATATTTGAAGCCGCAAGGCCGCTGTGGTGGGTGCTTCCTCTCGCCGTGCTCCTCGGCATCATCAAGTCTCGCTGGTTCAAAGGCATCTTCGGCGAAGCCTTCGTCAAGCTGATCGCCAAGGTGCGGCTGCCGGTGGAGGAGTTCCGGGGAGTTCACAACATCACGCTGCCCACGCCCGACGGCACCACCCAGATCGATCACGTACTCGTCTCCCGCTACGGCATCTTCGTCATCGAAACCAAGCACATGGCGGGCTGGATCTTCGGCAGCGAAAGACATGCGCAGTGGACCCAGAAGATCTACCGCAAGTCGTTCAAGTTCCAGAATCCGCTGCGCCAGAACTACAAGCATGTGAAAGCGCTGGAAGCCCTGCTCGACGTGCCGGCGGACACCATTCACTCGTTGGTGGTTTTCTCCGGCAGCGCCGTGTTCAAGACCAGGATGCCCGATAACGTCACCATCGGCGGCGGCTATGTGCGGTACATCAAGTCGTTCCGGAAGCCTGTGCTGTCGGACGCTCAGGTTCAGGACGTATTGGAAAGCATCACAAGCGGCCGGTTGGCGCCCAGCCGTGAAACTCACCGCCAGCACGTGAAACACCTCAAGGCCCGCTTCGAATCCAGCGCTGAACGAACATGCCCGAAGTGCGGAAGCGACATGGTACTTCGTACGTCGAAGCGGGGAGCAAACACTGGTAACCGATTCTGGGGATGCTCGGCCTATCCCAAGTGCCGGGAGGTGCAGGATGTGGCATAGGGCTGGGTATGAGGGGAGGGAGACTCAATGCGGACCTGCATCGTATGACTCTATCCACAAGATGCGGCTACGCATGCCGATGGTTCATTTGGTTAGCTGCATGTAATCACATGTTTCGAAGCGGGTTCACATCTCGATGGAGACATGTCTGTGGTTTCAGACCGCCAAGGAGGGGGCTGGTTAGCAGCATCCCCTGGCGGTAGCGTGCCCAGATTCCTCGCTTACCCTGATTCCAGAGGACTACCTTGCTCAGCACGTTCATCACTTCCTCATGAGATAAGACCACAGAGAGCCGGCGCGGCTGTTTGGCGCGTGAGAATTTACAGACATCCCCCAGTGGTTGCTCGAGGACATGGCGATACAGGAATACGAGGGCGTTAAGCGCCTGATTCTGAGTGGCCGCCGCCACATGGCGCTCCACTCCCAAGTGTTCCAAGAAAGCATGCACCTCGGAAGCATCCATGCTGGCGGGGAGTTGAATGCCGTGGAAACGGATGAAATAGCGAATCCAGTAGCAGTACGTCTTCTCGGTACGCGGACTATAGCGCTTCACCCGCATGGTGTTCTTCACGCATTGCATCAGCTTTGGAGGCGTGCCGGGCGTAGCTATCAGGACATCCTCACCAAGTTTCTGTATTTTTGGTACGGAATGAGCGCGCAAGCACGCGGATCTTGCATAGCAAGCCTAAATTTAGTTGGTTTTAATTTTTTGTTTTCACGAGGAGTTGAAGTTTGAGAGGCAATGTCATTTCTTACCTTGAGATGTGCCAGAAAGAAGGCACCAGCCTTCAGCGAGGCATGAATTTTCGGCTGAAGGGCCATCATTCCGTCATCCTCATGTCAGTACGACCCAACTCCCCTTATCGTGATGAGGTGCAGGATGAAGGTGCAGTCCTCATTTATGAGGGTCACGACGAGCCAAAGCGTAAAGGAATATCTGACCCCAAGGTTCTCGATCAACCTGAACGGCTCGCTAGCGGAACACTTACCGAGAATGGAAAATTCTATCAAGCTGCTCAAGGCTTTAAGGCGGATAAAAAAGGGCCAGACATTGTTCAGGTCTACGAAAAAATAAAAGCCGGCATTTGGACCGACAATGGATTTTTCCACCTGGTAGATTCGTGGACTGAGAATGATGGGTTCAGGAATGTTTTTAAATTCAAGTTGGTGGCTGTAGAAAGCATTTCTGATGAATCAGCCGCAGAAGAAGTTTCCAGTCACTTATCTGAGCGCAGCCGCATTATTCCGACCAGCGTAAAATTAGAGGTTTGGGCGCGCGATGGCGGTAAGTGCGTAACGTGCGGCGCAACCGATGAGCTGCATTTTGACCACATTCTCCCGTACTCGAGAGGTGGAACATCACTGAAAGCCGAGAATATCCAGTTACTGTGTGCTCGCCATAACCTCAGTAAGAGCGCGAAAATTCAATGAAAAAACATGACAACCGCATTAACTCGGACTGTAAGTTTCGCTGCGCTCCTTGCCTGCCGCAGAGCCAGGCGTTAATCGGTAGAGACATGGAACCAGCCATCCAAGAAGAAATCAGCGGTGTGGTATTGCGGCTAGCGCTACCCTTGCGGGCATCAGCTATGCGGAGGCCAAGCGTAGGGCAAACGCTCTGGGAATTTACGCCGTAGACCCGACACTCTGGTCGGAGACAGCCCACGTTCGCAAGCTTCTACGTGAACTCGGTATTGAGGCGTCACCGACAGAAACACCCTTCGAGTCGTGGGAGTGTCTGCCAGACAAGGCCCTCATGGCGATCAAATGGCGCCTGGAGCAGGGCAAACCATTCTGGCATTGGGTCGTGTTTGTCAGAGAAGGTGGCGAGGCGGTGGTGCTGGACTCCAAAAAGGCATTGAAATCGAATGTCCGCCGGGATTTCGGGCGCATCAAGCCCAAATGGTACATTGAGGTAACTAATTAACAGGCCATAGTCTGTCCTTAGTTGTAGCTACTCCCTAAAAGCCGCCAGTGCGCTGAGCACTGGCGGCTTTTTTGTTTCACGCCGACCTACCTCAGGCTTCGATCACGACCTTCTCGCCGTCGAAGCGCGCCGGCCAGGTGCGAAGCGTCACGCTGTCATCCTCCACGCAGCTGCCGTCCTCGAGGCGGAAGTGCTGCTTGTAGATCGGCGAGGCGACGACGGCGTCGCCCTTGATATCGCCGACGATGCCGCGGGCAATCACGTTGGCATCGGAGAAGGGGTCGTGGTGGTCGATGGCATAGAGTTCCTGGGCATGGCCTGGCAGGTAGAAGATCGCCACTTGGGCCGGGCCCTCGGCGGTTTCGAGCCAGGCGGCAACGCCGGAGAAGGCGACCAGGTCGGCCTTGCTGCAGATGGTTTGCCAGGTCACGTCGGTGTGTGCCTCATCTTTTAGTGCTGTCGCAGTGTTCATGGATGCATCCTGTTGATTAAGCGGGGCGCAGCTGGCCGCGTTCACTGGTCATGATGATGTCCGGATCCGGGCGCGCGTCGTTGACGAAGCTGCGGAAGCGCTTGAGCTTCTCCGGGTCGCTGATGGCATCGGCCCATTCGCACTGGTAGTTGTCGATCACTGTCTGCATCTGGCGCTCGAGTTCGTCGCCGAGGCCGAGGCTGTCGTCGAGGATCACGTCCTTGAGGTAATCCAGCCCGCCCTCGAGGTTCTCGCGCCATACCGAGGTGCGCTGCAGGCGGTCGGCGGTGCGCACGTAGAACATCAGGAATCGGTCGATGGTGCGGTAGAGCTGCTCGTCGTCGAGGTCGGTGGCGAACAGTTCGGCGTGGCGCGGGCGCATGCCGCCGTTGCCGCAGACGTAGAGGTTCCAGCCGTGCTCTGTGGCGATCACGCCGATATCCTTGCTCTGCGCCTCGGCGCATTCGCGGGTACAGCCGGAGACGCCGAACTTGATCTTGTGCGGCGCGCGCAGGCCCTTGTAGCGGTTCTCGAGCTGAATCGCCATGCCCACGCTGTCCTGCACGCCGTAGCGGCACCAGGTGCTGCCGACGCAGGATTTCACGGTACGCAGCGACTTGCCGTAGGCGTGGCCGGTCTCGAAGCCGGCCTCGATCAGCTCGCCCCAGATATCCGGCAGGTCCTCGAGGCGGGCGCCGAACAGGTCGATGCGCTGGCCGCCGGTGATCTTGGAGTAGAGGCCGTACTTCTGGGCCACCTGGCCGAGCACCACCAGCTTGTCCGGGGTGATCTCGCCGCCGGCGATGCGCGGCACCACCGAGTAGGTGCCGTTCTTCTGCATGTTGGCCATGAAGGTGTCGTTGGTGTCCTGCAGCGGCACATGGGCAGCATCGGTGATCGGCTCGTTGAAGCAGGAGGCGAGAATCGAAGCCACCGCCGGCTTGCAGATATCGCAGCCGAGACCGTGGCCATGTTTCTCGACCAGCTCGCCGAAGGTCTTGATGCCCTCGACGCGGACGATGTCGTAGAGCTCCTGGCGGGTGTGGGCGAAGTGCTCGCAGATCGACTGGTCGACCTCGACGCCGCGGGCGGTCAGCTCGTGGTCCACCACGCTCTTGAGCAGTGCGGCACAGCCGCCGCAGCCGCTGCTGGCCTTGGTGTCGCCCTTGACCGTGGCCAGGTCCACCGCGCCGGCGTCGATGGTGGCGCAGATATCGCCCTTGGTGACGTTGTGGCACGAGCAGATGGTGGCGGTTTCCGGCAGCGCGTCCGGGCCTAGCGCCGGGGCGCCTTCGCTGCTCGGCAGGATCAGCGAGGCGGGGTCGTCGGGGAGCTCGAGCCCGTTGTCGTAGTACTGCATCAGGGTGTCGAAGTAGCCGTTGTCGCCCACCAGCATCGCCCCGAGCAGCTTCTTGCCGTCGCTGGAGACCACCAGCTTGCGGTACTCCTGCTTGATCTGGTCGAGGTAGCGGAACATCCGCGCGCCGGGATTCTGGTTGCCGTGGGCGTCGCCGATGGAGCCGACGTCGACGCCGAGCAGCTTGAGCTTGGTGCTCATGTCGGCGCCCTGGAAGTGCGTCTCGCCGCCCATCAGGTTCGACAGGGCCGCCTTGGCCATCTGGTAGCCGGGGGCGACCAGGCCGAAGATGCTCTGCTGCCACAGCGCCACTTCGCCGATGGCGAGGATCTGTGGATCGCTGGTCAGGCACTGGTCGTCGATCACTACGCCGCCGCGCTCGCCGATCTCCAGCCCGCAGTCGCGGGCCAGCTCGTCGCGGGGGCGAATGCCCGCCGAGAACACGATCAGGTCGGTCTCGAGGATCTTGTCGTCCTGGAACACCATGCGATGACGCGCGTTGTCGCCGTCCTCGATGCGCTGGGTGGCGCGCTCGGTGAGTACCTGAACGCCGAGCGACTCGATCTTCTCGCGCAGCAGTTCGCCGCCCTCGGTGTCGACCTGCATCGGCATCAGCCGCGGGGCGAACTCGACCACCGCGGTGTCCAGGTTCAGGCCGCGCAGGGCGTTGGCCGCCTCGAGCCCGAGCAGGCCGCCGCCGACCACCACGCCGGTATTGGCCTGCTCGGCCGCGGCGCGGATGGCGTCGAGGTCCTCGAGGGTGCGGTAGACCAGGCAGCCCTCACGGTCGTTGCCGGGGATCGGCGGCACGAAGGGGTAGGAGCCGGTGGCCAGCACCACCCGGTCATAGGGGGTGCGGCCCTGGTCGGTGACCACCTCGTTGACCTCGCGGTCGAGGGCAAACACCGCCTCATTGAGGCGCAGCTCGATGCCGTGCTCGGCGTAGTAGTCGGCGGTGGACAGGGCCAGGGAGTCGGCGTCGCGGCCGCTGAAGTACTCCGAGAGGTGTACGCGGTCGTAGGCCAGGTGGCGCTCCTCGCCGAACACCGTTACCTGGTAGCGCTCGAGGGCACCCTGCTCGACGAGCTGCTCGACGAGGTGGTGGCCGACCATGCCGTTACCGATGATGATCAAGCGCTGCTTGGTGGATGCGGGGGTAGTCATGCGGCCTCCTCGACGGGGCGTTCTTGATGAGCGGTATCGGCGTCGCGGTCGGCGTCCTCGGCGGCTGCATCGAGCAGCGCCTGGACATCGGCCGGGCCGAAGAGCAGAGCCTGGCGGCAGGCGTTGAGGTCGCTGCCGGCCAGGGCGTGTTCGAAGGCCCAGGGGCCGATGCGGGTATCGCCGTAGAGCACCACGCCCTCCAGGCGGCCATCGCGCAGCAGCAGGCGGCGGTAGTCGCCGTTTTCGGGGTCGTGGTAGCTGAGCACGTCGTGCTCCGGGGCCGCCTCGGTGGGGCCGAAGGCGTAGAGCGACACGCCGCTGATCTTGAGCTTGGTGGCGCTGGGCTGCTCGACGTAGCCGCGTACCGCCTCGCCGGCGAGATGGGCGGCGAGTACCTCGACCTGGCGCCAGATCGGCTCGACCAGGCCGTAGGTATGCTGCTCGAACTGGCAGCACTCGCCGAGGGCGTGAATCGCCGGGTCGCTGGTGGTCAGGTGGGCATCGACCAGGATAGCGCGGTCGCTGTCGAGCCCGGCGTCGCGACCCAGTTCGGCATTGGGGGTGATACCCGCGGCCACCACTACGCAGTCGGTGGCCAGGCGGCGGCCATCTTCGAGGCGGACCGCGGCGACCCGGCCGTGGCCGTCGTCCTCGAGGGCGGCCACCCGGGCGTCGGTGACGACCGTGAGCCCGCGGCTGGCGAGCTCAGCCTCGAGTAGGCCGGCGGCGGTAGCGTCGAGCTGGCGGTTCATCAGCCGCGAGTCGCGCTGCAGCACACTGACCGCCATGCCGCGCTTGCGCAGCCCTTCGGCGGCCTCCAGGCCGAGCAGGCCGCCGCCGATCACCACGGCGCTGCCGCCATCTTGTGCGCACTCCGTGAGGGTGGCGGCGTCCTCCAGGTCACGAAAGCCGTGGACGCCCTGGAGATCGATGCCGGGCACCGGGGGCATGGCCGGGCGCGAGCCGGTGGCCAGCACCAGGCGGTCGTAGTCGAGCCGGCGTCCGCTGGCGGTGATCACCTGGCGCGCTTGGCGCTCGATGCGCTCGACGCGCTCGCCGAGAATCAGCTCGACGCCCTGCTCGGCGTACCAGTCGGCGTCGCGCAGGGTCAGGGCGGCGTGGTCCAGTTCGCCGGCCAGCAGCGGCGAGAGCAGGATGCGGTTGTAGGCCGGCACCCGCTCGGCGCCGATCACGGTGATGCTTGCCGGCGGCGCAGGCCGGGCCAGCAGCGCCTCGACCAGCCGCTGGCCGGCCATGCCGTTGCCGATGATCAGCACGCTTTCGCGGTGATCAGGGCCTGCGGGCATGGGGCCTTCGGGCATGGAAGCTTGGGGCGTTAGTGTCATGTCGGTCGACTCCTCGATGACTGGAGCATGCGGCCAAAAAAAAGACGCCTCGGCGTCCTGCTGGAGCAGGAAGCCAAGACGTCTGTGTCCGGTGGTGACGGTCGCCATTGACCGTCGGGCGACCGCGATGCCGCCGAATATTGCGTTGCCCTAGCTAAAGCAAGCTGCCTGCCAACCGGCAGTAATTTCGTCTTTTGGTAGGATTTTCAGTCGACTGGAGGCGTGGCGCAGGGGAGAGGCTGGCCCCATGACGGGGCCAGTTGCACGTCAGTGGTGCAGGGCGCGGTCGAAATGCACGGCGCTGTAACACTCGCCGAGGGTGGCGAGATCGAGCTGCTGGCCCTGATCGCGCAGCTGCTGGTCGATCTGTTCGGCGAGCAGCTCGGTAAACGCAGGGTCGGGGCGCAGCATATCGCGGCCGCAGAGCCGCTGCCGCAGCGGCGGGGCGTCGATGGGCAGGGTCTCGAGATGGCCCACCGAGCGGTCGAGGTAGGGCGGCAGGGCCAGCCAGTCGCGGGCCTGCAGGCGATTGGCCGGCGACTCGGCCAGCCAGTCGCTGGCGGCGATCAGCGCGTGAATCAGCCGGGTTAGCGTTGCCGGGTAGCGATTCGCCCAGGAGCGGGTCACGCCGAGGACCTTCTCCGGCTGCTCCGGCCACAGCTGGGCCCCGCTGGCGACGATGCGCCCGGACTGGCGGTGCTCGGCGAGGCTGCCCCAGGGCTCACCGACACAGAAGCCGTCGATCTTGCCCTGCTGCATGGCGTCGACCATGCGCGGCGGGGGCAGCGCCACCAGCTCGACGTCGCGATCGGCATCGATCCCGCCCAGGCACAGCCAGTGCCGCAGCTGATAGTGCTGGCAGGAGTGGGGGTAGACCATGCCCAGACGCGGCCGCTCGCCACCGGCGGTGAGGTAGCCGGCCAGGGCGTTGGCGCTGGCGGCCGGGTCATCGCCCAGGTCCGCCGTGCAGGCGTCGGCCAGCGCCTGGGAGAGTACGATGGCGTTGCCGTTACGGCTCAGGGTGATCGGCGCCAGGGTATCGCAGGGCGCGCGCCCCAGCCCCAGGCTCATGGCCAGCGGCATCGGCGCCAGCATATGGGCGCCGTCGAGTAGCCCGGCGGCGACCTTGTCGCGCAGCGTCGACCAGGCGTTCTGGCGCGATAGCGTGACCTCGAGGCCCTGATCGGCAAACAGGCCGCGCTCGCGAGCGACCACCAGCAGCACGCAGTCGAGCAGCGGGATAAAACCCAGCTGCAGGCGCTGCAGCTCGGCCGGAGGGAGCGTGTTCATAAGCCTTTCTCTAGTCGTTCGAGGATATCGATGACGCTCGTGGCGACCTCGGCGATGCGCTGGCCGCGGTCCATGGCTAGCTTGCGCAGCATTTGGTAGGCCTGCTCTTCGTCACAGCTCTGGTGACGCATCAGCAGTCCCTTGGCACGTTCGATGCGTTTGCGCTCGGTGAGTTGCGTACGGGTGCGGTCGAGCTCCTGGCGCATCGATTGAAAGGCTTCGAAGCGGGCGATGGCGACCTCGATGATCGGCTCGACCCGCCCCTGGGCCAGGCCATCGACCACATAGGCGCTGACCCCGGCCTTGAGCGCCGACTGCATGGTCTCGGGGTCGTGATGGTCGGCGAAGAACACCACCGGGCGCGGGTTCTCGCGGTTGAGCTGGGTCATGCTGTCGAGGATGTCGCGGTCCGGCGATTCCATGTCGATGATCACCACGTCGGGCTGATGCCTGGCCACCATCTCGTTGAGGCTGGCAGGGCTCTTGAGGTGGCAGATCACCCGATGACCTTCCCTGACCAGCGCCTCCTCGACCATGGCGGCGCGCACCTCTTCATCATCGACCAGTAGAACATCAAGCGCTGGGGGCATGGTGTGGGCTCGTCTAGCAGTGGTTGAGGCGCACGTACTTAGGTACTGCAAGTTATATTCCACGTCGGCTCATAGAGCGTCTGCGAAAGGGCTGCACTCGTCTTCGTTTTTGCAAACGCCCTCTCCGTGGCCGGCGGGGCGGCGCAGGCGCTGCCGGTGGGTGGCGTCGAGTGCCTGCGGCAGGCTGCTGCGCCGCATCATACTGGTGCAAAACCCAGGCCAAGCGCAATGCTGTGGTGCGATCAGCGCCGCCGCTGGCGATCCGCGGCGGTGTCGTCGGCTCGCTGGCGGGCCCGGCCCGCGGGGCAGTGGCGGTGGGGCAGGGCCTAGCTGGCATGGCGCTTGCTTGGTATGTGCCTAGCACCATGACTACAGCATAGATAATTGCCGAGGGCCAACGCCGGCCCTCACCCGACAACGACGTCCACTATCGGCATCCCCAGATGCCGATAGTGGGCGTTTTTGCGTTTTAGCCCTTGCATCGGGCGGCGGCGAAACGAGGAGTCACCATGTATCAGGCCGATGATTCAGCGCCGATATGCGATCGAGCAAAGACCACCTGCCCCTACTGCGGGGTAGGCTGTGGCGTGACCGCAACCATCGAGGATGGGGCGATAACCGCCGTGGAAGGGGATCGCCAGCACCCGGCCAACTATGGGCGGCTGTGCGTCAAGGGCTCAGCGCTGCACGAGACCCTGGGCCAGCAGGGGCGCCTGACCCGGCCGTGGGTTGATGGCGCCGAGGTCGATTGGGACACGGCCCTGGACGCCGTGGCCAGCCGCCTCACGGCGGTCCGCACCGAGCATGGCAATCAGGCGCTGGCGGCCTACCTCTCCGGCCAGCTACTGACCGAGGACTACTACGTCGCCAACAAGCTGTTCAAGGGGTTTCTCGGCACGCCGCACCTGGATACCAACTCGCGGCTGTGCATGGCCTCGGCGGTGGCCGGCTACAAGCGTGCCTTCGGCGCCGATGCGGTGCCGTGCTGCTATGAGGACCTCGAGGAAGCCGAGCTGGTGGTGCTGGTGGGCTCCAACCTGGCCTGGAACCATCCAGTGCTCTATCAGCGTATCAAGGTGGCCAAGACCCGTAATCCGCTGATGCGGGTGGTGGTGATCGATCCGCGGGTCACCGACAGCTGCGAAATCGCCGACCTCTATCTGGGGCTCAAGCCCGGCAGCGACGCGCGCTTGTTCAACGGCCTGCTGAGCTGGATGGCGGCCAAGGGCAAGCTGGACAAGCTGTATCTCACGCGCCATACCCAGGGCTTCGACGAGGCGCTGGCCGCGGCCCGCGAGCAGGCCAGCGACCTCGAATCGGTGGCCGCCGACTGCGACCTCGACGCCGAGGCGCTGGAGACCTTCTATTACTGGTTCGCCAGCCAACTGCACGTGGTCACCCTCTACTCCCAGGGCGTCAACCAGTCCTCCAGCGGCACCGACAAGTGCAACGCGATCATCAACTGCCACCTGGCCGGCGGCAAGCTGGGCCTGCCTGGTGCCGGCCCTTTCTCGATCACCGGCCAGCCCAATGCCATGGGCGGCCGCGAGGTGGGCGGGCTGGCCAACCAGCTGGCCGCGCATATGGACTACCACACCCCCGGCGCCATCGACCGGGTGACCCGCTTCTGGCGCAACGCGTCGCTGACGCCGACCCTGCCCGAGGGCCCGGGCCATAAGGCCGTCGAGCTGTTCAGTGCCATCGAGCGCGGTGAGGTCCAGGCGCTGTGGGTGATGGCCACCAACCCGGCGGTGAGCCTGCCGGACGCCGCCCGGGTGCGCGCGGCACTGGCCAAGTGCCCGCTGGTGATCGTCTCCGAGTGCGTGACCGACACCGACCTGCTGGCCTATGCCGATATCGTGCTGCCGGCCTCGAGCTGGTCGGAGAAGGACGGCACCGTAACCAACTCCGAGCGCTGCATCTCGCGCCAGCGCGGCCTGCTGCCGCCCCCCGGGGAGGCGCGCCACGACTGGTGGATCATGTGCGAGGTCGCCAAGCGGCTGGGCTACGGCGAGGCCTTCGACTACACCCACCCCAGCGAGATCTTCGACGAGCATGCCCGGCTCTCGGGCTTCGAGAACGCCGCCGAGCCCGCGGGCGCCAGGCGGCTGTTCGATATCTCCGGACTGGCGGGCCTCGACCGCGCCGCCTATGATGCGCTGGCGCCGATCCAGTGGCCGGTCACCGCCCAGGCGCCGCGGGGCACTGCGCGGCTGTTCGAGGATGGCCACTTTGCCACCGACAACGGCCTGGCGCGACTGGTGCCGATCACCCCGCGTGGCCCCGAGCAGCGCCTGAGTGCGGCGCGGCCGTTGCGCCTCAATACCGGGCGTATCCGCGACCAGTGGCATACCATGACCCGCACCGCACGCGCCCCGCGGCTGATGAACCACCGCGCCGAACCCTTTATCGAGGTGCATCCCGACGATGCCGCGGCGTACGGCGTCGCCGATCAGCGTCTGGCGCTGCTGAGCAGTGAGGCCGGCGAGTATCGCGCCCGGGTGCGCGTCGCCAAGAGCCAGCGTGCCGGTGAGGTGTTCGTGCCGATGCACTGGAGCGACCGCTTTACCAAGCAGGCGCGCAGCGGTGCCCTGATCAGCGGCCACACCGATCCGCTCTCGGGGCAGCCGGAATCCAAGCACGGCGCCGTGGCCCTGGCGCCGCTGAGTACCGCCTGGGAGGCCACCCTGTTAGTTAGCGAAGCGCTCAGTGAAGCGCTCAGCGACGCTGCGCCCTGGTGCGAGAGCGACTACTGGGCGCGCATTCCCATGCGCGGCTGCCAGCGCTGGCAGTTGGCAAGCGGGCAAGTCGAGCACGACTGGCTCGAGCGCCTGGCGGCCTGGCTGCCCGAGGCGGCGACGCTGTGGTGCGAAGATGCCGGCGATGGGCGGCTGCGTGCCGCGGCGGTGCGATATGGACGACTCTGCTGGTGGGCCATGGTCGGCCCGCCCGCCGAACTGCCCGGCCTGGCCTGGCTCGAGCAGCGCTTCAACGACGCCGAACTGAGCGACACCCATCGCCGCCGGCTGCTGGCCGGCTGCGACGACGGCGCCGCCGATAGCGGCCCCACCATATGCAGCTGCCACCAGGTCGGCCAGAAGGCGATCGTCTCCGCCATTCGCGACGGCGATACCAGCGTCGAGGCGCTGGGCGCCCGGCTCGCCTGCGGCACCCAGTGCGGCAGCTGTATTCCAGAACTCAAATCCCTGCTCGAAGAGGAACGCACCCATGCGCGCACCAAGCCGACCCCTGAAACCCAAGTGGCCTGACGCCTTGGTCCGCCTCAGCCAGCGCATGACGCGCTACTTCACCGCGCTCGGCGGCGAGCCTTCAGGCGCCACGCCCGGCGTGGCGCTGGGCGGCGAGTGTCGCCCGGGCAAGGTCTACCTGGTCGGCGCCGGCAGCGGCGATGTCGAGCTGCTGACCCTCAAGGCCGCGCGGCTGCTGCAGCAGGCCGATGCGGTGGTCTACGACCGCCTGGTGGAGGAGGAGGTGCTGGCACTGATCCCCGCCGGCCGCGAGCGCTACTACGTGGGCAAGGCACGCGGCCACCACAGCGTGCCCCAGGCCGAGATCGGTGCGCTGATGGTGCGCCTGGCCGGCGAGGGCAAGTCGGTGGTGCGCCTCAAGGGCGGCGACCCCGGGGTGTTCGGGCGCATGGGGGAGGAGCTGGCCGCCCTGGCGCAGGCCCAGGTGCCCGCCGAGATCGTGCCCGGCATTACCGCCGCCTCGGCCGCTGCGGCGAGCATGGGCATTCCGCTCACCGACCGCGGCCATGCCCAGCAGCTGCGGTTCGTCACCGCCCAGCTATGCCGCGAGGACGGCACGCCGGACTGGGCCTCGCTGGCGCGCCGCGACGAGACCCTGGTGTTCTATATGGGGCTCTCCAAGGTCGCCGCCATCTGCGCCGGGCTGCGCGACGCCGGCCTGCCCGGCGACTGGCCGATCATGCTGGTGGCCAACGCCAGCAAGCCCGAGCAGCAGTCACTGATCGGCAGCCTGGCGGATATGCCGGCCCGGCTGGCGGATCAGCCGCTGCCCTCGCCGTGCCTGATCGTGGTTGGCAGCGTGGTGCGCATGGTGGCGACCAGCCCCGTGGTGCAGATGCACGCCTCGAGCCAGAGTGTTTAGCCAGTGTTCAGGCACTGGCCAGGCGCTTATACATGATGCGGGTATCCACCAGCCCCAGCTCGCGGTGGCGGTAGCCGCCGGGCACCGTGCCGATGATCTCGAAGCCGAGCGTCTGCCATAGGCGTATGGCCACCTCGTTGGTCGCGACCACGGCATTGAACTGCATGGCCAGGTAGCCGGCCTCGATGGCGACCCGCTGGGAGTGCTCGCACATGGCGCGGGCCACCCCCTTGCCGCGGGCCTGGGGGGTGACCATATAGCCGCAGTTGCAGACATGGTCGCCGGGCCCGGCGGCGTTGGGCTTGAGGTAGTAGGAGCCGAGCAGCTCGCCGTCCTGCTTGACGACGAAGGTGAACTGCGGCAGCTCGCACCACAGCCGCCAGGCGGTATCGAAATCCATGTTCGGGTCGAAGGCGTAGGTCTCCTGCGCCTCGACGATGGCCTTGAAGGTCGGCCAGAAGACGCGGAAGTCGTCGTGGGTGATCGGGGTGATGTCCATGCGCTCTCTCGATGATGGCAGCCAACTATTCTGACCAGTCACCCCGGCGACGCACAAGGGCCGGCCACCAGGGCCGGCCCTTGCGTACCGCCGTTAGTCTCAGAGCTGAGCCAGCACCGTCTCGGCACTGCTCTTGTCGACGCCCTTGGCATCGATGCCGATGTACTCGACCACGCCGTCATTGGCGATCAGCGCGAAGCGCTTGCTGCGGATACCCATGCCGCCGCCGCTGGCATCCATCTCGGTACCGATGGCCTTGGTGAACTCGGCGTTGCCGTCGGCCAGCATGGTGAAGGCCTCGGCATTCTGATGCGTCTGCCAGGCGTCCATCACGAAGGCATCGTTGACCGCCATGCAGGCGATGGTGTCGATCCCCTTGGCAAGGATCTCGTCGGCCTTGATCACGAAGCCGGGCATATGGGTGTTGGAGCAGCCGGGCGTAAAGGCGCCGGGCACGGCGAACAGCACCACCCGCTTACCGGCAAACAGCTCACCGGTGGAGATATCCTGGGGGCCATCCGGGCCATTGGTCTTGATCGTGACGTCGGGAATCTTGTCGCCTACTGTCAGTGTCATACCAGATCCTTCCATGTGGTGTGTGGTGCTTCCAGGCTACGCCAATGTGCTGCCTTGTCCAGCGTCGCTGTCATAGGCTAACGCTCGCATTCCGCCTGGGCTACTGCAATCATGGGGCGAATCACAAGGCAGGGAGCCGCTAGTGAAACGTCGTACTCGCGTGGTCGTCTCTACGGCCGTGCTGATTGCCGTGATATTCGCGGTGGGCAGCGTGCTGCTCTTCAACGCTACCCCCAAGCCCAAGCGGCTGCTCGAGCCGCTGGCGGTGGACTTCACCACTGCCGATGCAGACTTCCGGCGCAGCATGGGACTGATCCTCGAGCAACCTATCGTGGCCGGCAATCGCATTGCCATGCTCGAGGACGGCGAGGCGATCTATGCCGACATGCTCGATGCCATCGACGCTGCCGAGGCCTCCATCACCTTCGAGACCTTCGAGTTCTGGGGCGAAGAGGCCGCCGGGCCATTCGTCGACGCCCTGGTGGCGGCGGCCGAGCGCGGTGTCGCGGTGCATGCCCTGATCGACTATGTCGGCTCGGTGCCCGCCACGGCGAACAAGTTCGAGCGCATGCAGGAGGCCGGCGTCGAGGTGATCCGCTGGCGTAAGCCGTCGTGGTACGAGCTGGCGCGGTTCAACCATCGCACTCACCGCAAGCTGCTGATGACCGACGGTCGCATCGGCTTTATCGGCGGTGCCAATATCACCGACAACTGGCTGCCCGACGACGACGGCCAGGCCTATCGCGATCACCACTTCCGCGTCGAGGGGCCGGTGGTGGGCAACATGCAGGCCGCCTTCGTCAATGCTTGGCTGGACGCCAGCGGCCGACTGCTGCTCGGCGATGGCTATTTCCCCGAGCTGGAGGCCGAGGGCGAACTGGAGGCGCAGATGGTGACCAGCACGCCCCGCGAGGGCCGCCACCGCATGCGCATGATGCTGATGGTGGCGATTGCCACGGCCGAAGAGCGGATCACCCTGGGCTCGGCCTACTTCTACCCCGACGAGGCATTTCTCGAGGCGCTGATCGAGGCCCGCGAACGCGGCGTCGAGGTCAATATCCTGGTGCCCGGCGACAGCATCGATATGGGCTTCGTGCGCCACGCCTCGGTCAACCGCTGGCGGCCGATGCTCGAGGCCGGCGTGGCCATACACGAGTATCAGCCGTCGATGTACCACGCCAAGTTGGTCAGCATCGACGACCGCTGGGCCAGCGTCGGCTCCACCAACCTCGACAACCGCTCCTTCCGCATCAACAAGGAGGGCAACCTCAACGTCTACGATGAGGACTTCGCCCAGCGTGTCCGCGAGCTGGTCGAGGACGACATCCGCCACGCCGAGCGCTACGACCTCGAGCGCTGGGAGAATCGCCCCTGGCGCAAGCGTCTGGCCGGCTGGATCAGCATGCTGGCCGGCGCGCACTTTTGAGCGTCAATCTCCGTCGCCTGCATTGAAGGCGGCGAACACCTGATCGCCGGTCATATCGTGGGTCTCGTTGGCGAAGGCGTAGTAGCCGGGCTTTTCGTCGATGAAGATCTGGGTGGCGAAGTGCCAGCCGTGGCCCTGGTCGACCAGCCCCACCGGTACGGCATGGTGCTCGCCGCTCTTGAGGCGGTAGAACAGGTGCGTGCCGCAGTGCCGGCAGAAGCCGCGCTCGGCCCACTCGGAGGAGGGGTAAACCGTGACGTTGTGTTCGCCTATGAGGTCTATTGCGCTGGCGCCCTCCAGAGCCAGCAGCGGACCCCCGCCCCAGCGGCGGCACAGGCTGCAGTGGCAGGCAGCGACCTCGTCGGTGGCGACCTCGACGCTCAGGGTGACGGCGCCGCACAGGCAGCTGCCGGTATGGTGGGTCGTGGCGGACATCAGACTCTCCTTGTAATGACGACTCCTCAGCCAGTCTAGACGCAAATTTCCACGCTGCTGAACGCTTAGCGCGAGGCGTCATCGAAGCGGTCGACGCGGCGCAGAGTGGGGAACAGCCGCATCCAGGCGCCGACCACGGCCAGGGTGCCGATGCCGCCGATCACCGCCGCCGGCACCACGCCGAGCCAGGCCGCCATGCTGCCGGCGCGGAATTCGCCGAGCTCGTTGGAGGAGCCGATGAACAGCATGTTGACGGCGTTGACCCGGCCGCGCATGGCGTCGGGGGTGGCCAGCTGGATCACCGTCATGCGCACATAGACGCTGATCATGTCGGCGGCGCCGGCCACCAGCATGGCCAGCAGCGATAGCCAGAACAGCGTCGAGAAGGCGAACACCAGGTTGGCGACGCCGAATACTGCCACGGCGACGAACATCACCATGCCGGCGTGGCGCTTGATGCCGCGCACGCCGAGATATAACCCCATCAGCAGCGCGCCGACGGCGATGGCGCTGCGCAGCGCACCGAGCCCCTCGGGGCCGACATGCAGCACCTCCTGGGCGTAGATGGGCAGCAGCGCAACTACCCCGCCCAGCAGCACCGCGAAAAGGTCCAGCGAGATGGCGCCGAGGATGATCGGCTGGCGGCGGATATAGCCAATGCCGGCGGTAAAGCGTCGCCAGGCGGTGGCCTCCAGGGAGGTGGCGGCCTCGGTGAAGCGGATCGGCACCGGCAGCAGCGAGACCAGGGCAATCGCGAAGCAGCCCAGGCATGTGGCGTAGGCGAGACTGCCGCCGCCCACGGCATAGAGAATCCCACCGAGCAGCGGGCCGCCGATCACCGCGACCTTCATGATCGCACTGTTCAGGGCGATGGCCTGGGCGAGCTGGGGCCGCGGAACGATATTGGGCAGCAGGCTCTGCAGCGCCGGGCCGGTGAAGGCCCGGGCGCAGCCGAACAGCGCCAGCACCGCGTAGTAGGCCCCGACCCGCTCGCTGGCGGCCAGCGCCAGGCCCAGCAGCAGCGCACTGCACAGCGCCTGTACCGCCCAGCTCAGCTGCAGGATGCGCTTGCGTGGGAAGCGGTCGACCAGGTCACCGGCGGGCAGCAACAGCAGCACCATGGGCAGAAACTGTGCCAGGCCGACGTAGGCCAGCGACATCGGGTCGCGGGTCATGGCATACACCTGCCAGGCCACCACCACCGCTTGGATCTGCATGGCGAACACCGCCGCCAGGCGCGATACCAGGAAACACACAAAGCCGGGTTGGCGATGCAGGGCGACCTGCTCTGCGGCGGGGGGATCAGCGGCGTGGGCAGAACTCATGGCGTGTCCGGCAGCGAAGCGAAACTCTGATTCTAGTGATTCTTAGGGTGATATTCACTCGGCTAATGAGTAAGGGGCTAATGAATGAGGCGGGCGGCATGGCATGGCCAGCGAAGACGCCCCGGCCACGTCCTGTGGCCGGGGCGGTGGCTACGTCAGTCTGCTCCCGCAGCGGGGACAGGTCTCATGCGCGTCGCGGGTGATGCCCGCGGATGGCTCGCGCTCGGGATTGATGGCGACCAGGGTGCCGCGCTCCCAGCGCAGGCCCATGTCCTCGAGCATACGCGGGTCGCACTCCCGGAGCTGAGCGAATTGACGACGCTTGATCGCACGGCTGCGCAGTGCGCGAAGCAGGTTTTTGAGGCTAGCGGAAATTGCCATTTCTCGGTCTCCTTGCAGGAGGCCGGGATGCAGCGCGAACAGGAGATGACCGAATACAGCGGGGGTAACCACATGGCCGCGACGCATGCCGCGGCCATCGTTTCTCAGTATCGGATTGGCACGCGGCAACGGCAGGCTCGCATCGCATTATTGGCAATACGATGTAGCTTGCTTGGGCGGTTGACGCGGGATTGCCAGCGCATGAGAAAACGGTCTCTGGATGGGGTTGATGCCGCTCACCTTATGTGAGTGACCCTTTTTTTATAAACAACCGCTGAACAAGCGTCAAGCGGTGGGTAGAGCGCCGTTGAGTCCGGACCCTCAGCGATAGCCCTTGGCCTGGAGCCTGAACAGCGTGGCGTAGCGGCCGTCGGCGGCCAACAGCTGGTCGTGGGTGCCGCGCTCGATGATCTCGCCGCGGTCGATGACCAGGATCTGCTCGGCGCTGCGCACCGTGGAGAAGCGGTGCGAGATCAGGATGGTCATCTTGTCGCGTCCATGTTCGCGGAAGCGCGCGAAGATCTCCGCCTCGGCGGCGGCGTCCATCGCCGCGGTGGGCTCGTCGAGCACCAGGATATCGGCGTTCTCGCGCATATAGGCCCGCGACAGGGCGATCTTCTGCCACTGCCCGCCGGAGAGTTCCTGGCCGCCCTTGAACCAGCGGCCCAGTTGGGTCTGATAGCCGCTGGCCATGCGCGCGATGAAGTCGTCGGCCATGCCGTGGCGTGCGGCCTCCTGCCAGCGCTCCTGGTCCTCGAAGGCGTGGGTATCGCCGACCCCGAGGTTCTCGCCGACCTGCAGCTGGTAGCGCACGAAGTCCTGGAAAATCACGCCGATACGCTCGCGTAGCGCCTCGGTCTGCCAGTCGCGCAGGTCGCTGCCATCCAGCAGGATGCGCCCCTGGGTGGGGTGATAGAGCCGCGTCAGCAGCTTGATCAGGGTGGTCTTGCCGGAACCGTTCTCCCCCACCAGGGCGAGGCTCTGGCCCGGGGCCAGGTGCAGGTTAATGTCTTGTAGCACCGCCTCTCCGCCGGGATAGGCGAAGCCAACGCCCTCGAAGCGCAGGCCATCACCGGGCGTGGCGCCCTGGGTGAGGGTGCCGCCGTCGTCCTCTACCGGCTGCTCCAGGTACTCGTAGAGGTTCGAGAGGTAGAGGTTGTCCTCATACATGCCGCTGATCGCGGTCAGGCTGGCCGAGAGCGCCGCCTGGCCCTGCTTGAAGACCATCAGGTACATGGTCATCTCGCCCAGCGTGAGGCCGCCGGCGATGGTCTCCACCACTACCCAGCCGTAGGCGCCGTAGAAGGTCAGGGTGCCGAGCAGGCCGAGCAGGAAGCCCCAGCTCTCGCGACGCAGCGTCAGCAGGCGGTCCTCGGCGAACAGCCGAGTGAAAATGTCGCGATAGCGCTGCAGGAATAGCCCCTCGAGGCCGAACAGCTTGACCTCCTTGATGCTGTCCTCGCGGGCCAGCACCGTTTCCAGATAGATCTGCATGCGGGTCTGCGGCGAGCGCCAGCGAAATAGCCGGAAGGCGTCGCCGGAGAACTTGGCCTCGGAGATGAACACCGGCAGGGCGCCCGCCACCAGCAGCAGTAGCGCCCAGGGCGAGAACTGCACCAGCAGCACACCGAAGCTGGCCAGCGAGATGGCGTTCTGCAGCAGCCCGAAGGTCTTGTTGACCAGCGCCAGGGGGCGGGTCGAGGCCTCGCGGCGGGCGCGGGTCAGCTTGTCGTAGAGCTCGGAGTCCTCGAATTGGGAGAGCGACAGGCGTCCCGCCTTTTCGAGGATCATCACGTTGACCTTCTGGCCGAGGAGCGCACGCAATAATGACTGCTGGGCGGCGAGGCCGCGCTGGGCGAGCGCGATCAGCGCGATGATCAGGCCCTCCAGCGCCACCAGCCACAGCACCGGGGTGATCAGCGCGAGCAAATCGGGGTCGCTGGCCGCGCGGTGGGCCTCCATGGCAGCGACCACGCCGTCGACGATCAACTGGCCCACCCAGGCGGCTACCGCCGGCAGCACCCCGGCGACCAGGGTGCACAGCATCAGCCCCAGGGTCATCCAGCGCGAGGTCTCCCAGACCAGGCCGAGCGCCCGGCGGCTGTAGCGAAACACGCCGAAGAACCCGGCGAGGGGCTGGCTGCTAGCGCTATTCGATAAGGCTGAGGTCAAGACAAGCGATCCAAGGGTATTTGCCGCGAGTGTACCTTTTTCGCGGATGACTTGACCCTAATCAACTCCCGTTAATGCATCGATAGATACCCTTTATCAGCACATTATCGAAAAGAAAAAGGCCGTCTTGGCATGAGCTATGTCATGAACCCGACGCTGGATGGCCAAAAAGATGGGGATCACTGTGATGAAGATACGCGTGATGAGCATGTTGGCAGGCGGAAGTCTGCTGTTGGCAGGGCCGCTGGTGGTGGCTAACGACGAACTGCGTGAGCGGGCGAATCGCGTCTTGGGCGGCGTCGAAGCAACACCCTCCGAGGAACTCGAGGATCCGAAATCCACGCTGGGGCAGGCGCTGTTCTGGGATATCCGTCTCTCATCGAACGGTGAAGTGGCCTGTGCCAGCTGTCACTTCCGTGAAAACTGGGGCTCCGATAGCCGCGAACGTTCGATCAACGCGCGCGGTGGCGAGACCATGCAGTCACAAACCGTGTTCCACTCTCAGGACACGCCGGGATTGCGTTGGCTGGCGGACCGGGCCACCGGGGCCGATCAGGCGATGGGCTCGATTACCGGCTCGATGGGGTTCGACGATCGTGAAGATATCCTGCCGGTGCTCCACGAACACGGCTACGAAGCGCTGTTCGCGGCCGCCTTTCCAGAAGATGAAGACCCTGTCTCGGTCGAGAACTATGGCCAGGCACTGCAGTTCTATCAGACCACGCTACGCACGCCGGCACCCTTCGATACGTGGCTCGAGGGGGATGACGAGGCGCTGAATGAACTGGAAGTGCGAGGCCTGGAGCGCTTCATGAACAGTGGCTGTGTCGGTTGTCATAGTGGTGAGCTGGTGGGGGGTACCATGCTTCAGCGGTTTGGCATCCGTGAGAATTACTGGGAGCACACCGGCTCGCTGGATATCAGCTCGGGTCTGATGGCCGTGACAGGCGAGGAGAGCGACCGCTTTTTCTTCCGCGTTCCCTTGCTGCGCAACGTCGCAAAAACAGGGCCTTACTTCCATGACGGCTCTGTGGATGATCTGCGCCGCGCCACCGCCATCATGGCGCGAGTGCAGCTTGGGCAGGAGCTCGACGACGAGGCGCTTGATGAACTGGTCGCCTTTCAGGAAGCGCTGACGGGGGAGATTCCGGAAAACTTCTTGCCGCCGGAAGGCATACCGTTTGAACTCCCCGAGGGAGTCGAAGCGGACTGAACAACCCTCGGCATTGCGTTTGGCAGCGGCCAGCTCCTCGGGGCTGGCCGCTGCCGTTGCGGTGCTGGCAACGCGCTTATTCGTCGCTGTCGAATGCTTTGAGGCCGCCCTGGATATTGACCACCTGGGTGTAGCCCATGCGCTGCAGGGTGTCGGCGGCCAGCGCGCCGCGGTTGCCGCCGGCGCAGTGGCAGACGATCGGCGCCTGCTTGTCTGGTGCGGCCTCGGCAATACGCATTTCCAGCGTGCCGCGGCTGATGTTGACCGCCTCATCGAGATGCCCCTGCTCGAACTCCTCCTTGTCGCGCACGTCCAGCACCAGGGCGCCGTCGCGGATCAACTGCTTGGCTTCTGCGGGCGAGACTTCCTTGATGCGCTGCTTGGCCTCGTTGGCCAGGCGCAGAAAATCCTCGGAATGATGGGCCATGGCGTGACTCCTCTCATCGGATGGGGGCTTGCCCCGCACCAGTGGACTTGCTAAAACGAAAACCAATATCGATTTTCGTTAGTTGTCATCGGCGAGTCAACAACATGGAACATCATGATCTGCTATCGGGGTTGGTGCGGCTGCACGTGCTGCACCACGCTGCCGAGCACGACATCTACGGCCAGTGGATGATCGACGAGTTGGCGCGCCACGGCTATCGGCTCAGCCCCGGCACTCTCTATCCCATGCTGCATGCCATGGAGCGCAAGGGCTATCTGCGCTCACGTCAGGAGCAGCAGGGCAGCACGCGGCGCAAGCTGTATCGCGCCACGCCCCTGGGCCACGAGGGGCTGGCGGTAGCCAAGCGCCAACTCAAGGAGTTAACCGCCGACCGGCCTCCTGCTGTCAGGATTGGGTAAAGGCGCTGCGATGAAAGGCCGCGGCGGCCTCGACTTCGGCGATGCCGCACTCGCCCGGCGGCGGCGGAACCGCACCTGCGAGCACCTCGAGCACGGCCTTGACGCCGTGTGACAGCGAAATCAGGTTGTAGCCGCCCTCGAGCACGAATACCAGCCGCCGCTCGCAGTGGCGCTCGGCGAGCAGCTTGAGGCGGTGTGTCATCGAGGCGAAGCCACGGTAGGAGACGTTCAGCGCCAGGTCGTGGGCGTGGGGGTCGAAGCCCGCCGAGACCAGGATCAGGTCGGGCTTGAACCAGTCCGCTGCGGGTTCGATGATGCGTTCGAAGGCCAGCAGGTAGGCCGCGTCGCCGGCATCGGCCGGCATCGGGATATTCACCGTGGTGCCTTCGCCGAGACCCACCCCGACCTCTTCCAGGCTACCGGAGCCGGGATAGAAGGGCGCGCCGCGGTGCAGGTCGATGAACAGCACGTCGGGGTCGGCCCAGAAGATGTCCTGGGTGCCGTTGCCGTGATGCGCATCCCAATCGAGAATCATGATGCGCTGGCAGCCCAGCGCCGCCTTGGCGTGGGCGGCGGCCACTGCCACGTTGTTGAACAGGCAGAAGCCTCGCGCTCGCACCGGCTCGGCGTGGTGCCCCGGTGGGCGTACCAGGGCGAAGGCGCTGGCAGTGTGCCCGGCAACCACTGATTCCACGGCGGCGATGGCGGTGCCGGCGGCCACCTCGGCGGCCTCGACGCTGCCCGGCGAGACGGCCGTGGTATCCACGTCCAGCCAGGCGTATTGGCCACGCAGCTTGAACACCTGCTCGAGGTAGGACGAGGTGTGTACCCGACCGAGCTGTTCTTGAGTGGCGGCCTTGCCGTCGGCGTAGGTCACGCCGTCGATGGGCGTCAGCGCCAGGAACTGCTGGATGGCGGTCAGTCTGCCCGGGTGCTCTGGATACTTCCAGGGCACCCCGAGCCCCGACAGCAGCTGGCGAATGCGGGTATCCATACGGCCGGGCAGGAACGCGGCATCGGGGCTGGGTTCGTGGGCCAGCATGCGCTGGTCGTAAAACACCGTGACGGGGGTGACATCGGTCATGGGCGGGCTCTGGATCGCGGTCGATGGCTATGAGCATGGTCCGGGGATCGCCGCCTTGCCATCTTTGTCGTCATTCCATCGTGCCAAGATGCAACGACCGCCACCCGCAGGCGGCGGTCGTTGCTGCGCTCGGCCCGGTGCCGATGGGCTCAGGCGCGGGCCTTGGTCGGTGGCGATGCGGGCGACTTCTCGCGCCGCTCGGCGAGCCTTTCGACCTTGCGCTGCTTCTCGTAGAGAAAGCGCAGCACTTCCTGGCGGTAGCGATTGTAGGCCGGATCATCGGCCAGGGTGATGCGATTGCGCGGCCGCGGCAGGTCGATGTCGAGGACTTCGCCGATACGCGCCGAGGGGCCGTTGGTCAGCATCACGATGCGATCGGAGAGCAGCACCGCTTCGTCGACGTCGTGGGTGATCATGATCACGGTGTTACCGAGCTCATCCTGGATACGCATCACCTCCTCCTGGAGGTGAGCGCGGGTCAGGGCGTCGAGGGCGCCGAAGGGCTCATCGAGCAGCAGCACCTTGGGCTCCATGGCCAGCGCCCGGGCGATGCCGACGCGCTGCTTCATGCCGCCGGAGATCTCCGCCGGACGCTTGTCCAGCGCGTGGCTCATGCCGACCATCTCGAGGTTCTTGAGAATCCAGGCGTGACGTTCGGCCTTGGTCTTGGTGCGCGCACAGGTCTTGTTGACCGCCAGGGCAACGTTCTCGTAGACGGTCAGCCACGGCAGCAGCGAGTGGTTCTGAAACACCACGCTGCGATCGGGGCCCGGGGCGTTGACCTCCTTGCCGTCGAGGATCACCGCGCCGGAGGTGGACTCGGTCAACCCGGCGATGATGTTGAGCAGGGTCGACTTGCCGCAGCCAGAGTGGCCGATGATCGAGATGTACTCGCCGCGGGCGACGCTCAGGTCGATGCCCTTGAGCACGTTGCTCGAGCCGCCCTTGGAGTGAAAGGTCATGTCGACCTGTTCGATGCTGAGATAGCGTTGGGTCATGGGAAGTCTCCTTAGCCCTGGGCGGTGCCGCGGGTCACGCGGTTGCCGATGTAGGCGACCATACGGTCGAGGAAGAAGCCGACGATGCCGACATAGACCAGCGCCAGCACGATGTCGCTGATCATCGAGGCGTTCCAGGCATCCCAGATGAAGAAGCCGATGCCCACGCCGCCGATCAGCATCTCGGCGGCGACGATGGCCAGCCACGACAGGCCCACGCCGATGCGCAGCCCGGAGAAGATGTAGGGCGCGGCGGCCGGCAGCATGATGCGGGTGAAGTACTCCAGGCCATTGAGGCGCAGTACCCGCGCCACGTTGCGGTAATCCTCGGGGATGTTTCGCACGCCGACCGAGGTGTTGATGATGATCGGCCAGATGGCGGTGATGAAGATCACGAAGATGGCCGAGGGAGTGCTGTCCTGGAAACCGGCCAGCGAGATCGGCAGCCAGGCCAGCGGCGGGACGGTGCGCAGCACCTGGAAGACCGGGTCGAGCCCGCGCATGGCCCAGGTGGACTGGCCGACCAGCACGCCGAGGCTGATGCCGGCCACGACGGCCAGCGAGTAGCCGTAGGCGACTCGCTCGAGGCTGGCCAGTATCTGCCAGCCCATGCCCTTGTCGTTGCCGCCGTAGTCGTAGAAGGGGTCGACGATCAGCTCCCAGGTGTCGCTGATCACCTGGGAGGGAGGCGGCAGCGCTGCGCCAGGCGAGGAGCAGAGGATCTCCCAGATTGCCCCGAGCACGGCGAGGATGATCACCGGTGGCAGAACATTGTGGATCAAGGTGTCGCGAAGGCGGTGAAGGTTGGCCGACCAGCCGCCCATCAGCGGCTGGTCAGTGCTGTCAGCGCTGGATGAAACGCTCATGGCGATTCTCCTGTGTCAGTAATGGTGCGAGGGATATGGCTCAGGCCAGGCGCTTGATCTCGAGGCTATCGAGATAGGCCTGGGGATCCTCGGGATCGAATGTCTTGCCGTCGAAGAAGGTCTCGACGCCGCGGGATGTCGAGTCGGGAATGTCGCTTGATGCCACGCCGAGTCGTTCGGCGGCCTGGCGCCATAGGTCCTCGCGATTGACGCGTTCGATCAGGGCGGCGCTATCGAGATCCTGCGGCAGGTAGCCCCAGCGCTGATTCTCGGTCAGGAACCACAGGTCGTGGCTCTTGAAGGGGTAAGAGGCGTGACGGTCCCAGTAGCGCATCATCTGCGGATGGTTCTCGACGACGCGGCCCGTACCGTAGTCGAAGTTGCCCTGGATACGGTCGATAAGGTCGTCATAGGGCGCATGAATCCAGCGGCGACGTGAGCAGATCTGTGCCATCTCTTCATGGTTAGCCGGGTCCTCACACCACATCTGTGCCTCCATGATCGCCATCAACAGAGCCTGGGTAGCGTTGGGGTTTTCCTCCACGTAATCACTGCGCATGGCGAAGGCTTTTTCCGGGTGGTCGTTCCACAGTTCACCGGTGGTATTGGCGGTATAGCCGATGCCTTGGTTGACCAGCTGATGGTTCCAGGGCTCGCAGACACAGAAGGTATCCATGCTGCCAACGCGCATATTGGCGACCATCTGGGCGGGAGGAATGGTGATGGTCGAGACGTCGCGGTTGGGGTCGATGCCGCCCGCCGCCATCCAGTAGCGAATCCACATATCGTGGGTACCGCCAGGGAAGGTCATGGCGGCTGTCGCCTCGTCGCCACCGGCGCGCTTCTCGGCCAGCGCCTGGCCGAACTCACGGGTATCGAGCTGCACCTCCAGGTCGGCGTAGTCGCGGCCCACCGAGATGCATTGGCCGTTGAGGTTGAGGCGGGCCAGGATGCTCATCGGTACCGGCTGGTTATTGGGCGTGACGGCGCCGGAGCTGATCAGATAGGGCATCGGCGTGAGGATGTGTGCTCCGTCGATGCCGTTGCGCTGCGAGCCGAGCACCAGGTTATCGCGGGTGGTGCCCCAGGAGGACTGCTTGAGCACCTCGACATCGGTCATGCCGTGCTTGGCGAAGAAGCCCTTTTCATCGGCGACGAACAGCGGGGCGGCATCGGTCAGGGCGATAAAGCCAAGCTTGGCCGCGGTGGTTTCCGGCTTGCCGTCGGCGAAGGCCCAGCTAACGGGTAGGCTGCTGAGCAGCGCCGAGCCGCCGACCAGGGTGGCGGAGTTCTTCAGAAAGCGACGACGCTGAGGGGAGTAGCCCTTGAATCTGTTGTTGTTCATGCGATGGCTCCAAACAAAGAAACGGCGCCTGATATAAGCCCCACCCACACTGGGTGATTCTTAATCAGACGCCGTTGTCCGCTATTGAAAACTGCCTGGGAGCTGAACCGTCGTTGACTCAGCGTACGCCAATAGCGTTGCAGTTAGGGTGCCATTTTCACATTTAGTCGAGGCGATGCTTTCGTTAACAATGACTTGCGTATATCGGTGGCGGTGAGCCGAAACCAGGCGTGGCGTTGTCTTGGTGCGCGGGCATGATGCAGCGCACCACTTGCGACCTCAGGCCTGGCGCTTTTGTAGAATATTGGCCAGGTCGATGATGGTTCTTGCCATCTCGGCCATGCTCTTGCTCTGGTCCATGGACGCCTTGCGCAGGAAGCGATAGGCCTGGTCTTCGCTCATCTGCTGATGCTCCATGATCATGCCCTTGGCACGCTCTATCAGCTTGCGCTCGCGCAGCATTTCACGAGTATTTTCCAGCTCATCGCTGATATGTTGCAGTCGCGCATTCTGAGACTGCATAAGGTCGATCAGCGCGCGGTTAAGCCGTGATTCGACCGCGTTGGCGGTCAACTGGCCGAGTTCGTGGGTCGCCTCCTGTGGAAACAGGTCGACCAGCTGTTCGCAGGTAGAGCACTGTTCGATGGCATCGTGCAGTGAGGCATCCAACTGCTGCTGGTCGTTGATGTCGGCCTGGGCCTGCTCGATCTTGCGGTGGCAAAGCTGGGAAAGCTCGGCCGTCAATTGCGCTTCGACCTGCTGCATGGCGTCGATGCGTGCGGTAGTGAGTTCATACCAGGTTTCGCCAAGCGCGTGATTCAGCTGGGCTGCGTGATCGCTGCAGGCCTGCTTGCGTAGCTGCTGGATTCCATCCTGACGGCGCGGGGCGTGCTGCTGCTGCCAGTGCTCGCGTGCAGCATCGCTGGCGAACTCACAGAAGGTATCGAAACAGCGCTGCTGGGCGTCGATCAACTGCAAAAGTAGCTGGCGATGGGCGGCGTCGAACTCGCCGGCGGTGAAGCCGATAGCGCCGCAGGCGCGTTCCTGACCGGCCAGCTCCTTGCCCTGCATGAAGTGGAAAATCGCCACCAGCGAGTGGGTCACGTCGGGATCGTCGGCGGTGTCGGCAGCGTCGAAGACCACCGCCAATAGCCCGCCGATCAGCCGATTGTAGGTGCGGGTAGCGGCATCGGCACTGATCGCCAGTGACTCGATCTCCCTACGCAGCGTGGGCAGGGCGTCGAGAGCAGCCCACACGCAGGCGATGCGCTTGAGCAGTCGCGCATTGCTCGCGGCCTGCTGCGGAAGGTCATCGAGACGCTCGCGTATCGCCTGCTCGCGCTTGAGGCTGTCGCTGACACGCTCCAGCCGTCGTGCGCTAAAGCGCTGGCCGCGGGAGGTGAGGTAGATGTTCGAGGCGCCACGCTCTTTTTGCAGCGCATGCACGAAGCGGCTGATATCGCCGACCAGTTCGCAGGTGGCGGCGAGCCGCTCGAGGTTGCCTATTTCGCTTCGCTTGGCGGCCTGCAGTAGACGGTGGGTGGGGGTCATGGGCTAGGCCTCCTCAGTGAGTGACGCATCATCTCTCGCCACGCAAGCCGCCGCCCTTGCGAGCGGCGGCTTGCTATCGGGTCGAGCCAGGTGTCGGTGCGGGCTGCGATCAGCGCAGCGAGAGTGCACCGGCGCCGGTCTCGTCGCCCACGGCATCTTGATAGGCGGCGGCCTCTTCGGCCTCGGTCTCCGGAGAGAAGCGTACCAGCAGGGCACAGGAGGCCAGTACCAGCACGGTCAGGCCAAGATAGAACAGCCCTTGCTGGTAGGTGATGGCTTCCGAACGGAACAGAAAGGCTGCGGCCACGGCGCCGACGTTGCCGCCGGCGCCGACGATGCCGGCCACCGCGCCCAGCGCCTTCTTGTTGATAAAGGGCACCACGCCGTAGGTGGCGCCTTCGGCCATCTGCACGAACAGGCTGAATACCAGCATGATGCCGATGGCGTAGGAGAGCACGTGCATCTGCGAGAAAGCGACCAGGGCGATGCCCTCGCACACCAGGGCGATGAACAGCCAGCGTACGCGGCCCTTGAGGCCACCATGCTTGGCGAACAGATCCGAGAAGATACCGCCCATGGTGCGGGCGAACACGTTCATCAGGCCAAACAGCCCGGCAATCATGCCGGCGGTGGCCAAGGTCAGATCGAAGTGATCGAAGAAATAGATGGCGGCGATATTGTTGATGGTCAATTCGACGCCGAAGCAGATGGCGTAGACCACGAACAGTGCCCAGACGCGGATGTCCTTGGCGGCTGCCAGAAAGGTCTGGCCGGCGCCGCTGTCGCCGTCTGCCTGGGGAAGCTCGCCGCGGGCGCGCAGGTCCTCGAAGTTGCCGTTGGGTGCATCCTGGGTAAACCGGTAGTAGCAGATGCCGGTAATGAACAGCACCACGCCGGGCACGACCATGGCCAGGCGCCAGCCGAGGGTCTCGCTGACGCCGAGCATCAGGATGCCGGAGAAGATCAGCGGCATCAGGATCTGGGTGGTGCCACCGCCCAGGTTACCCCAGCCTGCCGAGGTGGCGTTGGCGGTGCCGACCACGTTGGGGGCGAACATCATGGTGGTGTGGTACTGAGTAATCACGAAGGAGGCGCCAATCGCACCGATCGCCAGGCGGGCCAGCAGGAAGGTTTCGAAACTGTTGGCGAAGCCGATGCCCATCACCGGGATCGAACCGAAGATCAGCAGCCCTGAGTAGGCCTTGCGCGGGCCGATGCGGTCGCACAGCACGCCGATCAGCAGGCGCACGACCACGGTGATCGCGACAGAGGCGATGATGGTGTTGCCGATCTGGGTCTGGGTAAGGTTGAGGTCTTCGCGTACCACCGCCATCAGTGGAGCGATGCCGAACCAGCCGAAGAAACAGATATGAAAGGCGAACCACGAGAAGTGGAAGGCTCGCATTTGCGGAGTGCTGAAGTTCAACAGGCGAATCTTGTTGGCCTTGTTGCGAATTTCCATGGGACTAACCTCGTCAAGTGACGGTCGAACTCACGATCAGGGCCTTCGCCGTTGAAGGTCAGGTCGACGCACTCGTACTCGGTCTGAGCCTGGTCCACGTCAATATCTGACATTGATCTAGCAATTAGCTTGCCGTTCGCTTGATTTTATTTTTTATTCAATTACTTATGACATTCGAGTCGCGCGGAATGCTGCGCTGCATGGTGCATGTTGGTGCACTGGCAATGGGGTGCCGCCATGCCGGGGTGCAGGAAACCGGGGCGGCTCGGCGTCGGCTTGGGCGTGGTTGCGCGGCCCGGGGGGGGGGAATGGTACGCTGGATAGCGCCTCGCCGACGGGCGGTGGCCAGCGTTCAGCGTGAGACGGGGTGCAAGGAGACGGGATGGCCAAGAAGAAGGGCGATATTCGTCCCCGCAATGTCGAAAAGATCCTGCTCGCCGCCGAGCGGGTCTTCGCCGAGAAGGGCTATGCGGGCGCCGCCATGGGCGATATCGCTCAGTTGGCTGACCTGCCCAAGTCGAACGTGCACTACTACTTCGCGACCATGGAGGAGCTGTATCGCGAGGTGCTGCTGGGGTTGCTCGACGCTAGACGGGCATTGCATTCATTCCGGAGCTAACAATGAAAACATCCGATTATCCGCTCAGCGCCGTACCGGCGAGTCGCCGCAAAGGACTGCTCTCGACGACCATGGTGCTGCTGGGTTTTACCTTGTTTACGGCGACGATGTGGGCGGGCGGCTCGCTGGGCACGGCATTCACCTTTGGTGAACTGCTATGGGTGATCACCATCGGCAACCTGCTGCTTGGCGGCTATGCCGCGGCACTGGCGTATATCGCCTGTCGCAGCGGCCTCAACTCGGTACTGATGGGGCGCTTCTGCTTCGGTGAGCTTGGCAGCAAGCTCTCCGACTTGCTGCTCGGCTTCACCCAGATCGGCTGGTACGCCTGGGGGACGGCCACCATTGCGGTGATCCTGGTGCAAACCACTAACCTGCCCGGCTGGATGGAGGTCCCGCTGATGGTGGTGTTCGGCATGGCCTTCTGCATCACGGCGATGATCGGCTATCGCGGGCTCGACTGGCTGTCGCGTTTTGCCGTGCCGGCCATGCTGCTGTTCATCCTGATCAGCCTCTATACCGGCATGCACGATATTGGCGGGTTGAGCGGCCTGCTGGGCCAGACGCCCACCGACAGCATGAGTTTTGCCGCGGCCGTCACGGTGATCATCGGCACCTTCGTGAGTGGCGGGACCCAGGCGACCAACTGGAGCCGCTTCGCGCGTTCGCCGAAAATCGCGGTGATCGCCACCCTGGCGGCCTTCTGTGTCGGCAACGGGCTGATGGTACTCACCGGTGCGCTGGGCGCGCTGATCTATCAGCAGGCGGACATCGTCGACGTGATGCTGGCGCAAGGGTTCGTGGTGCTGGCGGTGTTGATGCTGTTCCTGAATATCTGGACCACCCAGGACAACACCATTTACAACTTCGCCGTGGCCGGTTGCAACCTGCTGCGCACGACCCGTCGACGCCTGGTGACCGTGGTCGGTGCCGCTATCGGTACGCTGCTGGCGGTCGGCGGCATGTACGACCTGCTGATTCCCTACCTGGTGCTGCTGGGCACCTTCATCCCACCGATCGGCGGCGTGATCATGGCCGATTTCTGGCTGCGCCATAAGGGGCGCTATCCGTCTCTCGAGTCCGCGAGCCTGCCGGCCTTTCGCTGGGTGGGACTGATGGCCTATGCGCTGGGCTCGCTGGCCGCCTATCTCTCGCCGCTGCTGCCGCCGCTGGTGGGCGTGCTAGTGGCCGTGCTGAGCTATGCGCTGCTGCTGCGCTTCGCCACTGCGACGCTGCCGGCCAAGGCCTAGAAACGACGACGCCCCGCAGGTGAACTGCACCCCGAAAGTTGGACATCCAACCCAACCTTCGGGGTGTTTCTATGAGGAATCGATATAGCGAGCAGTTCAAGTGGCAGGTGGTGCAGCAATGTCTGCGCGTGGGGGGCAGCATAAAGGAGGTAGCCCGCCAGCTTGAGCTGGATTATTCCATGGTCCGGCGATGGCTGGAGCATTACCGGCAGCATGGTCCTTCAGGGTTACGCCAGACGCGCCACCACTACGGCTCATCGTTCAAGCGTGAGGTGCTGGAAAGGATGTGGCGCGACGGCTTGTCGATCCGTCAGGCCGAGGCCCTGTTTGATATCCGTGCCGCTGGCGCTATTGGCAGATGGGAACGCCAATATCATAGTGGGGGTCTGACCGCGTTAGCCCCAAAGCGTAAGGGACGCCGCCCCATGCCCCAGAAGCCCCCATCACCGCCCAAGCCTTGCGCCGATGAGGAGCGCTCCCATGAGGAACTGCTCGAGGAACTGGCCTATCTACGGGCAGAGAATGCCTACTTAAAAAAGCTCGATGCCTTGATCCAGGAAAAGCGGGCGACGACGCGGGGCAAAAAGCCCAAGCCGTCCAAGGATTAAGGCATGAGCACTCACTGGCGCTGCTGCTGCGTGCGGCCGAGCTGCCGCGCAGCACGTTCTACTACCAGATCAAGGCCTTGGACGCTGACGATCGGTACGCGGCTCTGAAGGCGCGTATCCGGGCGATCTACGACCGCCACAAAGGGCGCTATGGCTACCGTCGCATCACCTCCGTTCTGCGGCAGGCAGGTGAGGCGATCAACCACAAGACCGTCCAGCGGTTGATGCAACAGCTAGGCTTGAAGTCCCTGGTTCGCCCTAAGCGGTATCGTGCCTACCGAGGCGCGGAAGGCTACGCCGCCCCGAATACGTTGCAGCGTCGGTTTCAGGCTCAGCGTCCCCATCAACGGTGGGTGACAGACATCACCGAATTCAAGGTCAATGGCCAGAAGCTCTACCTGTCACCGGTCATGGATCTATATAACGGAGAGATCATTGCCTTCCAGACAGGGCCACGCCCGGTGTTCGACCTGGTGAAGGGTATGCTCAAGAAAGCCTTTAGCAGGCTGATCGCGGGGGACCGGCCGCTGCTCCACTCGGATCAGGGCTGGCATTATCGCCACCCCAGATATCGCCGCCTAGTGGTGGAGAAGCGGATACTCCGTAGCATGTCACGGAAAGGGAACTGTCTGGACAATGCTGCGATGGAGAGCTTCTTCGGCACCCTGAAGGCTGAATACTTCCATTTGAACCGGTTCGACACCATAGAGCAGCTGCAGCAAGGCCTCGACCGTTACATCCATTACTACAACCACGAGCGTATCAAGATGAAATTAAAAGGCCTGAGCCCTGTGCAGTACAGGACTCAGGCCTTGAGCGCCGACTGAATGAGCCGTCCAACTATTGGGGGTCAGTTCAAGGGCGGGGCGTCGTGGGGTCAGTGCGGGAGTCTAGCTGTCGTCGCCAGGGCGGCGCGGCTCGGGCTCGCCGGTACTGGTGCTGGCGATGACGGTGCCGGTTTCGCCGCTTTCGAGCGTCGCCAGCAGGCGCTCGGACTCGCGCTGGAAGGCGGCCAGGGCATCACCTTCGAGGCTCTGGTTCTCGGGCAGGTCGACGCGCATCGGGTCGACCTGGTTGCCGTTGACGATCACCTCGTAATGCAGGTGTGGGCCGGTGCTGCGCCCGGTGTTGCCGGATTTGGCAATGGTCTCGCCCATGCTGACGCGATCACCACGGCTGACCAGCGGCTCGGAGAGATGCAGGTAGCGGGTGCGGTAGCCGTTATCGTGGCGTACCACGATGAAGCGGCCGGCCAGCGGGTGATTGCCTACCTTCTCCACGCGACCATCGGCGGGGGCATTGATCGAGGTGCCGATCGGCATCGCCCAGTCGGTGCCGTAGTGCGGGCTGACGCGCCCAGTGACCGGATGCTTGCGGCGCAGGTTGAATGAAGAACTCTGGCGATAGTTGCCGTTGAAGGGGTAGCGCTCGAAGGCCGGGTCGAGGCTTGCACCATCGGGGGTATAGAAACGGTTGTCGGAGCTGTTGCGAACCACCGTCAGATCCATCCGCGCGCCTTCGTACTTGACTGCCAGCACGCGGGAGTCGAGGCTCTGGCCGTCGATCAGGTCGGATTCCACCAGCACCTGGAAGCGATCGCCGCGACGGGTGTCGCGTCGGAAGTCGAGTTTTTTCTCCAGCAGTTTGCTGAGCTGGGCGACTTCTGAGGCGGACAGACCGGTGGCCTCGGCGGAGCGTCCGAAGCTACCGCTCACTGTCCCGGCAAACAACCGCTGGGTAGGTTCGCCTGCCTTCTCGATGCTCGAGACCTCGAAGGCCGTCTCGGGGTCGCGCTCTATCAAGAAGCCGCTGCGTGGATTCTTCATCACACGCAGCGCCAGGAGTTGCCCATCTTCATCGAGCTGGTAGTCGAAATTGTGCCCGGCCCGCCAACGGGTCAGAACATTGCGATCGGGCATCTTGTCGAGTAGCTGCAGCACTTCGCTGTAGCCGAGGCCGAGGGTTTGCTGGGCCATTACCGCGAACGTATCGCCCTGCTGCACCGTATAGGTTTCCCATTCGGGCACATAGGTCTGTTCGGCTACTAGCTCTTCATCGAGAAATACGTCGCCATCGTCGAACAGCACCAGGGGGCCGTCGAGGTAGTCGTCATAATCGTAGGCGGTATAAGAAGCCAGCGAGTCGTCGTCTAAGCCGGCATCCTGCATGGACTCATCGACCAGCGCCAGATCGTCGGACTGGCCCATCTCGGGAAGATGTAGAGCAAGATGCAGCACGTCGGTATCAATGGTTGCCGGCGAGTCTTCCGGCTGCTGCTCATCGACATCGATGGATTCCGCGGTAGTGGCGGCGACGGACGTCTGCTCAGCGCTCGCTTGTGCCGTAGAGAGCATGTCGATGTCGACGATTTCCTGAGCCGCCAGTTCGGCAATGGGGACGTACTGGCGAGTGGCATCCAAGGCATTACTGGCCATTTTCACCGCGTCTGATACGGCATTGCGCTCGAAATCGAGTTCGCCTGTTTCGCGGTTGGTATTTGAATCGAGGGGGAAGAAAGCTGGTGAAGCGACGCTGGGGCTTTCGCCTGTAGTGTCGAAAGCGCCGATGATTTTTTGCGTACCTAGCACGGTGACCATGGTGGCGACGGGTAGTAAAAGTAACTTGTGCGTGCGAGGCAGCGAATGAAGAATTCGCAACATGATAACGGCCTTGACTTGTTAGATGAACGTAAAAAGGCACGAGAACCTTACCCCAAGCCGCTTGAGATGCCTAGACTGTACATAAGCACAGGTATTTAGGCCGCGGTTTGGCAACGCTGTTCGACTAACGTCTAGCGGTAGATCATGCTGGATTTCCCCGGCGAGGTAGCGCTTATTCCTGGTTTTTCGCGTACGCCGGGGTGTAATTCAAGTGATTTATCCTGTCAGGTTGCCACTCCGGTAGTCCTTTAACGCCTGTTCGAGCTCGTCATGGGTGTTCATGACGAAAGGCCCGTAGTGGGCGATCGGCTCCTGATGGGGGGTGCCGGCGAGAATCAATGCCTGAGCGCCGGAGTGGCTGTCGAGCGAGAGGTGCTGCCCCTCGCCGAGGCGTGCCAGGTGGCCGGCAGTGATGCGCTGGTCGCCGATCTCCAGCTCACCGTCGAAGACATAGACCGCCAGCATCGGGGCGCTTTGCTCCAGCAGCAGGCGCCCGCCATGCTCCATGATCACATGAGCGACGCCGCTATCACCGGCCAGTGCATCCAGCGGCCCGGCGACGTGTTGCTGTGGCTCGATACCGCGCCATTCACCGCCCAGGGCGATCAGCCTGGCAGCCTGGCCGTGCAGAGAGGGCATCTCGCTTGAGCGTACGTCGCGGTAGGTAGCGTCGCTGAGCTTGTCCTTGGCCGCAAGGCTCAGCCACATCTGAAAGGCGTGCAGGCCATGATGGTCGGTGAGCGGCATTTCGGAGTGAACGATGCCACGTCCGGTATGCATCCACTGGGCGTCACCCGCGTTGATGGTGCTGGAATGTCCCATGTGGTCTTCATGGGTCAGGCCGCCGTGAATCACGTAGGTCAGGGTTTGAATGCCGCGGTGCGGGTGGGGCGGAAAGCCGCCGATATAGTCGTCGGGTCGATCCGAGCCTAGCTCATCGAGCATCAAGAAAGGATCGATACCGCCGCCGAAGTCGTGAATGCGCTTGATCTTCACGCCGTCGCCGTCCTGGCTCGGCTGACTGCGCACCACAGAGGCGACTGAACGGATAGGGGAGGGGGTCATCGGAGAGTCTCCTTGGAAAGGTTGGTACTGATGCCGAGGATTATCGATGATGGACAGGCGATATCAGAAGCGCATAGTTTTGCTGCAACTGTTCGAGGAATTCGAAATGTCCCGTGTGACACTAGCGCAGTGGCAGATGTTGGCTGCCGTGGTCGACCATGGCGGCTTTGCACGCGCCTCCGAGGTGGTACATAAAAGCCCTTCGACACTCAACCACGCCGTGCACAAGCTGGAAGAGCAGTTGGGCGTCAAGGTGCTGGAGCCGGTAGGCCGTCAGGTGCGGTTGACCGAAGCCGGAGAGCTGCTGCTGCGGCGCGCGCGGCAATTGATCGAGAGCGCCGAAGCGCTCGAAGACGTGGCCGAAAGCCTGGCGGCGGGGCTCGAGGCGGAGATCGTGCTGGCCATCGACCAACTGTTTCCACCGGACGCCCTGGCCCGGGCGCTGGATGCCTTTTCGGTGCGCTATCCCGGGGTGCGCGTGCAGCTTCATGAAACGGTGCTCAACGGTGGCATCGAGATGCTCTATGACGGCCGCGCCGATCTGGTGGCGTCAGGACTGGCGGCGCAAGGCTTTCTCGGCGAACCGCTGGTGACGGTGCGCTTCATCGCCGTGGCACACCCCGACCATCCACTGCACCGGCTCGGTCGGCCCCTTGACCTGCGCGATCTCAAGCAGCATCGCCAACTGGTGGTACGCGACTCGGCCCAGCGCCAGTCGATGGATGCCGGCTGGCTCAAGGCCGAGCAGCGCTGGACGCTGAGCCATCTCGCCACCTCGGTGGATATGCTGGAGCGTGGGCTGGGCTTTGCCTGGGTACCGGAGACGCGTATTGACCAGGCGCTGGCGCGCGGCACCCTGGTGGCGCTGCCGCTCAGCGCAGGGGGGATTCGCGAGGTGCCGATGCAGCTGATCTATCGCGACCGCGACCGTGCAGGCCCCGCGGCTCAGGCCATGGCGGAAGTGCTCAGGCAAGCCGTGCTCGGCTGCTGCGAGACGCACGTTGATTCGACGCCATCGAATGACTAAGCGCAAAACTTGCGCTTGAGCGTCGGGCCGATGGGGGTAGGCTGTGGCCACTTGATTACATTCGACTCGGAGGTGGCCCATGGGCCTGTTGATCGACGGCAAGTGGCACGACCAGTGGTACGACACCGACAAGCACGGTGGTGAATTCGTGCGTGAATCCGCCCAGCTGCGCGACTGGGTGACGGTCGACGGCAGCCCCGGTCCCGGCGGCCAGCCGGGATTGCCCGCCGAGGCGGACCGCTATCACCTGTATGTGTCGCTGGCCTGCCCCTGGGCGCATCGCACCCTGATCCTGCGTAAGCTCAAGGGGCTGGACGCGCTGATCGGCGTCTCGCACGTCAGCCCGCTGATGCTCGACCAGGGCTGGACCTATCATGAGGACGAGGGCTCGAGTGGCGATCCGATCAACGGCGTCGAGTATCATCGCGAGCTCTATACTCTCACCGATCCGCACTATACCGGCCGCGTCACCGTGCCGGCGCTGTGGGACAAGCAGCAGCGGCGCATCGTCAACAATGAGTCCGCCGAGCTGCTGCGCATGCTCAACGGCGCCTTCGACGAGCTGACCGGCAATCGCCTCGATTTCTATCCGGCTGACCTGCGCGAGACCATCGATGCGGTCAACACCGATGTCTACGACCACATCAACAACGGCGTCTACAAGTCGGGCTTCGCCACCGACCAGAAGGTCTACGACAAGCATGTGGTGGCGCTGTTCGAGGCGCTGGATCGCATGGAGGCGCGCCTCGCCGAGCATCGTTACCTGGCCGGCGAGTGGCTGACCGAGGCCGACATTCGGCTATTCACGACCCTGGTGCGCTTCGATGCCGTCTA